>JAJDSZ010000123.1 GCA_022827425.1 Pseudomonadales bacterium | reverse complement strand
GCCGGCTACGCCGATGCCATGAACCTCGTTTTCGACTCCTGGGCGGATATCGACCTGACGGAAAATCACATCAAGCATTTGCATCAGGTGCTGTTGCAGCATTCGTCGAAAGACCTGCGCCATCGGGGCGACTACAAGACGCACGACAATCACGTGGAAGCCTTCGCCCCGGACGGCACGAGCCTCGGCGTGGTGTTCAGGACGGCGACTCCGTTCGATACGCCTCGATTGACGGGGGAACTGATCGATTGGACTCGCGCGCAACTTGAGGCTGGCGATCATCACCGACTGGTCGTGATCGCGGTTTTCGTCGTGACCTTTTTGCAAATTCACCCGTTTCAGGACGGTAACGGCCGCCTGTCCCGCATTCTCACCACCTTGCTTTTGCTGCGGGCGGGTTACGCATATGCGCCGTTCAGTTCGCTGGAAAGCGTGATCGAGCAGTCCAAGGAAGAGTATTATTCGGCCTTGAGGCAAACCCAGCGAACCATTCGCGGCGACAGTCCGGACTGGCAACCGTGGCTCGGGTATTTCCTGCGCTCATTGACCACGCAAAAGGATCGGCTGGAAACGAAAATCGGCCGCGAGCGCCTGCTGTTCGAAAGCCTGCCCGAGTTGTCCCGGCAACTGCTTGAATTGTGCCGCGAACACGGCAGGCTGACTGTGGCCATGGCCGTATCCGCCACCGGCGGAAACCGGAATACGATCAAGGGCCACATCAAGTCGCTGTGCGACGCCAGACACTTGCGGCGACACGGCGCCGGCCGCGGAGCATGGTATTCGTTGCGCTAGCGCTGTGTTGAACTGCGCGGGCCGTTTCTGTACCATCTTCCTTGCGCTTGCGCCGGGCGGGGAAAGCAGCGAATTCCCCATGCTACGGACAGCGAGCGCAAGCAATACACCGTGCCGCTATAGCTCAGCCGTGGTAGAGCAGCTGACTTGTAATCAGCAGGTCCCGAGTTCGACTCTTGGTGGCGGCACCACTTCCCCTTGGCCTTACTCCCGCAAGCTTGACACGCTTTCGGATGGGTGGTTATATCTTTTGCCCGAAACAGCCCCGGTGATTCCACTTTTCAGCATAGGCAGAACCGATGAAGACCAAGTGCATGCTCTTCGCCCTCGCGATGGTGTTTGCGGGATGTTCCCAGGAAACGACAACCGTTGGCGACGCCGCCGAGGCGGCTGCCGCCGAATCCAGCGGTTCCGATATTCCCAGGACTCCCGGCGGCAGGCCGGACCTGAACGGTATCTGGCAGGTTCTCATGAACGCCAACGACAATCTCGAAGCGGCACCGCCCAGGGCGGCCTACCAACTGGTTCCCGGTGATTTCGTGCCGGTGCCGGCGCCGGAAGTTGTCGCACTTGGCGCGGTCGGCGCGGTTCCCGCCAGTTTTGGCGTGGTGGAAGGCGGCACCATCCCCTATCGCCCGGAAGCGCTTGCGCGGCGCGATGAGAATCGCGAAAACTGGCTGGAGCTGGACCCGGAGATCAAGTGCTTCATGCCGGGTGTGCCCCGGGCCACATATATGCCGCATCCCTTCCAGATTTTCCAGAGCGAGAGCGCTTTCTTCATCGCCTACTCCTTCGCCGGCTCGGTGCGCAATGTTTTCCTGGAAGATCCGGGCCCGCCGCCGCTGGATTCATGGATGGGCCAATCCTACGGCTACTGGGAAGGCGACACCTTCGTGGTTGAGGTCACCGGCCTCGACGACCGCACCTGGCTCGACCGCGCCGGCAATTACCACAGCTATCAGCTCAAGGTCACCGAGCGCTATGACATGATCGACGACAACGTCATCATGTATTCCGCCACCATGGAAGACCCGGAAGTCTACCAGGAACCCTGGACGATCCGCATGCCGCTGTATCGCCGGCTTGAGGAGGGCTATGAACTGCCCCAGTTCAAGTGCGTCGAGTTTGTCGAGGAACTGATGTACGGCCAGTATCGCCGTGGCGGCGAGTTTGAGCAGCGGCTGCGTGAGGAAATGCTGCGGGAACAGCAGGACCAGCAGTAAGCGAAATCTGAAAATTTGGTTCCGGGGCGCTTGGCATTCCATCGGGCCTTTGGATAGAATGCGGGGTATTGTCCTTTCGGGGAAATTCTTGACAACACGATGAAGAGGTAGATTCATGAAAATCAAAATGTTGGCTCTGGCGGCGGTCGCCGCGGCTGGCGCGGTCGCCATCAAGCCCCCGGCCACTGCGCATCATGCGTTCTCCGCGGAATTCGATGCGAACCTGCCGGTACGTCTCGGCGGCCCCATCAGCCGCGTGGAGTGGATCAATCCGCATACCTGGATTCATTTGGAGAACAACGATCCGGAATCCACCCGCGACCCCGGCCCCTGGATGGTGGAAGGCGGCACGCCCAACACCTTGCTGCGCCGCGGGATCAACCGCAACTCCTTGCAACTCGGCACCGACATCATCGTGACCGGCTATCAAAGCAAGGACCGCCTGTGCGATCCCACTTGCCGCGCCAATGGCCGGGATATCACCTTCCCGGACGGTCGCAAGCTGTTCATGGGCAGCTCCGGCACCGGCGCTCCCCGGGACGGTTCGGACCCGACCGAGCAGAACTAGCACTCGAATGACGGGAATGGTCAACGAGCTCGGGGACTGGCGACCGGGTCGATGACGCGCTCGAAGTCGCCGCCGTCGCGGAATACCGTTGAAGTCTGGTAAAAGCCCGCGCTGTACACGCGAACCAGGATTCTCCGGGCGCTACGGTTCTCCCAGAACCAGCCGTGGATGCCGGTAAAGGGAGCGTGGTACGAGCCCATGCGCTGGCTCGCGGTGCCCTGTTCGAAACTTTGCACTTCTTCCTCTTCCAGCCCCGCGGTTTCGGCGTGCATGTCGAAATACACCTCGCCATCGGCCAGCCAACTGAAAACCAGCGTCGCGTCCTGGTCCATCAGGTATTTGTACTCCACCGACTGAAACGGGCCGAGTTCGAATTCCACATAGTCTTCCCGATGCACCTCAACCTGCTCCTCAAAAGCGTTGGCGCCCCGGGAAAGCGCGGTGAGGCCAAGCAGGTCGCCGGTGCGCAGGGGGTCCTGGCCGAATTCCGCGGGGAGGATAAAGGCGAGCAGCACCAGCACGGAAACCAGAAAAGCCGTGATGCCGGCCCGCATCAGGTTTTTGGGCGAAGGCGGCGAGGTTTGCGGGTCCATGGCCATGACTCCTAGGGCATGAGGAAAAATGCGCTCAGCTGATAGCCGGTCAGCAGAAAGCCGCTGCCGAGCAGCACGCTGTTCGTGACGAAGGCATGGCGCAGGTAGGAGCTTCTCGCGCGCCATACGCTCAGCCCGATATAGACCAGCGACAAGGCGAGAATCTGGCCGATCTCCACGCCCACATTGAAGCTGAGAATATTCGCCACCAATCCGTTGTCCGAGAGTTCGAATTCCTGCAATCGGGTCGCCAGGCCAAGGCCGTGGAAAAGGCCGAAGACGAACACCGCCAGCCGGGCGTCGGGTTCGAATCCCAGGCGCGCGAACCCACCCATGTTTTCAAATGCCTTGTAGGCCACCGAAAGGCCGATGACGGCATCGATGAAATAGGCGTTGACCTGCAAATCGGCCAGCACGCCAAGCAACAGCGTAATGCTGTGTCCGACCGCAAACAGAGTCACATATTGCACGATATGGCCGGGCCGGTAAAGAAAGAAGATCACCCCCACCAGGAACAGCAGGTGGTCGTAGCCGGTCACCATGTGTTTGGCGCCGAGATAGATGAAGGGGCCGATGGCGGCGCCGTCGATACTCCGCACAAAGCTGGCGTCGGAGCCTTCGATGGTGTGGGCAAGCAGGGCGCCGGAAGCGAGCAGCAGCGACAACCCGGCGAACCAGGACGCCGCCCGCGTCAAATTCAGGTTCATGCTGGTGTCAAGAGGGACCATTCCGGGACGGATTGCAATCGGTTCAGTTGGATACGAAGCGGCTGTTGATTTCCGGGTCGTAAGCCTGATGGCACGCCGAGCAGACGCTGTACACATCGGCGCCGGCCTGGAACAGGGCTTCCTTGTCGCGGTCGATGGCGGCGGCCATGGCGCGCTGGCCCGCCTGGGTCAGGCCTTCGGAGTAAATGACCCAGGCGTCGTTGTCCATGCGGCGGCCGGGCAGGTTGAGCAGGTTGCCGGCCTCCGCCACCATGGCGGCGCTGGCGACCACCTGTTCCCAGCGTTCTTCGGTTTCCGGGTAGAGTTCGCGGTAGCCATTGGCGTCTTCCACCCAGCCGGCATTGCTCCACAGCCCGTCGGCCGCAAACTCGAGCACATGCAGCATGAGTTCCCGCATGGTCAGCGTGGTGTCGAAACGCATCTCGCCGGCGACCGGCGCCGCCCCGTCATCAGCGGAATCCGAGCAGCCGGTCAACAAGCCCACGCCCACAAAGACCGCCAGCACCCGCAAACCGATTTTCCGCATGTCTCTCCCCGAATCACGCCAAGCATCAGAGTCTGCCCCAATTTCCCGCAATTTTCTACGGGGGGCTGCAAGCCACGTCACGAGAATCGTCATGGAGATTCCGCGACGTCGCTTCGCTACGGCGCAGGCTCCTGGACGTCAGAAAGGCTGCGGGCGGTTGATTTGCCGGCGGATGAGTTCTTCTTCGAGTTGATCGAATTGCCGCAGGGTTTCGTTGTGGATTCGGCGGTTGGAGTTTGTGGCGTCGAGTTCATTTTGCCAGCCGCCGAGGGTTGACTGGAATTCAATCTCGCCGAGCCTCCTTTGCAGGGACAGGCCACTCAGGCGGCTGGCGCGGCGCGTATTGATGGCGTCGAATGCCTCCGCCACAAAGCGGGTCCGGCGGCGCAGGGCGTTTTCGCCGCAGGCGCGCTCGATTCCAACGAGCCGCTGCAAGTCGCGCTCGCCTTTCATGCTCACGATTGGCGGATTCTCCACATAGTCATCCCGCCATTGCTTGAGCGCATCGCAGTGGGCGAGATAGCCGGCCAGGGTTTCGCCATCGATGGCCGCCAGAAAATCCGCGCACGCCGCTGGCTGGCCCGCGTCGGAAGTTTCCGCGAGTTGTGCAAGACAGGATTCGGCCTGCGCATCCACCGCCTGCAGGATTCTTTCCGCTTCCGCAATCCGCTCCCCGACTGCCATCTCCCGCCCGGGCAAGGGACTGGACCACAAGACCATCATGGCCAGAATCGAACATCCTGAGATGGAAGTGAATCGGAACATGCATCCATACTACCAGCAATTTTCACTTTTGCGCTGCCCCGCTCACTGTCATCCTGCGACTCCGCTTCGCTCCGCGCAGGATGACGGGAGAGGGTTCCGCGCAGTGATGACGGGTACAGGCTCGCGCCACCGCGGCAAACGTTCACAAACTTGACCTTGCGGGGCGGGATTTCCACAATAGCCGTTCGCCTTTGTGACGGGACGCACTGCCATGAGCCGCCTGTATTTTCTGCCCTTTCTTGCCGGATTGCTGGCCTCATCCTGCACCGAACCGGTGAGCACGAGCGGAATGCTGATGGAGCCTGAGGCCGCGCCGCCCATCGAAATCGAGGTGCTTTCCACCCGCCCCTGGCTGGTCACCGGTGGCGACGCCCTGGTTGAAGTGCGGGTAACCGATGCGGCCCGTTCCCTGCAGCCGGCGGGTTTGCGAATAGAATTGAATGGGGAAAATGTCTCCGCCGGGTTTCGCCAGACGGGCGAGCAAACCATGCAGGGGCTGCTCGAAGGGCTGCCCGAAGGCGAGAGCGAACTTATCGCGAGCATCGCCGGAGTGGGCAGGAAGGCAAAACAGGTAATCACCAACTGGCCCATTACCGGCCCCATCATCTCGGGCCCGCAACAGGCGCCGTTCTACTGCGAAACCGGTGACTTCCGCGCCGTGACGGGCGACTCGCTCGGCGAGCCGCTGGACCGGAACTGCTCGGTGGCAAGCCGGGTGGACCATGTCTACTGGAGCGATCTCGAACAGGACTTCAAACCCTACCTGTCAAGCCCGGGTGCCTTGCCGCCCCCTGATCTGGCCCGGATCCTGAGCCGGGGCAGGATGATTCCCTATATCGTCCGGGTGGAAACCGGCACGGTGAACCGCGCCATATACGAAATCGCCATGCTGCACGACCCGGCCCAGGGCGAGCCCGACCCGTGGCAACGCAGCAATGGCTGGAACGGCAAGCTGGTCTACACCCACGGCGGCGGTTGCCGGGGCGGCTGGTACCGGCAGGGCGCGCGCACCGGCGGCGTCATGCGGCGGGGCCTGTTCGAGCAGGGATACGCGGTTGTCTCGTCTTCGCTCAATGTGTTCGGCCAGAACTGCAATGACTTGCTCGCTTCCGAGACCCACATCATGGTCAAGGAGCGATTCATCGAGCGTTATGGCGTGCCTGACTACACCATCGCCACCGGAGCTTCCGGGGGTTCGTACCAGTCATACCAGACCGCCGACAACTATCCCGGCGTATTCGACGGCATCATCGTTTCCGCCAGCTTCCCCGATGTCACCTCGGCAACCATTTTCACCGTGGCCGACGCCCGATTGCTCTACCACTACTTTACAGTGATCAGCCCCGGCGAATTCAGCCCGGAGCAGCAGCGGGCGGTTTCGGGTTTCGGCTCCTGGGGGTCCATCGCCAATCTCAGCCGCGGCGCGGCCCGGCTCGATCCGATCTTCGAGCCCAATGCGCCGCCCGAGGACCAGGGCGGCGAAGTCGGCCTCGATGAATTGCGCGGGATTCTCTATCGCCCTGGGCAGGGGGGTATCCGGGCCACCGTCTACGATCACACCGTCAATGTATATGGCGAAGACCCGGCAAGCGGCAAGGCCCTGCGTCCGCTGGACAATCGCGGCGTGCAATATGGTCTGGCCGCTTTCAACGCAGGACAGATCACGGCGCGGCAGTTCATCGATCTGAACCGCGATATCGGCGGTTTCGACCGCGACCTGAACCATGTGTTCGAGCGTCACCGCGCCGACCCCCTCGCGAGTCGCCGCGCCTTCGAATCGGGCCGCATACTCAACGGCGGCGGCGGGCTCGCGGCAATCCCGGTGATCGATTACCGCAGCTACACCGACCACGCTGAAAATGGCGATATCCACATGATCGTGCATCAATTTTCCACCCGTGAGCGGCTGCGGCTCGCCAATGGCAATGCCCGCAATCATGTCATGCAAATCGGCGGGCAATGGGGTTTTGCGCCCGGTAATGATGATCTCGGCGAGCTGTTCCGGAGCATGGATGAATGGATTCTGGCGATCCGGCGCGACGAGTCATCCATGCCGGCGGACCTGATCGTCGCCGCCAACCGGCCCACCCGGCTGAATGACGCCTGCTGGGACGCCACCGGCCCGGAGCGAATCAAGATCGAGGAAGAACTCGATTACGCTGGCGAGGGTCGCTGCGGCGAGCTGTACCCCGCATATCCCACGCCGCGCCATGTGGCGGGGGCGCCGCTGGCGAACAACATCGTCTCCTGCCGCTTGCGGCCCGTAAATCGGGATGAGTATCGTCAGCCGCTTACCGAACGGGAATGGGCCGAACTGCAGATGATTTTCCCCGACGGCGTATGCGACTGGAGCCTGGGCGACGCCGGCGGCGCAAAATACCAGGGAAGCTGGCTATCTTTCGGCCCATCCCCGGTCAACCGGGTGAATTGACTGTTTTATCGATCAGTTCGATCCTTCCGAGGACAAGATCGACCTGTCTGGCTTTACCAACCTTTAGGTATTCTCTGAAAAACTCCCTTCCTCCCTGGAGTTTTTCAGAGAATATCTGGATGCGCACAATTCACATTTTGCGGGTTTCCAGGGAAGTTCGCCGCAAATTTCTGACGTGGCGGCAATCTGTTAGACTTTCGCGCCGCCCGCCCATTTCCCCTTGGAGGCCAAGATGCCCGCCACGCCCGATTCCGCCCCTTTCCAGTGGGACGACCCGTTTCTGCTGGACGAGCAGCTCAGCGAAGAAGAGCGCATGGTGCGCGAAACCACCCGGCAGTACGCCCGGGACAAGCTGCTGCCGCGGGTGCGCGAAGCCTGTCGCAAGGAGGAAACCGACCCGGCGATCTTTCGCGAAATGGGCGAACTCGGCCTGCTCGGCTGCATGATCGAAGGCCATGGCTGTGCCGGCATGAATTACGTCTCCTATGGGCTCGTGGCCCAGGAGATCGAGGCGGTGGATTCGGGCTACCGCTCGATGATGTCGGTGCAGTCGAGCCTGGTCATGCATCCCATCAACACCTTCGGCAGCGAAGCCCAGAAGCGGAAGTATCTGCCGGGGCTTGCCAGCGGCGAGCTGATCGGCTGTTTTGGCCTCACCGAACCCGACTACGGCTCCGACCCGGGCGGCATGATCAGCCGGGCGCGCAGTGTCTCCGGCGGCTATGAATTGACCGGCGCCAAGAACTGGATCAGCAATTCACCCATCTCCGATGTCTTTATCGTCTGGGCCAAGGATGACGACGGCGCGATTCGCGGCTTCATTCTCGAGCGCGGCATGCCGGGCCTGAGCGCGCCGAAGATCGAAGGCAAGCTGGCCTTGCGGGCGTCAATCACCGGCGAGATCGTCATGGACGGGGTTTTCGTTCCCGAAGAAAACCTGCTGCCCGACGCCCGGGGGCTTGCCGGGCCTTTCAGTTGCCTGAATTCCGCCCGCCTCGGCATTGCCTGGGGAGCCCTGGGCGCGGCGCGCACCTGCTGGCATACCGCGCTCGATTACACCCTGGAACGCAAGCAGTTCCAGCGTCCGCTGGCTGCCAATCAAATCATCCAGAAAAAACTCGCCCAAATGCAAACCGATATCAGCATCGGCCTGCAGGGCTGCCTGCGGGCCAGCCGCCTGCGGGACGAAGGCAAGCTGGCGCCGCCGCTGGTTTCGCTGCTGAAACGCAACTCCTGCCTCAAGGCGCTCGACTGCGCCAGGGAAGCCCGGGACATGCTCGGCGGCAATGGCATTTCCGACGAATATCCCGTCATGCGCCACGCCCAGAACCTGGAAGTCGTCAACACCTACGAAGGCACCCAGGACATCCACGCGCTCATCCTCGGCCGCGCCCAAACCGGCATTCAGGCATTCACCTCGCGTTGAGCGGTGAAACAGCGTAAATCGCCTGCCGGCGGCGACGAGTCGAAGCCCCGCAAGCCGCACGAAAGCCAAAAAACATTTCGGGCATGCCGCCAGTTTCGTGTATAGTGTGCGGACACCCATTTGGGCATTCTTTTAGGGGAAACGGCCATGCAGAAACATCTTGCCTGTGCGATCTGCACAGGGCTCACTCTTGTGTCGCCTGCTTTCGCGCAGGCGCAAAACGAAGCAACCGCGGCAGTCGAGGAAATCCTCGTCACCGCCACCCGGCGCGAGGAATCCCTGCAGGAGGTGCCGGTTGCGGTAACCGCGCTCAGCGCCGAAGCCCTGGACCGGGCCGGCGTCAAGGACCTCAGGGACCTTTCCACCCTGGCGACTTCATTCAACATGAATTCGTCCCAGACTGAAACCGGCGGCACCACCCTGCGCATCCGCGGAGTGGGCACCACGGGCAACAATATCGGGCTTGAAAGCGCCGTGGGCGTGTTTCTCGACGATGTCTACCTGAGCCGCCCGGGCATCGCCCTCAGCGATCTCATGGACGTGGAGCAGGTGGAAGTGCTGCGGGGGCCGCAGGGCACCCTGTTCGGTCGCAATACCTCCGCCGGCGCCATCAGCATCCGTACCCGCCGCCCTAATTTGAGCGAAAACGAGTCCTTCGCCAACATCACCGCGGCGAATTACGACGGCTTCAATCTCCAGGCCGGAGTCAGCGGGCCGATCATCCAGGACGAGCTTGGCTACCGGCTGTCCATCGCCCGGCGCGAACAAGGCGGATTTCTCGAATCCACCACCGGCGCCGAAAGCCGCACCCGGGACCGGCTCTCGCTGCGCGGGCAATTGCTCTGGAACCTCTCCGACACCGCCGACCTGCGGCTGATCGCCGATTATGCCGACGCCGATGAGCGATGCTGCGACGCCGTTGCGCTGCAGGATTCGGCGGGACGCGCCCTCGGCTCATTTGCCGCCGCGGGGCTGCCCGCGGACGGCGGCATCCAGGCCCTGGGCGATGACGCCCTGGAAAACATGATCTCCAATGCGGAACAGTTCGAGAACGGCTCCGAGCAAACCGGATTGTCCGCGGAGTTGAACTGGGACCTCAACGAGAACGTGGCGCTCACCTGGCTCGGCTCCTGGCGTTCCTATGATTCGGATGCGGTGCAGCAGTCCGATTTCGTCAGCATGGATGTCTTTTCGGTATCGCCTGCCGCCGCCGGCGGATTTCCCACCGGCGCGCAAATCGACACGATCACCACCGAATTGCGGCTGACGGGAGAAATGGACCGGCTGAGCTGGATGCTGGGCGCCTACCTGAGCACCGAAGACATCTATGCCACCGGCGGCCTTGGGCTTGGCGGCGACTTCACCGCCAACACCGACGCCATGCTGTGGCGTTTCGCCTTCGCTCCCGTGCTCGGCGCGGCGCCATTGCTCGGCCAGGTTCCCCTGGCCACGGGCGGCGTTTTCGCCGACGTGCTGGCTTCGCCTTCGCCCGCCACCGCATTCGCCGGCGGCGTCAACGCGGCGGGCAGTCACGCCCAGAACCACTTCACCCAGGACGGGCGTTCGACTTCCCTCTTCACCCAGAACACACTGGAGTTGACAGAAGATCTGGACCTGATTTTCGGCCTGCGCTGGATTGACGAACAGAAAGACGGTGCCTTCCGCCAGGGGCCATCGCCCAACCAGGCCTGCGCCAATACCGTTGCCAATGCGGGGGCTTTGGCCGCGGGGGCGGCGGGCACCGGGCTGGAAGTGGTGGCGGGCACCATCGGCGCCTTCAGCGCGGGATACGTCTGCTTTCCCTTTGCCGCGCCGGCGGACCTCATACCCGGCCGCCCGGTCACGTTCGCCGATACCTACGACGACGACGCGCTTGCCTACACCGTCAAGCTGTCCAATGATTTCAGCGAACTCGTATCGGGTTACGTCAGCTTTACCCACGGCTACAAGTCCGGCGGATTCAACCTCGACGCCACCGCCGCCATCGGCGGCGCCGACCCGAGATTCCGCGCCGAAACCAATGACGCCTGGGAAGTGGGGCTCAAGACCCAGCTCTTCAATGATCGCCTGCGCGCCAACGTCGCGGCCTGGACTTACGACCTGGAGGACTTCCAGGTGCTCGAATTCACCGGCGTCCAGTTCAGAACCTTCAATGTGCCCAAGGCCCGGAGCGAGGGCGCCGAGCTGGAACTCGCGGCGCTGCTGACCGAGAACCTGAACCTGAACTTCGGCTACACCCTGGCCGATTCCGAATATCCCGACGATTGCGACGGCAATGACCCGAACGCGCCGGGTTCGGTCAGCTCGCTTTGCGGGGCGGCCCTGACCAATGCGCCGGAGAACACGGCTACCGCGGGGCTGGAGTACCAGGGCTTTGTCGGGGATTACCGGTACTTCCTGTCCGGCAATTACCGCTGGGTGGATGATCGCCGCACCAGTACCCAGCCCGGTCTGGACTTCGACATCATGGAAGCACACGACATGGTCAATCTGCGCGCCGGCATCGGCGATGAAGACGGCGGCTGGATGCTCGAAATCTGGGGCAACAATGTCACCGACACCCGGGCCCGCAATCTGACCTTCAATATCCCGCTGCGGCCAGGCGCCCGGGGCTCCTTCCTCGAAGCCCCCCGCACCTACGGCGCAACCCTGCGGTTGAATTTCTGAATATGGAAGGGGGGCGTCGGGGAGCCCCCCAACCAGCCTGCTGCGCGTGGTCGCAAAATCTCAAATCGCTTGGCAATTGCGGTGAATCCGTGTCATTCTGCGCGCAGCGGAGCGTAGTCGAAGAACCTGCCGATTGTTTTGCACGGAAGATCCGGAGGCCAAGACTTTGGAAGTAATTCTTGTAGCAGTTCTGGTATTGTTGTTTTTCGGGCTTGGGGTATTCCTGTATTTTCTGCCCGCCTTCATCGCTTTCCGGCGCGAGCACCACAACCGGATCGCGGTCCTGGTCCTGAATATCTTCCTCGGTTGGACATTTCTGGGCTGGGTGGCCGCCCTGATCTGGTCATTCACCGCAGTGCGGTTTACGGAAGACCACCCATGATTCGAATTGCACAGGGCGTCGCCTTGCTGCCGATGTTGCCGGCAGTCCTGTTCGGGCAGGCCCTGCAGCCGGCTGACCCGGCCTCGTTTGGCATGGACCCGGCGAAACTGGAACTCGTTACCACCAGACTGCAGCGGCATATCGACGACGGCGACATTCCCGGCGTAGTTGCGGCGGTAGCCCGCGACGGAAAACTCGTCTACTTCGAAGCCCTGGGCCAATACGACCTGGAAAACGGCCGGGCAATGCGGCCGGACACCCTGTTCCGCATCTACTCGATGACGCGGCAGGTCACCAGCACCGCCGTGCTGCAGCAATACGAACGGGGCAAGTTCGATTTCGACGATCCGATCTCGATGTACCTTCCCGAATTCGCCGACCAGCGCGTGCTGCTCGACCCCGACAGCACCGACATTACGCGAACCCGCGAGCGCATCGGCGACATCACCGTGGCGCATCTGCTCACGCACACTTCCGGGCTCGGGCCTCGCAGCTCCGCGCTCTATCGCGAACACAAGGTGCGCGACAAATCGATCAGCCTCGACGAAATGACGAGCAACGCCGCGCGCATCCCGCTATACCACGACCCCGGCACGGCTTTCCGCTATGGCATCCACGCCACCATCCTGGGCAAGCTCGTCGAAGTCTGGTCCGGCCAGCCCTTCGACGAATACCTGCAAGAAAACCTGTTCGAACCCCTGGGCATGGACAGCACCATGTTCTGGGCCGAAGGCGAAGACGCCGAACGGCTCGCGGTGGTCTACCGGCCCGCGGACGGCCGGCTCAATCCCTACCGGATCGAACAGGTGCCATGGACATCGCGGCCGCCGCTGATCGAAGGCGGCGTCGGCCTGCTTTCCACGGTGCCCGATTTCATGCGCTACAGCCAGATGGTACTCGACAAGGGCGAACTCGACGGCGAGCGCGTATTGCGGGAGGAAACCGCGGAACTCATCTACCGCAACGCCGTGCCGGACGCCGCCATACCCATCGGCACCGGCGGCTACTGGCTCGGCTCGGGCTGGACCCTCGGCGGCTTCAACCTGGTCATGAACGCCGGAGCCTACAACTTCCCGGTCGGCAACGGCGTGATCTGGTGGGACGGCTCCGCCGCAACGCGCTATTTCATCGACCCGAATCTCGACATGGTGATGGTCATCATGTCCCAGGTCTCCCCATCCCGCGGCGGCGGTTTTCGCGAGAACTTCAAACGTCTGGTGGATGAGGCCATCATCGATCGCTGATGACCTCCGGAAACCCGATTTTACTGACAGCGAAGGAAAACCCCAAGGCCGCGGCCGGGGCTCAGAAAGTGCCGCTCACCTTGAAATTGATCACCCGCCCGGAAGAGTTGCAGCGAAATTCCAACTCTTCCAGCACGCCGGCGGAAACACGTCCGAGATAGCGCAATCGCTCGCGGCAGTTTTGCGGGTTGGACAGGCTCTGGCCTTCCAGGCGCCAGGTGAGGCCGCGGCGGTCGATGTATTCCACGAACAGCGAGCCCCGGGGGTCGCCTGAGGCGTATTCGATATCGTCGATATCGACCCGCAGGATATTGCCGTCGTGGCGGTTCATCCATCTGCCGCCCCAGTTGAGATTCCACTGGGGGATGTCATGGCGGAAGCCGAAGGAATTGAAACCCCGGGCCATGTTCTGGAAGCGCCGCTCATAGGCCAGGAAAGGGTCCATGATGCGGGAGTCCTCCACCGTCAGGCTGGCGGTGAGCAGCAGGTTGGGCAGGTCGAACATCCGCATGCGGACGCTGGCGTTGCCCCGGAATCCCCACATTTCGCCATCGCCGATATTGCCGTTGGCGGACTGGAGATTGTCTTCGTCCACGGTGACGTCGATACGCTCGATGCGGTCGTGGTGGGCGTGATAATAGACATTGGCGTCGAGTACGCCATAGTCATTGGGGAGCCGGTACTCGGCGTTGAAATCGTACTTCCACAGCCATTCCTGACGCAGGTTGACATTGCCCGCCTGGGTGTTGGAGTCGTCGTCCTGCTCGTCATTGGCGGCGACGAAATCGGCAAAGCTCAATTGCAGCACCACACGTTCGATGGAGCCGCGCAATTGCAGTTGCGGCGTCAGGTTGTAGCGCAGGTCGAACTTGGGTTTGAGGAACTGGAAATCCCGGGAATTGCCGACATCGCCGCTCTGGGTGATGGTTGAGGTTTCCCACAGCAGGGTCGATTCCAGGGTCAAGCGCGGATTGAGCACCCAGTTGTGGATGGCGAAAGGCTCGTAGCGCAGTTCTTCCACTTCGGAGTTGGCGTTGGCGACGGAAACCGGCACCAGCCCGCCCACCGCCGCCGAAGGTTCGCCGGTTCCTGCAAGCCCCAGCGCAAGGCTCGAATCGAGCACGGTCTGGGCGCCCTCGGCGCCGAGCTCGAGATCCTGGTTGCCGCCGATGTCGAAGGTCCAGGAACCGCGGATGATACGCTCGGTAATCGTCGAATCGGTATTGAGGAACAGGTTCTTCTCATCGCCGCCCGCGAGCACGTCAAAGCGCTCGCGCAGGGAGGCATTGTCGTTTTCATTGGCGATGAAAAGCACCTTGAAGCGGGAGTTATTGTCGGTGAGATACTCGTAGTCGCCGCCGATTTCCCAGTTGCTGGACTCGGCCGGAATCTCCTCGCGCTCGATGTCCCGCGCATTGGGTTCGACCTTGAGATCGGTGATATGGCGCATCACCGACGAGGGCCGGTCATTGTGGCCGAACAGCGCATTCAGCCGGGCGCTGCTGCGGTTGCTGAACTGGTAATCGAGATTGGCGCTGAGTTCGTAGTTGGCCGCATCGATGGTGCGCTCTTCCCAGATGGTGTCGTTGGGGGAGAAGTCGCCGAGCACCGATTCTTCCCAGGTGGTCTGGTCCATGAAGCGCGGCGCGGCCTGGGCGCTGATCACATAGTTGAGGCCGCCGCTCTGGCCGCTGAGCGCGAGATTGCCGCCCGGGCGGTTCTCGTTGCCGATGTAGTTGTCCATGTTCACATCGTAGGAAATGCTGGTGCTGGACAATTCCTCGAACAGCACCACATTGACCACCTGGCCCGAGCCGCGCACGTCGAGCGAGCCGCTGGTGTCGCGAATGATTTCGATATAGTCCACCTGGGCCGCGGTGATGCGGTCGAGCACACCGCTGGTGTTGTTGTTCTTGCCCGCGGTGCGCTTGCCGTTGATGAGGATTTCATTGCCGCCGCTGCGACCGCCGCCGAAGCCGCGGCCGCCCCGGGAAACATTCGGCCCGCCCCCCGCCCCGCCGGAGAAGCCCCGGGGAGGCCCGCCGCCGCCGGGTCCGCCCCTGGACTCCATGCCGGGAATACGGTCGAGCATGTCCTGGGCGCTGACCGGGGAGTATTCCTCGAAGTACGACGCGGGATAGACCACGGTGGACTCTTCGCCCACATTGTCCTGGGCCGTAGCGCCGCCGCTCAGGCCGAGCAGCGAGCCGGCGAGCGGAAAAATGGCCAAACGGATGTTGCGCAATGGACCTGGCATCAATCCAAACCTCGAATTTCCGCGCCACTTCCGTTGCTGATTCGCGTTGACTTCGGGTTGGCGCGAGAAAGCTGGATCCATCGCGAAAGGGCGGCGCGATGGCTGGCGTCGATTTGTCCCCGGGGCAAATACTAAGGGAGAATCGGCGCCCATACTGTTACAAATTGTCCGAACCCGACGCGAACACATGTCCTGGAAACGGCTGCTTTTCCTCCGGCGCCGACTGACCGGAGGCGCAGCGCTTGCCCCTGGCAGCCCTGGGGGCTATTCTGCAACTGGACATTCACATGGGGTCGGCGCGACTCGTGATGGTTCCGCGCAATCGAGGAGAACGCAGCTATGGCAACATCCGCTTTTACCGCCAAACGCGCGGGCCTGGCCGTTCTGGCCCTGGCCTTGCTCGCCCTGCTGGTCTGGACATCCGCATATCCCCGGGACAGGACGCCGGGGTTCTATCTTCTCGGCAGCGCCGGGAACGCCTCGGTGGATGACTGGACCTTCGCCAATGAAGTACCGTTGTGCGCCCTGCAGATATACGCCGGCGGCTGGCGGCCCCATGCCATCAATCTGAACTGCATGGCCACGCCCGCGGGGGAACTTTATCTGAGTTGCTCGGTCTGCGACAGCAAGTACTGGGCGAGCCACGTGGGGACCGATTCCCCCGGCAGATTGCGCCTCGACGGCGTGGTGTATCCCGTGAAGGTAAACCGGATCACCGACCCGGCGTTGATGGACCAGTCCTGGACCGCGCGCATCGCCAAATTGCAGGACTTCGGCGATGATCCCTACAACCCGAGGCCGGCTGCGGACGCCGAGCGCCCGGACCACTGGTGGACATTCCGCGTTGAATCGCGAAGCTGACAGGAAGGAAAGCCCCTGATGAACAGAATCCTCGCAAGACTGACGCTGGCGGCCGCGCTGTGCGCCGCGGGCGGCGCTTCCCTGGCCCAGAATGACTGGGTGGAACTTGCCGTGCACAATTTCGGCGCTCCCATCAATACCATGTGGGCCGAAGGGGAATTGTCCTTCGCCGACGATGGCACCATGGTCTATTGCAGCGCGCGGCAGGACATGGCCGTGGCGCCCGGCGACCCGAAAGACCTGTACATCGCCACCTTCAACGCTGAAACCGGCACCTGGAACACGCCGGTGAACATGGGCATGCCCGTCAATGCGGCGCCCGCCACCGATGTGGACCCGCTGCGCAAGGGCGATGACCGCGAGCCCTGGATCACCGCGGACGGCAACACCATCTATTTCAAGTCCGACCGTCTGGCGACCACATCGCCGCAGAACAACAATGACATTTTCATCACCCGCAAGGTCAATGGCGAATGGACCGAACCGGAGCTCGTGGGCTATCCCATCAGCACCGACGAAGGCGATGAACATTGCCCGGCGATTCTGCGGGATGGCGAAACGCTCTGTTTCGCGTCGCGACGCGCGGGCGGCTTCGGCGGTTCCGATATCTACTGCGCAAGGCGGGACGCCACCGGCAACTGGATGGAGCCGGTGAACCAGGGGCCGAACATCAATACCGAAGGCGAGGAATTCCATTTCAGCCAGGCCGAAGACGGCACCGTGTATTTCACCTCAAGCCGCCCCGGAGGCTACGGAGGCATGGATATCTGGGGCGCCGCCGCCGAAGGCGCGGACAGTTGGGGGCCGGCCTTCAATCTCGGGCCCCAGGTGAATACCGCGGGCGCCGACATGTGCCCGGCGCTGCCCCCCGGCCAGGAAACGATAACCTGGTTTTCCTCCCGGGCCGACAACAGCCTGGGCAATATCGACATATTCTGGACCAGCAGGCTGAATGTTGACTAGGAGCCTGCGCCGCAGGCTCCGAGGAAGCTCTGATCAAGTCAGAGCTTCCTTGCGACACAGGCTCTTGGGCCGTTACAATAAAATCAATTTCAACGGCTTACCGCGACAGAAGAAATCGCGGACCAACAATTGCCAGGAAACAAGGTGAACACCCAGTCATCCCAAGCCTCCGATTCCCGAACGGCGCCGGTGCTTCTTACCGGCTCCGCCGGCCATGTGGGGGCGAATCTCGTGCGCCGCTTGCTTGCTGATGGGGTCAGGGTGCGCGTGCTGCTGCGCGAAGAAGACAATAACGCCGCGCTGGATGGCCTTGCGGTGGAGCGCGCCTGGGCCGATATTCGCGACCTCGGCGCCACCCGCCGCGCCGTGGAAGGCTGCCGGGGCGTGTATCACGTCGCCGCCAGGATTTCCACCATCGACGGCGACCTCGCCCACCGCCGGGAAATCTACGAATGCAATGTGCTCGGCACCCGCAATGTGCTCCAGGCCGCCCGGGAAGCGGAAGCCGGCCGGGTGGTGGTTACCGGTTCGTTCAGCGCCGTGGGTTACGATCTGGACGACCCGTCCGCGCCCAGCGACGAAACCATGCAGTTCTATCCCATGGAGCGCACCATGCCCTACGAGCGCAGCAAGACGCTGGTGGAGCATGAATGCCTGCGGGCGGCGGCCATGGGCCAGGATGTGATAGTGGCCACCTGTTGCGCGGTGGTCGGCGGCGCGGATTTCTTCCCGTCGCGGCTTGGCAGGACGCTGTGCGATTACACCAATGGCAAGCTGCGGGCCTATGTCGATGGCGGTTTTGAATTCGTCGCGGCAAGGGATATTGTGCAGGGCCACCTGCTGTGCATGGAAAAAGGCCGCAGCGGGGAGAAGTACATTTTCAGCAGCCAGTACCTGACGATCTCCGATATTCTCGACCTCTACGAGGAAGTTACCGGCATTCCGCGCCCGAACCGGCGGATTCCCGCCAATCTCATGTATGTGTTTTCGGAAATCGCCAGCTTCTATCTGAGCCGCTTCCATCCGGACTTTCCCCAGCGCTTCACCCCGGGCGCGATCCGCCTGCTGAAGAAATGCCGCCACGCCAACCTGGCCAAGGCCAAGAACGAACTGGGCTACCAGCCGGGCAGCATCCGCGACGCAGTCCATGAAGCCTACGCATTCCACTACCATGAGCGCAAGGCGATTGACAATCCCGCGGCAAAACCGCCACGGGACAATGCAGCGTATCAGTCAGTGGAAGATTCAAGCGATGAGAGTTCGCCGACAACAGCCAGCGAGGGACAGGAATGAATCCAGCGGCAACGGCAACAACAGCGCCGCCAGGCTTTGCGGAGGCCCGCAGCCTGCGGCAGAAGTCCCGGGCGGCGGGCATGTGCCCGGATTACTGGTACGCGGTGGAAGAAGTTCGCAATGTCAAACCCGGAACCGTGGTGGAGGTGGTTTTCTGGAAACGCTCCATCGCTCTTTTTCGCAGTGCCGCCGGAGAATTTCACGCGCTGGAGAACCGCTGCGCCCATCGCCAGCTCAAGCTGTCGCTCGGGCAGGTGGATAACTGCCGGCTGGTATGCGCCTACCACGGCTGGAAGTACGACCGGCAGGGCCGGGTGGTGGAAATCCCCGACCTATTCGGTCGCAGGGAACTGCCCGACATCTCCATCCGCGGTTATCCGGTCAGGGTGCGTTACGGGCTGGTCTGGCTTTTTCCCGGCGATCCGCAACTCGCGGGGCAGCGCGACATTCCCGAAATTCCCGAAATCGAAGGCAAGGACCGCTGGGCCTGCGTGCCCCTGGGATTCACCTGTTCGGCCCATCATTCGGTGATCATCGACAATGTGAGCGACTTTTCCCACGCCCACCTGCACCGCAAGTACCGCCCCTTCGACGGGGCCGAACTCACCGCCTGTGAAACCGTGGGGGACGACGTGCATCTGGAGTATGACTCCCGGGTCGGCCGCGGGCGCATTTCCGGCCTGTTCGTCGATCACGACCGGCTCAATACCAACCGCATGAAGCTTTGCTACCAGTATCCCTACCAGTGGTCCAACACCGACGATGAAATCAAGCACTGGCTGTTCGTCCTGCCCATCGATGAACGCACCACCCGGACATTTTTCCTGTTCTACTTCAAGTCGCTGAAAATTCCCCTGCTGCCGGTGCGCATTCCGCGCTTTGCCATGAAGTCCCTGATGAAGATTTCCAACCGGCTGCTGATCGGCCCCCTGCTCGACCAGGACCGGGTTGCCGTGGAAGCCGAGCAATCCGGTTACGAACAACATTGGGACGAGCCGGCGATTGAAGTCAATCCGGTGGTGGCCGCCTTTCAGCGGGTTACCGTGCGCAAGTGGCAGGAGTATCTCGAGCGGGAAGCCGGGGCCGGACATGCCGCCGCCTGATTCGCCATTCGCTGCCGGCATGTTGTCGGCGGCGACCCTGCTGCAAGCCGCGCTGATGCTGCTTGGCTTCATCGCCTTCCTCTTTGCCGGTTCCCGGCTATTGCCGGGGCGCGAAGTCATGCTGCGCGACGCCGATGGCGCAAGCCGGCCCTGCAAGCTCAATGGCCTGCACCTGTTCCTGCTGAGCTTCGCCCTGGCCGGCCTTGGGGGATACTTCGGCTGGTTCTCGCTGGCTGCGCTGCACAGCCATTTCCCGGCGCTGTTCGTGATGGCCAATGTTTTCGCCTTTGCCTTTGCCGGCTGGCTGTATTGGCGCGGCGCAGAGGCTCCGGGGGCGCCGGCGGGATTCTGGCGCGGCTATTTTTTCGGCAGGGAACTGAACCCCTCGTGCCTGGGCATTGATCTGAAAATGTTCAGCTATCGCCCCTCGCTGATCGGGCTGGCGCTGTTCAATGCCTCTTTCGCCGTGGTGCAATACGAAACCCATGGCGAACTCAGCCTGGCCATGGTCCTCTATCAGCTTTTCACTTTTCTCTATGTTTTCAATTACTTCCAGTTCGAGCACGGCATGATTCACACTTGGGACATCGTCGCCGAACGTTTCGGCTGGATGCTTGTCTGGGGTGATTACGTGCTCGTGCCCTTCCTCTACTGCATCACTGGCTGGTGGCTGGTGGACACCGCGGGGCCCGCCCTGCCAACTCCCGCCGCTGTCGGACTTGTGCTGCTGTTCCTGTTCGGCTTCTGGCTGTTTCGCGGCGCCAACGGGCAAAAGCACCGCTTCAGGCAGGACCCGGCCACCCGTATCTGGGGCAAGCCCGCCGAATCGCTCGACGGGCGCCTGCTGGTTTCGGGATTCTGGGGCATTGGCAGGCATCTGAACTACACCGGCGAAATCTGCGTATATCTCGCCTTTACCCTCACCGCCGGATTCGCCTCGCTTGCGCCCCTGCTGCTGCCGGCATGGCTGGCGGCATTACTTTCCCACCGTTGCCTGCGCGATGAGCGCCGCTGCCGCGCCAAGTACGGCGAACTCTGGGAGCGTTACACCCGGCGGGCGCGGTTCGCCATGCTGCCTTTTGTCTATTGAGGGCCGCGATGACGCCGGGTTCACAAAGCGCCGAAGCCATACTGGAAACCGGACGACCTCCGCCCGAAGTTTCCGGCGGCTGGCCTCTGCTTGGCCATTTGCGGGAGTTCCAGCGCGACCCCGTTGCCATGCTCAGCCGGGGCCGCCGGGAGCAGGGGGAGTTGTTCGAGTTTCGTCTCGGGCCGCGCAAGTTCGTATTGTTTTCCGGCCTTGACGCCCACAACGCCTACTTCAAGGCTCCGCAAGAAACCCTGGACGCCAAATCGGTGTATCAGTTCACCGTGCCCATCTTCGGCCGCGGCGTAGCCTACGACGTTTCCTCCGAAATGATGACCGAACAGCTCGGCTTTCTGTTTCCCGCATTGCGCGAGTCCGCCATGAAGCGCTATGTGGACATCATGCACGAGGAAACCGGCCGCTTTGCCGACTCGCTTGGCGAACAGGGCGAAATCGACCTGCCGGTGGCGATGAACGAACTCACCATCCATATCGCCAGCCGCTGCTTTCTCGGCGAGGAAATTCGCAATGAAGTCGATTCCGGCTTTGCCGAGGCCTACCACGACCTGCAAAACGGCATCAATACCCTGGGCTTTTTCTTTCCCCGGCTGCCGACTCCCGCCCATCGGAGCCGGGACCGGGCGCGGCGCAGAATCACCGAAATCTTCATCCGCATCATGAATGAGCGCCGCCGCGGCGGCGCGGAATCCACCGATTTCATGCAGACCCTGATGCAGGCGAACTACAAGGACGGCCGCAGCCTGAGCGAGGACGAAATCACCGGCATCCTGCTCACGGTGCTGTTTGCCGGCCAGCACACCAGCGCCGTGCTCGCCACCTGGGCCGCACTCGAAATGCACCGCCATGCGCCTTTTCCCGACCGGCTGCGGGAAGAGATCCGGGCGGTGTACCAGGACGAGGCAAAGCTGAGCCATGCCGGCCTGAAGCAACAGCAGACCATGGAAAACACCGTGCGCGAATGCGAGCGCCTGCATCCGCCCCTGATTATTCTCTTCCGCAAGGCGCTCAGGTCCCTGCGCTACGGCGGTTACACCGTTCCGGCAGGAACCCTGGCGGCGATTTCACCGGCGGTTTCCCATCGTTTGCCCGAAGTATTCGCCGAGCCGGAATCCTTCAACCCGGACCGCTTTGCCCAGCCTTCCAGTGAGGAAAAGCAGCATCCCTACGCCCTGATCGGCTTTGGCGGCGGCAAGCACCGCTGCATGGGCAAGAATTTTGCCATCATGCAGATCAAGGCGATCTGGACCGTTTTGCTGGACCGCTTCGATTTTCAACTCGCCACGCCGTTCCCCGCGCCGAATTACGGAAGCTGGGTCACCGGCCCCAGACTGCCATGTCGCATTCGCTATCAACGCCGCTCCCGGACCAGCCTGAAGTACTAGGCAGCTACGACATCGCCATTGTCGGCGCCGGGCCGGTGGGCAGCCTCTGCGCCCTCGCCCATGCCCGCAAAGGCGCCAGGGTAGCCCTGCTCGAAGCCAATCCCAAGGCCGCGGACCGGCTGGCGGGAGAATGGCTGCACCCGCCCGCTGTGCGGATGTTGCGAAGTGTGGGCATTGATCTTGACGGCCGCCCGGGATTCTCTCCCGGCAAGGGGTTCGTGGTGTTTCCCGAAGACGGCTCAGAGCCTGTGGTATTGCCCTATGCCGATGGCGCCGGCGGCCTGGTGTTCGAACATGCCGCCCTGGTGGCCGCCCTGCATGAAGCGATCGGGGAAGCGCCGGCCATCGATGTTTTCCGGCGCGCCCGGGCCCGGGCCATCGAGGACGACGCCATTCGCTTCAGTCAGGGCGGCGAGGAGCGCTTGCTGCGCGCCGGGCGCATCGTCGGCGCCGATGGGCGCGCTTCCGTCGTGCGGCAATCGCTCGGGCTGCCCACGGAGCGCATGACCTGCTCGCGCATGGTGGGCGTGGTGGTGGAAAACGCGGAACTGGCCCATGAGGGCTATGGCTATGTGGTGCTCGGCGCCCCGGGGCCCATGCTCACCGTGCCGCTCGGCGAAGGCCGGGTGCGGGTCATTGCCGACATGCCGCTGGACCACTGGACGCCAAAAGATCGGATCCATGTGCTTGCGGAATCCTATGCCGGCCTGCTTCCGAACGGCCTTGGCCCGGCCTTCCTTGCCGAATTGCAGGCGGGAAACTTCCAGGCCGCCGCCAATGAATTGCGTCCCCGGCTTACCTACGGAAACAGTCGGCGGACGCTCATCGGCGATGCCGCCGGACATTACCACCCCATGACCGCCGCCGGCATGACCCTCGGTTTCGGAGACGCCCTCGCCCTTGCCGAAAGCAACAACTTCAGGGATTTTTCCCATCGGCGGCTGAAGGACACCCGGATGCCCCAGCTTCTCGCCATGGGGCTGTATGAGGTTTTCAGCGACCATGCTCCGGAGTCTGCGGCCCTGCGGCAGGCCATCTATGGCAACTGGCGTCTCAGCAGACTCATTCGCCGGCAGACCATGCTGCTGCTTGCCTGTGAAAGCCGGTCGGTGGGCATGCTCAGTCTGGCATTCACCGCAACCGTATTGGCTGGCGTTGGGAACAGCTTGTTTCGACCAGGACACCGGATCGCCTGGCGCCAGGCTTCTCGGGAATTCCGCGCGATTACCAGGCGAATCCGCGCGCTGCTGGGCGCCGTGGGGGAAATGCGCAGGGCGCGCAGCCTGACCGGCGCCAATGAAAAGATTGTGCTGGACAAGATGTCCGGAGCCTTCCTGACTTCCATGCGGGGATACACCCACAGCGCGCGCCCGGACCCGCCGCCCGCGCCGTCCAATGGCGCCGCCGCCCTGGAAAATGCAAGCAAGCGCCTGCTGGCGCTGCAGCGGGAAGACGGCGCCTGGGAAGGCGAAATGCGGTGGTGCCCCATGCTTGCCGCCCAATATGCGCTGCTGCATCACATCATGGGCAAGCCGGTCGCTCCGGAGCGTCGCCGCTTGCTGCTGCGGCAGTTCGAGCAAACCCGGCTTGGCGATGGGCTATGGGGACTGCACGATCATTCCGGGGCTTACCTGTATGTCACGACCCTGGTGTATGTCGCGGCGCGGGTGCTTGATGTGGAACCCGGCGACCCGCTCATCGCCCCCGCCCGGGAGTTTATCCACCGGGAAGGCGTGTTGAGTATTCCGAGTTGGGGAAAATTCTGGCTGGCGCTGCTCGGTCTCTATGACTGGCGGGGGATGCATGTGCCGCTGCCGGAACTCTGGCGCCTGCCGCGCTGGCTGCCCCTGCATCCGGCAAATTGGTATTGTCATACCCGCCTCATCTACATGGCGATGGCGGCGGTTTATGCCCACCGCGATGCCTTGCCGGAAAATCGCCTCGCTGAAACCCTGCGGCAAGAATTGTATCCGGAAGGCTATGGCTCGGTGGATTTCAGCACCGGGCGCAACCGGCTGCGGGACGCCGAATTGTTCGCCCGTCCCAGCCTCTGGCTGCGGGTCGGATACGCGCTGGCCCGAACCTATGAATGCCATCACGGCAAAGGCCTGCGCGCCCGCTGCCGGCGTGAGTTGATCGAGCGCATCCGCTGGGAGTTGCAAAGCTCGAGCCATACCAGCATCTCCCCGGTGAGCGGCATGCTCAACATTCTGGCCCTGTGGCTGCAGGACCCGGATGATGCGGACTGCGCCCGGGCCGTGGCGAAACTCGAGGACTGGATCTGGGAAGACGAAACCGGCGGAACCCGCATCACCGGAGCGCGCAGCGCTACCTGGGACACCGGCTTCGCCCTGCAGGCATTGGCTGCCGCGGACCGAAGCGATGCAGTGGAAGCCAGTCTCCAGCGGGGAGCGGACTTTCTTCGCAGCCAGCAAATCCCCCGCAGCTTCCCGGGCTCTCGCGAAGCCTTTCGCAACGACCCTGAAGGCGGCTGGTGCTTTGCCGGCGTCTGGCATGGCTGGCCGGTAAGCGACTGCGCCGCCGAGGCCATGCTCGGCATGCTTGCCGCAGGCGGGCAAACGGAGGACCGGGAAGCCCTGGCGCGGGGAATCCGCTTCCTGCTGCGAAGCCAGTGCCGGGACGGCGGCTTCGGCAGCTACGAGTCCAGACGCTCCCGCATCGGCCTGGAATGGCTCATGCCGGCGGAGATGTTCGGCGAGTGCATGACCGAACATTCCTATGTGGAATGCACGGCTTCGTGCCTGGCCGCGCTTGCGGCCCGCCGCCGGGATAGCGCTCTTGCCGCGGAACCCGATGTGGACAAGGCCATGGTCCGCGCCGATGACTGGCTGCGGCGCAATCAGGCCGGGGATGGCTCATGGCGGGGCGTTTGGGGCGTGCAGTACATCTACGGCACGATGTTTGGCGTCAAGGGGCTGGTGGCGGGCGGCGCCCGTCCCGGCGACCCGGCGCTCAGGTTGGCCTGCCGCTGGCTGCTGGACCGCCAGCGCAGCGACGGCGGCTGGGGCGAACATGCCAGTGGCTGTCTCGGCGGCGCCTATGTCGAACACGGGGAAAGCCAGATCATCCAGACCGCCTGGGCATTGCTCGCCCTGCTGGAAGCCGGCGATTCACACTGGACCGCAATCTCCCGGGGCGCACGATTCCTGATCGATGCCCAGCGAGCCGACGGCAGTTGGCCAAAGCAGGATATGGCGGGGGTTTTCTTTCGCACCGCACTACTCGATTACGAGTTGTACCGGCAGTATTTCCCGCTTCACGCGCTCGGCCTTTTCGAGCGCCGCCGCCGCGCCCGGCAACTGCGGGTGGAACCCTCAGCGGGGCAGACCCCGGGCGGCAAGGCGGAACAGGCCGCGCAGGCCGCGATTGCTTGACACCAGCAGATTGGTGGCGAATACCGTGGCGCGCACGCTGCGCCGGGACACTTTCACCTGATCGGAGGCGGTAAAGCCGGAATTGCGCCGGAGTTTCTGCAGGGTCAGTACCGCAAGACCCAGGGCCCAAAGGCAAAAGCGGCGCATGCCCCGCTCCCGGGCGGGCAGATGGCAGGTGAATTCGAGGGCGTTCACGAGGTGCCCGTGGGCGATTGCGATCAGGTTGTGGAGACCTTGCCGGAACTCTTCGCGCAAGTGGATTTCCGGCAGTTTCGCCAGCTCCAGGCGACCATCATCGAACTCGGAACGGGGCAGCCAGCAGGCGCCGCGCTGGTGATCGTCCCAGATATCCTTGAGGATATTGGTCATTTGCAGGCCCTGGCCGAACGACACCGCAAGCTTGCGAAGCTCCTCCCGCTTCGGCGCAAGTTCCGGACAATGAATGCAGAACAGGTCGGTCAGCATCTCGCCGGCAACGCCGGCCACGGCATAGCAGTAGGCATCGAGTTCGGCCAGGTCCCGCAGCCCCGCCAGACTGCTGTTGCGCTGGAATTTCGGCATGTCGACGCACATGACGCTTACGCAGCGCTCAAGTATCCGGCGCTCTGCATTGCTGAAGGAATGGGTTACCGCAACAACCCGCGCCGCATTGCGCATCAGATCGAGTTCCGCCTCGGGAGTTTCCCGGGCAAGCCGGGGCGTCATTGCTGCGGAGAAGCCGGCAGCCTCTTCCTCCCCCTTGACCGCGGCGAGGAAGCGCCCGAGCCCGGACTCCTTCTGCCCGGCTTCGAGCTGCGGGTCGTCCTCGACGGTATCGGCAATGCGGCAAAGCAGATAGGCATTGGTCACCACCAGGGCGAGGCGGTCCGGCAGGGCGGGAATCGTCAGGGCGAAGGTGCGCGATACGTCAGGCAGAATCCCTGCCTGATATTGCCGGTGCGCTTCCACCGCGCCCGGCGAGTGTTCGTTCGAATCGCGCAAGGCCAAATCCTGTCTGGCTGTGCTGGGTATGCATTGAAAAATTCCCTTTCTGGAATTTTTCAATATCGGCGAATTCTATCGCAATTCGCCCGCCGCAAGCTGCCCGCAAACCCCTGCGTCCCGATTGCCGGCATCCATTCCCCTTGCTGATGTGGTATGGTGCGACCGCTGGCGCGCTGCCCCTTTCCGGCTGGCCCGCCGGCGCCTGTCCTGGTTCTGGAACAAGAAATTATGGATGAAAGATCGATACGGGAACTCGTGGCGGAATATGGCCCGCGGGTGAACACCGGCCGGCCGGTGCGGCAACTCATTGCCGATGGCGAATTGCCGCGGCTTGTCGGCGCCACGGTGCAGGAAGGAAAGGTTTCCGATTCGGTCCATGGCGCGGACTTGCGCAGCCGCGATGGCAGGCCCCTGCGGCTGATGTTCCGCAACAATCGCATTTCCACCCATGACGTCAATCGCGGCGCGATTCCATTCAAGGACCAGGTGCTCGCGCTCAATCACGACCACATGCTCGGCCTTGTGGCGCCGCTGCTCGGCAGTTCCCAGTTTGCGGTGGAGGGATTGCATCCGGCCTCCACGGTGATTCCCGCGGAAAATCTGCAACTGTTCGGCCTCGAAAATGTGCTGCGCATGTACATGGCGGAGTCGAGCACTTCCACTTCGCTGTACCGGCACTGGTTGCGGGCGAAGGAGGAAGGCGCCGCCGAATTCGATTATGCGGGGCACCATCTGCTGGTCGATGAACTCGAGCCCAATGGCCGCCTGCCCTATTTGATGGACACGCCAAGCACCAAGGCGGCCGTGGACGCCACCACCGACGCCGTCTCTCTGATTGCCGCCGGCGCCTGCGGCGAAGGCGAGTACGTCCAGATTCGCAATGCCTCGCTGATGGCGTTCGGCCTGGTTTCCGGCTACCTCGCCAACAAGGGCATGGTGCTGGTGGACACCAAGACCGAGCACGGCCGCAATGTCGACGGCGGGATTGTCGCCGCCGACGAGTTGTACACCATGGATTCGAGCCGCTTCTGGCGTCTTGACGACGGGGGCGACGTGCTGCGGCAAAACGGCAAGCCCGTGTCCTTCTCCAAGGAGTTCGCCCGGGGCATGGTGAAAAGCCGCGACCAGCAGTTCAGCGACGAGCAGGCCAACGAAATCGCCGTGCGCTACATCCTCGGCCTGCAGCATCTGACCGGCAAGACCTTCGAGCCCGACCTGCGCCCCCGGGACCAGCGCATCATCGAATCCACCAATCTGATCCTCGACGCGCTGACCTGATCATCCATCGAGGCATGCATAGTCCCCCACCCCTGAGAGAGGCCAACGCGAGGGGCGAGGCTCTCGGGCTTTCCGAGGATGAACTCGCCTTCTGCGACGCATTGGAAACCAACGACAGTGCCGTCACGGTGCTTGGCGATGAAGCCCTTCGCAAGATCGCTCTCGAACTCTTCGATTCAGCCTCGGCGTTCTCTTTCGGCAGCGGAATATTGCTACACTGTTTGCGGTAGATTTCCCGTAAGGGGGTGATTGGCCGATGAATCCGCTCCGGCTGTTCGCACTGGCTCTCGGGCCGCTGATTCTTCTTGCCGGGGGCTGCGCCCCGGAAGCCGATACGTCGATGTCATCAAGCAGCGCAAACGAAGCCGAATACCGCCGCGCGGAAGCCATGCTGGCCGCCAATACCGCGCCGCTGCTCGCCAATCACGTCGCGGCCCATTACTGGCAGGACGACGACCGGCTGGTGTACCGGCGGTCCGACCTCGGCGCGCACGCTTACGTCGTCCTTGATCCCGCCGGCGGCGAGCGCCGGGAACTGCTCGATAATGACCGTCTTGCGGCCGCGCTGGGAGAATCGCTCGGGCGCGAAGTGGCTGCCCGGGACCTGCTGCTGACCGGAATCCGCCTTGACGGCAGCGAGGCGCAATTCAATTTCGACGGCGAGCGCTATTCGCTGACCCTGGACGAAGAATACTCCCCAAGGCAGCTCGAAGCCGTGCCGCGCAACGAATTCCTGTCTCCCGACGGCAGCCGGGCGGCTTTTATCCGCGACCACAATCTGTGGATTCGCGATACCGCCTCCGGCGAGCTGACCCAGCTTACCTTCGACGGCGAGGAGAACTACGGCTACGCCACCAACAACGCCGGCTGGGTTCGCGGCGACGGCCCGGTGCTGAAGTGGTCGCCGGATTCCAGCCGGATCGCCACTTTTCGCCATGACGGCCGGGAAGTGGGCGATATTGCGCTGTGGGACACCCGGGTGGGCCGCCCGGAGGCCGATATCTGGAAGTACCCGCTGCCGGGCGACGAGCATGTTTTCACGATTGAACGGCTGGTCATTCATCTGGAGCCCGAGCCGCGAGTCGTCTTTCTCGACATGCCGCCCGACCCGCACCGTTCCACAACCACCGATCATGTCGCCGACCGCGCCGGCGTTTTTCTCGATACCCAATGGAGCGCGGACAGCGAGCGTCTCGCTTTCATTTCCTCATCCAGGGACCACAAGCAGGCGCGGCTGCGTCTGGCGGACATCGACAGCGGCGGTGTTCGCGACGTCTATCTGGAAGTCGCCGAAACCCATTACATGGCGGGCTTCATGGATGAAAACTGGCGGGTCCTGCACGAGCGCGGCGAGTTCATCTGGTTTTCCGAGCGCGACGGCTGGGGGCATCTGTATCTGCGCGATCTGGCGAGCGGCGAGCTGAAACACGCCATTACCGCCGGCGACTGGCTCGTGCTCGACATCGAACAGGTCGATGAGGAAAGCGGACATCTCTGGCTGCTCGGCTCCAATGCCGAGCCCGGCGACCCGTATTTCCACTACCTGTACCGGGTCGGCCTCGATGGCGAAAACCGGCAACTGCTCACCCCGGAGCCAGGCCACCACGAGACGAGCTGGTCCCCCTCGGGGAAATACTTTCTCGATACCTGGTCAACGCCCGATACGCCGCCGGTATCCGCGGTACGCAATCGAGAGGGAGAGATTCTCGCCACGCTGGAGCAAACCGGCATCGCAGCGCTCGCCGATGCGGGCTGGCGCCCGCCGGTTCCATTCACCGTCAAGGCGCGGGACCAGGTTACCGATCTGTATGGCCTGATGTACCTGCCGTCCAACCTTGACGAATCGCGCCGGTATCCGGTGCTCAATTATCTCTATCCCGGCCCCCAGACCGGCAGCGTGGGCAGCCGCGGATTTCGCGCATCCCGGGGCGACAAGCAGGCCCTGGCGGAACTCGGCTTCATCGTCGTGGAAGTCGACGCCATGGGAACCCCGGGGCGCTCCAAGGCTTTCCACGACATCTACCACGGCAACATGGGCGACAACGGCCTGCCCGACCAGGTGGGCGCAATCCGCCAGCTCGCCGCCCGCCACTCCTACATGGACCTGGACCGTGTCGGCATCTGGGGGCATTCCGGCGGCGGCTTCGCTTCCACCGCCGGCATTCTGCGCTACCCGGACTTCTACCGGGTCGCCGTCTCCAGCGCCGGCAACCACGACAATCGCAACTATGCCGACGACTGGGGCGAACGCTGGCAGGGCCTGCTCGAATACAGCGGCGAAACCGATCCGGTGCGGGGCTACTCCCTGTCCAACTACGACAACCAGTCCAACCCGCTGCTCGCCGAAAACCTGCAAGGCAAGCTCCTCCTCGCCCACGGCCTGATGGACGCCAATGTGCATCCCTCAAGCACCATGCTCATGGTGGACGCCCTGATCGAAGCCGAAAAGGACTTCGATCTCATCGTCCTCCCCAACCTCGGCCACGGCATCCTCAACTCCCGCTGGTTTATGAAACGCCGCTGGGACTATTTCATCGAACACCTGCAACAACGCAGGCCGAACGCGCAGTTCCGCTTCGGGGAAAACATCCGCTGAGGGCATCCATGTGGAAGGCTGAGAAGAGAGTCCGGGAGTCGAACTTGAGTTATCGCGCCTGCCTGCCGCTGTTCGCCTGTTGCATTTTAGGCGCCTGCACCGCAGGCAATCCCATCGAACAGGCCCTTCTTGCGGACGAACCCGCCTTGCAAGTGGTGATGCAAGATCTTTCGCACCACCAGGTGCAGGTCCTGTTCACTGAAATCGAGCGCGACGCGGATGGTTCCGTCTCATTCCGCGAGCACAGTTTCGGACTTGACGACAACCGGTATTTCTACCCGGCCAGCACGGTCAAGCTGCCGGTGGCCCTGCTCGCCCTGGAAAAGCTGGAAGAACTGGAAGGGGTCGATCGCCACAGCCGCTACACCGTTGGCGAGGCGGGTGCGGAAAGCAGTTTCACCGACGACCTGATTGCCTTGTTCGTGGTCAGCGACAATCCCGCCAACAATCGCCTGTATGAATTTCTGGGCAAGGACGAGATCAATCTGCGCCTGCGGCGCAAGGGCTTGAACGCCCGCATCTCCCATCGCCTTGGAAACCGCGATTCAGACTCGTTGCGAACCGAGGCAATCACGTTTTCCCGGCCCGAAGGCGGCCCGCTGCGCGTCGGGCCGATCGACAATTCTCCGATTGAAGTGCTGCCGCTGGACAATCTCCTGCAGGGTTCGGCATACATCGAAAACGGCGGCCGGATCGAGGAGCCCTTCGATTTTTCCGATAACAACTACCTGCCGCTAAGCTCGCTGCATCAAATCACGCAGCGGCTCGTGTTTCCCGAAGCATTCACCGGGGAGGAGCGGTTTCAACTCAGCGACGAGCATCGAGAATTCGTGCTGAGTACCATGAAAACGCTGCCCCGGGAGGCGGGCTACGACGAGTCGGTGTATCCGGACGGGAGGCTGAAGTATTTCCTGTTCGGAGACAGCCGGGAACGCATCCCGGAACACATCGAGATTTACAACAAGATAGGGCGCGCCTACGGATACCTCACCGATTCGGCTTACATCGTTGATCGCCGGACGAATCGGGAGTTTCTGATATCAGCGACCATCCGCGTCAATGCCAACGAGACATTCAACGACGATGATTACGAGTATGTGGAAATCGGTATCCCTTTCCTCGCCGAACTCGGCCGCCAACTGGTCTTCGAGCGGTAAGCCTTAGCAGCCCGGTCATGGCCAAGTGATGGAAAGCATCGAACGCGCGCTCGGCGCCTTCGCCGATTTCATGTGGGGCCCGCAACTCGTCGTGTTGCTCGTGGGCGGCGGCCTGTTTTTCATGGTCCATTCGCGGCTGCGGCAGTTTCGCTATCTCCGGCATGCGGTGGATTTGCTGCTGGGCCGCTACGATTCCGGCGACGCCGAGGGCGACATCAGCCATTTCCGCGCCCTGGCCACGGCGCTGGCGGGCACCATCGGCCTTGGCAATATCACCAGCGTGGCGCTGGCGATCACGCTCGGCGGCCCGGGCGCGGTGTTCTGGATGTGGGTGACCGCCGTGGTCGGCACTTCCACCAAGTTCTATACCGCGAGCCTGGCGGTGATGTACCGCGGCCGGGACGATGCCGGCAAGCTCCAGGGCGGGCCGATGTATGTCATCCGCGAAGCGCTCGGGCGCAAGTGGATGCCGCTGGCGGGGCTGTTCGCCGCGGCCGGCATGTTCGGCACCCTGCCCGTGTTCCAGATCAACCAGACGGTGCAGATTTTGCGCGACGTGATCGCGATTCCCGCCGGCTTTGCCAGCGCCGATGATCATTTTGGATTTGATCTGTTCATGGGGCTGCTGCTGTCCGCCGGGCTGTTCGCCATCATCATCGGCCGCATCCAGCGCATTGCCGCCTGGACCAGCCGCCTGGTGCCGGTCATGGTGCTGTTCTGGTTTGTGATCACCGCCTGGTTGCTGCTGCTTCACGCGGCGGAGATTCCCGCCACATTCGCCCTGATTTTCCGCGATGCATTCAGCGGTCAGGCGGCGGCGGGCGGGGCCATTGGCGCGGTGATTCTGATTGGTGTCCAGCGGGGCGTATTCTCCAATGAAGCCGGGCTTGGCACCGAATCGCTCGCCCATGGCGCCGCCAAAACCAGCGAGCCGGTGCGGGAAGGTCTGGTGGCCATGCTCGGGCCGATCATCGACACGCTCATCGTTTGCACCTGCACCGCGCTGGCTATTCTGGTCACCGGCGTCTGGCAGGAGGATGCGGTGGGAGTTACCCTGACTTCCCTCGCCTATGAGCGGGTTTTTCCGGGCTATGGTTCCTGGCTGGTACTGTTGATGGTGGTTACGCTCGGAACCACCACGGTGCTGACCTATTCGTACTATGGCGGCAAATGCATGGCCTTCCTGTTCGGCACGAAACGTGAAAAATACTACGTCTGGACCTATGCGGCCCTGATTACCGCCGGCGCGGTGGCTTCACTGGAGGCTGTGGTCAGCCTGTTCGACGGCGCCTACGCCGCCATGGCCATCCCCACCATGTTGTCCACCCTGATTCTGGCGCCGAAAGTGAAAGCCGCCGCCAGGGACTATTTTGCCCGTTATGACAGCGGTGAAATCAAGCAGCCCGGGCAGTGGTAACCGTTATCGGAGCCAGCCAGCGGCAGAAGGATGCGTCCCCTGCTGTCATCCTGCGCGTAGTCGCAGGATCTCATTGGCGGAGACACTATCCGGGATTCCGCGACTTCGCTTCGCCACGCGCGGAATGACAGTTCCTTTTTCAAGGCTAATGAAGCGCGTGGTGGGGCTCCGAAGGGCTCTCTTCCGCCACGCCAAGGATGGACTCTTCTTCCTGGGAAACATAACTTCTGGTGGTGATGGGGCTGCGCAGCATCGGCCCGAGGCGGCGGACGAATTTTTCCATGTGATCGGTTTCATAGTGCCCTTGCAGGCTTTCCGCATCGTCCCATTCCTGCAACAGTAGAACTTCGCTGGCGTCGCCGATTCCCTGAAAATAGCGATAGTGTCGGCAACCATGCTCGTGCTGGCACAGGCGCATCATTTCCCGCATCAGCGCAAGGGCTGCATCGACCTTTTGCGGATGAAGATTGAAAGTGCTTTGCAGAATGATCATGGCTGGCTCCTCTGCCTGATTCCCCGATTTACTGGTTGTCCTTCCCGGGTATTATTGATCTGCCGGCAGGTTTATGTGGCAGTTGTTGTTTTATACAACGTCAAAACAGCCTCGCGCAATATACAATGAACATGATGAAAACGTTGTCATTGGTGTGTTGGGAGTGAGTATGGAGTTTTCCACTTCATGGTGAATCGTGTCGTAGTTCATATGGCGCCCTCGGCCTGCAAACGGGCGATGCGCTCGGCGCTGAATCCCCAGTCCGCGAGCACCTGCTCGCTGTGCTCTCCCACCCTGGCGGCGGCGGACTGGATTTCTCCCGGAGTGCGACTGAATCGCGGCGCGGGAGCGGGCTGCAGAACGCCCGCATAGTCAACGAAAGTCTCTCGCGCCTTGTTGTGCGGATGTTTTGGCGCTTCCGCCAGATCCAGCACCGGGGCAAAGCAGACATCGGTGCCTTCCATCAATTCGCACCATTGCCCGCGGGTCTTGCGGAGGAAAATCGCCGTGAGTTTCTCCCGCATTTCCGGCCAGTTCTCCCGGGCGTATTGCAACTCGAACCGCAGGTCGTCGATGCCCGCCTTTTCCAGCAACAGGGCATAGAACTGCGGCTCCAGCGAGCCGATGGATATGTACTTGCCGTCGGCGCATTCATAGCTGCCATAGAAAGGCGCGCCGCCGTCGAGGCGGTTGCTGTGGCGCTCGGTGGTCCACATGCCCATGGCAAGAAGCCCATAGAATGGGCTCAGCAGGCTGGCCGTGCCATCGGTCATGGCGGCGTCGATGACCTGGCCGCGGCCGGATTGCCGGCGTTCCACCAGCGCGGCGAGGATTCCGCAAAGCAGATACATGGCGCCGCCGCCGAAATCGCCGATGAGGTTCAACGGCGGCGGCGGCGGCCGGTCGGCATGGCCCATGGCGCCGAGTGCGCCGCCGATGGAAATGTAGTTGATATCGTGGCCGGCGGCTTTGGCCAGCGGCCCGTGCTGGCCCCAGCCTGTCATGCGGCCGTAGACGAGGCGGGGATTGCGTTCGAGACAGATTTCAGGTCCAAGCCCGAGCCGCTCCATCACGCCGGGACGGAATCCTTCGACAAGCGCATCGGCCTGGTCGATCATTTCCAGCGCGATGGCGACGCCCTGCTCCGTTTTCAGATCCACCGCCAGCGAGCGGCGGCCCCGGGACAGCACATTGGCTCGCTCACCGCTTCCTTTCAGGCTCAGGCGGTCAAGCCGGATCACTTCGGCGCCGAGGTCCGAAAGCATCATGGCGCAAAACGGCCCCGGCCCGATGCCGGCCATCTCGATGACCCGAATTCCCTCAAGCGGCCCCATGTTGTACTCCTTTCTGATTCAACCCAGAACCCTGGCGAGAGCTGACGATAGAAGATTGCCACCCGGTTCTCAAGCTGCTGGCGAGGATACCAGGAAATGTGTTGACAGCCTTGCCCGCGCCCTGAGCGGCAAGATCGTGGAACTCGCCGTGACCAACGTGGTTCACGGCAGGCCGGTGACGAACACCGACGCCCTGGCCGATCCCGAGGCGCTTGAGCTGTTTCGCGGGCTGCCGGGGATGTGAAGCGGAGTCGAAAAATCCCATCCCGCGTTCATTCCAGGGAGATTCTGCGACTTCGCGCAGAATGACACTCTCCGGGCCAAAACTGCTTTTGCCAGCGAATTGCAGGGGTGATAGTCTCTTTGCATCGTACAGCCGTGATCATCCCGGAGTCTTGCGGTGAAGGGCGGCGTTACAGATTGTGATGAGAAGCCATGAACAGCCCGCGCCGGGCGCATTCGCCGCATGGCGCCGGGTGGAACCCGATGCCGGATTCGCGCTCCATGCGCAGGTACGGCGTGGAAGGCATGCCAGCGCCGCGGTGATTCACGTTCAACGCGGGCGGGACACGCGCATGAAGATCTCGACAGGTTTGCTGGCGGCGGTATTGCTGCTGGCCTCGCCGGGCGCCTGGTCCGACGAACCGGAGACTTGCGTGATTCTGCTGCACGGGCTCGGTCGCACGCCGCTGTCCATGGTCCCGCTGCAAATCGCGCTGGAGCTTGCGGGCTACCGCACGGTAAACCAGGGCTATCCCTCGCTTGCGGGGTCGATCGAGCCGCTCGCTGCGGCGCATGTTGCCGAGGCGCTGGCGAAGTGCGCCTCGCCACCCGATGCGCCGGTTCATTTCGTGGCCCATTCGCTGGGGGGCATACTGGTCCGCCAGTATCTGCAAGACCGGGATCTTCCGCCGGGCAGCCGAATGGTGATGCTTGGACCGCCCAACCAGGGCAGTGAACTGGTCGACCGATTCGGCGCCGACGCCTGGTTCCGGGTGTTTGGGCCCGCGGCCCGTCAATTGGGAACCGAAGCCGGCAGTCTGCCGTCGCAGCTCGATCCCGTGGATCTGGAAATCGGCGTTATCGCCGGCACCCGCGCCGGCCTCGACTATATCTTTTTGCAATCC
>JAJDSZ010000037.1 GCA_022827425.1 Pseudomonadales bacterium | reverse complement strand
GCCGTGTTCCGCCACATAGAGAATCGCGTTGAGCACTTGCAGATTCGACATGCCAACGTTGCCCCGCTGCCTGGGAAGCAGCGGCGCGATGCGTTCGTACTGGTTCTCGGTGAGTTCCACTGGATTGATTCTCCGGCCATGTCCCGTCAGAGTCGGCTTTCTTGGAGAATACCACAAATGGAGGTATTTGTGTTAACACGCCCTAGTAACGACTGATGTGTTAAAGCCGTCCATCTGTTTTTTGGCCCTGCACCATCCTAGGGTGTTCCTAATTGCATGGGATCATCAGCGAGGTTGGTGGGACTGATTGTTCAAAAGCAAGACTATTTTGTCTCCGACTTCAGGGTTTCCGCACACGCCACCTCTTGGTGCCGCCCATATTCTTGACTGTTCCACCAATACCGGCTTTGCGCATCGCTTTGACAGCGGATCCCATATCTTTTTGCGGAACTTGCAGTACCTTCTGCGGTGCGCGGCTACTCTTCAGGCGGTTGGCAGCCGTGGTCAGACCCGCAGCAGTTCCGCTGCGTTCCACCTCTGTGGCTCGTCCGCCTCCCTTTGTCAATGCATCGAGACGTTTGTTCCCTCTTAAACGCACTTCTGTTCGTCCTCCGCGACCAGCTGCTTGATTTTTCGCATTGCGATGTGACTTTGATTCCGACATGTTCGAACCCTCGGTAAGTGTGTTATTTATGCCCACAATCGTGAAGCCTCAGGCGATCAACTACAAGATGTTGGGTGCCAAGGTCGGAATTCAACCCCCATTTAGTGTTTTTATCCGAAACAATGCGCCTTCAAACATATGACGCTAAAATTCAGGCATTAACGTCAGCATAGGAAATTCCCATGAAATACGTAGACGGCTTCGTCACCCCGGTTCCCAATGCCAACAAGGAGGCGTTTGTTGGCGCCGCCCGCAAGGCGGCGAAAGTCTTCATCGAGCATGGCGCCCTGGAGTATGTCGACTCCTGGGGGGTCGATGTGCCCGTCGGCAAGAAAACTTCCTTCACCCGCGCGGTTGCGCTGGAGGAGAATGAGACCGTCTGCTTTTCATGGATAGTCTGGGGATCCAAGGAAGCCCGCGACGCCGGCATGGCGAAGGTGCGGCAGGACCCGCGAATGCATCCCGACCAGCTTGATGTCCCATTTGACCAGATTTTCGATCATTCGCGCATGATCGTGGGTTGCTTCGAGATGGTGGCGCATACCCAGGCCGAGTAGCGCCGGGCGCCTGCGGAAACGGAATCTTTTCTTGCCGGCAGGCCCTGGCGGCCTCCCGCTGCGCAAGCCGCCGTTCGCCCGAATTTGCTAGAATCCGCCGCGACGCCGACCCGAATCGCCGCCGCCATGCTCCGCTGTTTTCTTTGCACACTGATGCTGCTGCTCGCGCCTTTGCCGGCCCTCGCCGAAGAACAACCGCAATTCACCTTGCTCACCTCCGACGGCAGGCAACTCCGCATCGTCAGCGAATTGTCGCCACTGGCAATCAACCGCATCCACAGTTGGCGGCTGTACCTCACCGATGCCGACAATACGCCCGTTCATGGTGCGGAAATCAGCGTCACCGGGGGCATGCCCGATCATGACCACGGCCTGCCGACCCGGCCGCGGCTGACCGGCGAGCCGGAGCCCGGGGTTTATCTGCTGGAAGGCGTTCGCTTTCATATGCCGGGGCGTTGGCGGATGGACTTCAGCATTGCGCTGAATGGAGGACCGGACAGCGCCAGTCTCGAATTCGAATTGTGAATAAAACCCCTGCCCTTGTCTGCGCGCTGGCGCTGGCCACCCTGCTTGTCTGGCTGCTGGCGCCGATGTCCCTCCCCGAGCGCTGGAGCGACTCGGAAACCGCCCTGATCGCCTCGCTCTCGCTCAGCGCCCTGCCACTCCTGGGTCCCGACCCCGGCAATGCCGTGGCCGACGACGAACGGGCCGCGAGGTTGGGTCACCGGCTGTTTTTCGATACCCGCCTCAGTTCCAACAGCGCGGTTTCCTGCGCCACTTGCCATCGCCCGGAACTTGCCTTCAGCGATGGCCTGCCCATTGCCGTGGGGACCGGAATGGGCGAGAGGAACACGCCGGGGCTGATTGGGATTGCCCACAGCCCCTGGTTCTATTGGGACGGCCGCCGGGACAGCCAATGGGCCCAGGCCCTGGCGCCGCTGGAAACCCACTTTGAACAGGGCGCCGGGCGCGGCGCGGTGGCAAGACTGCTTGCCGGAGACGCCGCGTACCGGGCGATGTATCAGGAACTGTTCGGGGAATTGCCCGCAGCCGATCAGATACCCCGGCATGCGTCGCCCCGGGGAGATGAGGCGGCGCGGTCCAACTGGCGCGGTCTCGACCCTGCCTCGCAAGCCGCAATCAATACCGCTTTCGCCAATGCCGGCAAAGCCCTTGCCGCATACCAGCGCAAGCTCATGCCGGGTCGGGGACGTTTTGACGATTATGCCGACCGGGTGGCGCAAGACGGCGCGGTTCGGCAGGATGGCCGGTTGAGCCGCGACGAGCTCGCGGGCCTGGGGCTGTTCATTGGCGGGGCGCAATGTGTCAACTGCCACAATGGTCCGCTGCTGAGCAATCACGACTTCCACAATACCGGCATTCTTCCTGTTGCCGGACAAATGCCTTCCATGGGCCGCTTCGATGGCGTGCTGGAAGCGCGGCGGGACGCATTCAACTGTCTTGGCGAATTCAGCGACGCCGCACCCGGCCAATGCCTGGAACTGCGCTTCGCCAGGGACGATACCGAACTTGCCGGAGCCCACAAGACTCCCGGTCTGCGCAATGTGGTCCGAACCGCCCCCTACATGCACACCGGCGCCTTCGCCACCCTGGCGGAAGTCCTGGAACACTACAACGAAGCGCCGGTAGCCATGCTCGGCCACAACGAAGCCAAACCACTGGGCCTTTCGCGCCGGGAACTGCGCCAACTCGAAGCCTTTCTGCACAGCCTTGACGCACCACCCGACACTGCATCGCAATGGCTGACGCCCCCGGGGAAACGCCAGCGCAACCCTGAGCGCGAACTGCCCGACCGCTAGTTTTTCTTATCGCGAACCAAACAAAACAGTATTGGACAGTCTTTACGGTCTGGACCAACCTGTACCCATCGTTAGTCGATCAACCCAGCACAAGAATTCCGAACGGTTGGCAGAACGCTAGCGAAGAAGTCTGGCGCAAGAACCAGACGATTTATCCCGAAGGACCGGAATTGCGGGGAGCGGATTCTGCCAGCAGACGCCGCTCCCCGCGGCTTGTTCGGGACTGCCCGGTTTTCTCAAGGGCTGCTACGTGTAACAATCGGATTTCTGTTTCCGGCCCCTATTGGGATCCCGCGAATCGGAACGGAACCGGAGCCATCCCATCGTGCCTGTTACCCTGCGCCAGCTTCGATACTTCAAGGCGGTCGTTGAAAACGGCTCATTCGCCCGGGCTGCGGAGAGCGTATTTGTGTCCCAGCCGGCGCTTTCGCTGCAGGTGCGCGAGTTGGAAACCACCCTGGGCTGGCCGCTGTTCAAGCGCGACAGCCACGGCGTGGCCCTGACCGCGCTCGGCCGCGAGGTGCACGAGCAGGCGCTGCGCGTGCTCGACGAAGCCCTGCTGCTGGAAACCATGGGCAAGCGCTTCAACGAAGGGCCATTCCGTATCTCCCTCGGCATCGTCTCGACCCTGGCGCCCTATCTTGTTGGCGGCCTGACGGAAGAACTGCGGGACGCCGCCGAACGAATCGACTTTTCCCTGTGCGAGGCCACCACCAATCAACTGCTGAACAAGCTGCTCGGCGGCCATATCGATGCGGCGATCATCTCATTGCCCGTGGGCAAACTCGAACTGACCGAGCAGGAACTGTTCGAGGATCCGCTGCTGCTCGCGGGAAGCGCGTCGAGGCTGGCGGCGTTCCGCAATCTGGCGGATGGACTCAAGGCGGAAAGCCTGGCCCTGTCCGACCTTGGCCCCCTGCTCGCGCTCAATGAAGGACATTGTCTCGGCGATCAGTTGCTTGGCGCCTGCGCCAAAAGCAATCTGGAAGGCGTGCACCGGGACCTGCAATCGCTGGGCAGTCTCGCCCAGCTCGCCGGCGCCGACGCCGGCCTGACCCTGATTCCCGCCAGCGCGGCGGCGTTCGAGCAGGCGGCTTCCCCCGATCTCCATTTCCTGCGGCTGGCGCAGCCGGAGCCGAGACGGCGCATGGGGCTGGTGTACCGGGTGGCTTTTCACGACCAGCGCTGGGTCGAGCCCATGGGCGAAGCGGCGGCCCGGGTGGGCAAGCGTCTGATTGAGGACGGACTGGCCCTGCCGGACTGAATGTCCCGACGCGGCGCCGGGATTCAGGGCAGGGCGAACACCCAGATCGAACCTCCCTGGGGCACATGGAAGCTTGCGCCGCGGACGCGGTTGATCGAGTTCTGTTCGCGCTCGGCATCCACTCCCCAACCACTCTGGACCGCGATGTACTGCCTGCCGTCGATGGCGAAAGACACCGGCACCCCGGTGATTCCCGAACTGGTGGGATAGCGCCAGAGGATTTCCCCGCTGCCGGCGTCGAAGGCGCGGAAGTAGCGGTCGTTGGTTCCGCCCATGAATACCAGATTGCCGGCGGTGGCGAGCACCGGGCCCCAGTTGTGGCTTTCGAAGGTGGCGGTCCACACTTCCTCGCCGGTGTCCACGTTCCAGGCCTGGAGTTCGCCGATATGCCCGGCGCCTTCGCGGATGAGGAAGCCGCCGTTGTCGGCCTCGCCGCGGCCGGTGAAGGTGCGGCCGGGAACGTACCGGACCTCTTCTCCCACCAGGCTGGAACAGACGTTTTCATTGGCGGGGATGTACAGCAGCCGGGTTACCGGATTGAATGCCGCCGGAGGCCAGTCCTTGCCGCCCCACAGGGAGGGGCAGAAATCCGCCTGATAGTCGATGCCGGGCTTCTTGCTCATGTCGTATTCCGGGCGGCCGGTTTGCGGGTCGATACCGGTGAACACGTCCTGGTAGACATAGGGCCAGGCGTCGACGAAGCCGATGGCGTCGGCGCCGCGGTCGAGAAACCAGAGATAGCCGTTGCGGCCCGGATGCACCATGCCGCGGATCGTGTCGCCATCGCGTTCAAAATCGATCAGCAGGGGCGCCGAGACTTCGTCCCAGTCCCAGGAATCGTTCCAGTGGTATTGATGATGGGCGCGCAACTCTCCGCTGCCGGCGTCGAGGGCGATCACCGAAGTGGCGTAGAGATTGTCCCCGGGCCTGGCGTCGCCGGTCCAGGGGCCGCCGTTGCCCGTGCCCCAGTAGGTCAGATTCAGATCCGGGTCGTAGGAACCGGTAAGCCAGACGGGAACGCCGCCGGTTTGCCAGGAATCGCCGGGCCAGGATTCCGAACCGGGTTCCCCCGGCGCGGGGATGGTATAGGTCTTCCAGGCTTCTTCGCCGGTCATGGCGTCGTAGGCGGCGACAAAGCCGCGGATTCCCCACTCGCCGCCGGAAACCCCCACCATGATCTTGCCGTCGGCGGCCAGGGGCGCCAGGGTCATGTAGTAGCCGTTGTAGTAATCCTCCACGGGGATTTCCCAGATGAGTTCGCCGGTGAGCGCATCGAGGCTGACCAGGTAGGCGTCAACGGTGGCCATGTAGACCCGGTCGCCGTAGAGGGCGACGCCGCGATTGGTGGGGTGCATCTGCTGCAGGTCGTCGGGCAGGAAGCGCGCATAACGCCAGATCAGTTCACCGGTGGCGGCATTCAGCGCGAGCACGTGATTCTGGGGCGTGGTGACATACATGTAGCCGTCGTTGACGATGGGGGGCGCCTGATGGCCCTCCCGCAGGCCCGTGGCGAAACTCCAGACGAGTTCGAGCTGTCCCACGTTGCCCGCGTCGATCTGGTCGAGGCCGCTGTAGCCGTGGGAATCGTAGCTGCCACGGTACATGAGCCAGTTGTGGGGCTCCGGGTTGAGCAGCCGCTCACCGGAAACCGGATGGTATGGCGGCAGGTCCCGGGCCGCGGCGGAACCCCAGGCAAGCACTCCGCAAACGAGCAACAATCTGATTTCGCCGAACATGATCCACCTCTTTCAGAAAGCCTGTTGAAAGCCCACCCGGCCGCGAAAGGGGCCGGCGACGCGGATCGCGCCATCGGCGACTTCCAGCGGCAGCATCGCCAGGGGCCGGGGTGCCGGGCCGCCCACCACGCGGCCGCCGTCGTAGATGTCGAACTGGGATTCGTGGCAGGGGCAGGCCATGCGCAACCGCTCTTCGTCCCAGTTGAAGACATCGCAGCCGGTATGGGTGCAGACCGCCGAATAGGCGACGACGCCGGCGGCGGCATTGGCCTGGAACCGCGGCGCAAGCCGTTCCGGGTCGATTCGCGTGAGCATGACCCGGTTGAGCCGGGAGCCATCGCGCAGCACGCCACCGGCCGGATCCCTGGCGAGGGCGGCGACGGGCCTGGCGTGGAGTTCGATGAGATTCGGACGAACGACTTCGCCGAGGTTCGGGCCTTCGTCGAAAACGAGCTCATCGCCGGCCTGGGGGCGCATGCGGTTGGGCGGCTGGGCTTGCGGTTGCGGCGCCACGGTCATGGCGCCCACGAGTCCGAGCAGGGAACGGCGGCTGAGCTTGCCAGAGGATGGGCCGGTCACGAATCGCCTCCTAGGAGCCTGCGCCGTAGGAATTCACGGCTGCAAATCCGCTCTCATCCGCGCCCCCGGCCGCTCGATTTCGTTGCATATCCACCAATATTCGCCTCAATCGACCGGCCAGGGGCGCGGCGATAGCGAATTTTCGCTTTCG
>JAJDSZ010000126.1 GCA_022827425.1 Pseudomonadales bacterium | reverse complement strand
TGTGGTCTCCGGGAGGGTGTTCCCGGAAAGTCGCCCGAATGCCGTTTGGCGTTCAAGTCGACACCACCAAAAATCGCCGAAAAGAGTTGTATAATCATCAAGTTGCGTGATAGCACGCTTCAGTTAACCGGACAGTAGTGTTCAGAAATATAAATTTGTTTGCATATTAATTTCATCGGTAGAAATTTTCATATCTTGAGGAAGTTTCTTTTCAGGCGTTCTGGCCAGTATCACTTGGCAAACGCTTTTCTGACTCATCCTGCCGCATCAATCTTCGCTTGTGATCTCATAGTCGTGGGTTACTTCCACCCCGGCCTGTTTGAGCATGATGGATGCGGAGCAGTATTTTTCGGCGGATAGTTCGATGGCGCGGGCTACCCGGGCTTCGTTGAGGTTTTCGCCGGCGATGCGGAAATGGAGGTGGATGGATTCGAAAACCGCGGGTACGGATTCCGCGCGGCGGGCGCTGACCTGGACCTCGCAGCGGCTGATCTTTTGCCGGGCCTTGCGCAGGATGGTGACCACGTCGTAGCTGGAACAACTGGCGACGCCGAGGGCGACGAGCTCCATGGGGCGCATGCCCAGGTTGCGACCGCCGCCTTCCGGGGCGCCGTCCACCACCACGGCGTGGCCGCTACCGGATTCGGCAACGAACATCACGTCTTCCACCCAGTTCACTCGCGCTTTCATGATGGGACTCCTTCGTTGTTTTCCCCGCTCGCTGCCGACAGCATCCGCGCCAGCGCGGCGCCGGGCTCCGGCGCGCGCATGAAGGTCTCGCCGATGAGAAAGCCATGCACGCCCCGCCGCATCATCATGGCCATGTCGGCGGCGCTGCCGATGCCGCTTTCGGTGATCAGGATTCGATCTTGCGGGACGTGTGGCAGCAGGTCCAGGGTCGTTTGAAGGCTTGTGCGGAAATTGCGCAGGTCGCGATTATTGATGCCGATCAGCGGGCAATCCAGCGCCAGCGCCCGGTCCAGTTCCTCCCGGTCGTGGACTTCCACCAGCACATCGAGGTCGAGTTCCCCGGCGCAGTCTGCAAGCCTTCGCAATTCCGCATCGGACAGCGCGGCGACAATGAGCAGGATGCAATCGGCGCCTGCAAGGCGGGATTCCACAAGCTGGTATTCGTCCACCATGAAGTCCTTGCGCAGCAGCGGCAGATCGCTATGGCCCCGGGCGGCGCGCAGATCGGCAAGACTGCCCTGGAAGTATTTCTGGTCGGTCAGCACCGACAGGCATGCGGCGCCGGCGCGCCGGTAGTCGGCTGCGTGGCGGGCCGCCTGGAAGTCTTCCCGGATAATTCCCCTAGATGGCGAGGCGCGCTTGATTTCGGCGACCACCGCCGGGCGCTGGCCTGTCATGCGTTCAGCCAGGGCGCGGACAAAGCCCCTTGGCCGGGGCGCGTCGGCCAAACCGGCTTCGAGTTGCGCCAATGGCCGCAAAGCCCGGGCAGCGGCGACTTCATGCCGCTTGTGGGCGATGATTTCAGCGAGGATGCTCGGCGCGCTCACGGCGGCGGAATCGGCTGCCCAGGAGCCGGCGCCCAGGGACTTGCTGACTTTCACCAACTCCCGGAACTTGTCGCGGGCTGCGCCGCTTTGCTGGATGGAGATTGCCCTGGCGACGCCCGCCGCCGGGTCTTCGCTGAGGCCTGCGGCATAAATCGCCGCACCGGCATTGAGCGCAACCAGCCCCGCGGCTTTTTCGTGTTTCCAGTTCAGGGCCTGGTTCACGAGTTTCAGGCTTGCCGCCGGGCTGTCCACCCGCAGGTCGTCGATGTCTTTGGCTCGCGGCAGCCCCAGGGCTTCCGGCGTCAGGCGGTATTCGCTGATCTTGCCATCCCGCAATTCGCCAACGCGGGTGGCGGCGGCAATGCTGATTTCGTCGAGCCCGTCCTCGGCGGAGACGATGAGCACATGGTCGCCGCCCAGTTCACGCAGCACTTCGAGCAATGGCCTGATCCAGGCGGCGTCGAACACGCCCATGAGCTGGTTCGGCGCCCCCGCCGGATTGGTCAGCGGGCCGAGCAAATTGAAAATGGTGCGAACGCCGATCTCGCGTCTGGCGGCGATAACATGTTTCATGGCGCCATGATGGGCCGGCGCGAACATGAAGCCGACTCCCACCCGGTCGATGAGTTCTCCCACCTGTTCGGCGCCCAGGGAAAGATGGTAGCCGGCGGCTTCGAGCACATCGGCGCTGCCGCTCTTGCTGGTTGCCCCCCGGTTGCCATGCTTGGCGACCCGGGCGCCGGCGCAGGCGGCAACCATGGCCGCCGCGGTGGAGATATTGAACTTGTTGACGCCGCTGCCGCCGGTGCCGCAGGTGTCCACCAGGTGCGGGCCGGGCTTGACTTTCACCTGGGTGGCGAGTTCCCGCATGACGCTGGCGGCGCCGAGGATTTCGGCGGTCTTCACGCCTTTCATCTGCAACCCCACCAGCAATGCGCCGTTCTGGGCGTCCGTGGTTTCGCCGGACATGACCTGGCGCATGATCTTGACCATCTCGGCGGCGGTCAGGTCGCCGCCGCCGCTTACCCGCCGGATTGCGTCTTTGATTTCCATCAGTTGCAGCGCCTCGTCACTGTGTCCGGTCGAGAAAATTTTTCAGCAGCGCATGGCCGTGTTGGCTGAAGATGGATTCCGGGTGAAACTGGACGCCTTCCACGTCGAACTCTCGGTGGCGCACGCCCATGATGGCCTCCCGTTCGCCATTGTGTTCAGTCCAGGCGGTTACCTCCAGACATTCCGGCAGGCTGGCCTCTTCAATCACCAGCGAATGATAGCGCGTTGCGGTGAATGGATTGGCCAGCCCGGCGAAAACGCCCGCGCCGGTGTGGTGAATCCCGCTCAGCTTGCCGTGCATGACGCGACCGGCGCGCACGATACGCCCACCGAACTGCTGGCCGATGCTTTGGTGGCCGAGGCAGATGCCAAGCAGCGGAATCTCGCCGGCGAAGCGCTCCACCAACGCCAGGGAGATGCCGGCTTCGTCCGGTGTGCAAGGCCCGGGAGAAATCACGATTTGCCGCGGCTGCAATTCGGCGATCCGGTCCAGGGTGATCCCGTCATTGCGGAACACCCGCACCTCGGCGCCGAGTTCGCCCAGATACTGCACCACATTCCAGGTGAACGAATCGTAGTTGTCAATCATCAACAGCATGGCTGCGCCGCTGCACCGTCCCATTTTCCCGCCGCCCATGCTAGCAGAATCCGGAAATCCTCCGGCGATGCGCCGGGCCAAGCCTATTAGCCATCCATCAGACGCAATGCCGCGCCTGGAAATGAACCGGAATTCAGTTTTTGGGCTATAACCAGGCAAATCACCTTTCTCCGAAGTTAGCCATGACCCATGAAACTGAACCCTTGGAAAATGTGAATCCCGCCGGTGGGGCGCTGACCGTCATGTGGTTTCGGCGGGATTTGCGGCTGCGGGACAATCCGGCGCTGGCGCTCGCCGCGGATTCCGGGACGGTCCTGCCGCTTTACATTCTCGATGACGAGATTGCCGGCGAATGGAAGATGGGCGGCGCTTCGCGCTGGTGGCTGCATCATTCGTTGCATCGGCTCGATGAATCGCTCGATGGCGGGCTTTGGATTCTCGAAGGGGACGCCGAGTGGGAATTGCCCGATCTTTGCGCCCGATTGCCGGTGCGCAAGGTGGTCTGGAACCTGTCTTGCGATCCCTGGCAGCGGCGGCAGGATGAGGCGGTCACTTCCGCCCTTCGGGGCAAGGGCGTCGAATGCGTGGCCTGCAATGGTTCCCTGCTCTGGCCGCCCAGGGAAAGCGGCAAACAGGACGGGACGCCTTACGCTGTTTTCACGCCCTTTCACCGCAATCTGTCCAGGCTCGCGCCGCCCGACCCGCCCGCTCCCGCGCCAAAGGCCTTGCAAGTCGCGGCTTGCCCCCAGCCTGCCAGCCGCATCGAGCGGCTCGGACTCAAGCCGCGGATTCCCTGGGATGGCGGCCTGGAACAACGCTGGCGCCCGGGCGAGGAACCCGCCCGGCGGCAATTGCGGAGTTTTCTTGCGGGGAATGTGGAAAATTACGGGGAGAGGCGGGATTTCCCCGCCGAGCCGGCGACTTCCTCGCTCTCGCCCCACCTGCATTTCGGTGAAGTCGGCCCGAGGCAAATCTGGTGGGAAACCCATACCGCCGAGCCGGGCGAGGGGCGCGAATCCTTCCTCCGGCAATTGTGCTGGCGAGAATTCTGCCATCACATGCTGTATCACCATCCGCAACTCGGCGACGAAAACTGGAGGAGCGAGTTCGATCGATTCCCCTGGCGCGACGACCGCGAATCCCTGCTGCGCTGGCAACGGGGAATGACGGGAATCCCATGGGTGGATGCGGGAATGCGGGAACTGTGGGCCACCGGAAGCATGCACAACCGCGTGCGCATGGCGGCGGCGTCTTTTCTCACCAAGAATTTGTTGATCCACTGGCGCCATGGCGCGCGCTGGTTCTGGGACTGCCTGGTGGACGCCGATCTGGCGAACAACAGCTTCGGCTGGCAATGGGTCGCCGGCAGCGGCGCCGATGCGGCGCCATATTTCCGTGTCTTCAATCCGGTGCTGCAGTCACGCAAGTTTGACCCGCAAGGCGAATATCTGCGCCGCTGGCTGCCGGAACTGGGCCGGCTTGCGAACAGGCGTATCCACGCGCCCTGGGAGGCCGGGGCAGCGGAACTGCGGGCCGCGGGCCTGAGCCTGGGCCGCGACTACCCCGAACCGATTGTGGACCCCGGCGATTCCCGCCGGCGGGCGCTGGCCGCGTGGCAGGCCATGCGGCAAAACCAGTCAGCTTGAGTTGTCTCTGATTCCGTCATTCCACGCGTGGTCGCAGAATTTCAGGCATCGAGGCGCAGGGAGCCGGCGGCGAGTTGGGCGGCGCGGATGATGGCCTTGGCCTTGTTGCGGGTTTCTTCCCATTCCATGTCTGGCCGGGAGTCGGCGACGATGCCGGCGCCGGCCTGGACGTAGAGCCTGCCATTCTTGATTACCGCAGTGCGGATGGCGATGGCCATGTCCATATTGTCGTTCCAGCCGAGATAGCCCATGGCGCCGCCGTAGATACCGCGCTTGTCGGGTTCGAGTTCGTCGATGATTTCCATGGCGCGGACCTTGGGTGCGCCGCTCAGGGTGCCCACGGGCAGGGTGGCCCGCAGCACGTCGAGGGCGCTCCGACCGGGCCGGATTTCACTCTCCACGATGGACGCGATATGCATGACATGGGAATAGCGCTCGACGAACATCCTGCGCGGCACCCGCACCGAACCGATTTTCGATACCCGCCCGGAATCGTTGCGGCTGAGGTCGATCAGCATGAGATGCTCGGCAAGCTCCTTCTCGTCGGTGAGCAACTCCCGCTCGAGCGCCAAGTCCTCCGCTTCCGTGGCGCCTCGTGGGCGGGTGCCGGCGAGTGGGCGCACGGTGATCTTTCCATTCTCCACCCGGGCGAGAATTTCCGGTGACGCGCTCACGACAAAATGATCGTCCAGGTGGAAGAACACCATGTAGGGCGAGGGATTGAGATGGCGCAGGGCGCGGTACAACTGCAGCGGCTCGCCGCGAAAATCCGCCGACATGCGCTGGGATAGCACCACCTGCATGCAGTCCCCGGCGACGATGTAGCCCTTGATCCGCTCCACCGCGCGCTTGAAATCCGCCTCGGGAAAATGCTGGCGGTAATCACCGTCGGCGATGTCCGCCATGGTGACCGGCGGCGCTTCGGCCTTGCCGGCGAGGCCCCGTTCGAGTTCATCCAGCCGCCGCCGGGCCCGGGCGAAAGCATCGGCTTCGTCCGGGTCCGCATTGATCACCAGCGAGGCGGTGCCCATGAGGTTGTCGAAGATGATGATTTCATCGGCCACCATGAGCAGGATGTCGGGAGTGCCGATCGCGTCCTTTCCCCGGGGCGGGCCGATCCGGGTTTCCACATAGCGCACGGTGTCATAGGCGAAATAGCCCACGAGGCCGCCGCCGAAACGCGAATCCCCGGGCGAGCCGGGAGCGCGGAAGCGGGACTTGTATTCGGCGATGAAGGGAAAGGGGTCGTCACACGCGCGCTGTTCCACGATCTCGCCATCGGTTTCGATGCTGAGCCGCTTGCCCCGCACCCGCAGCACGGTGCGGCAGGGCAGGCCGATGATGGAATAGCGGCCCCATTGTTCGCCTCCCTGCACCGATTCAAAGAAGAAACTGTAGGGGCCGTTGGCAAGCTTGAGGTAGGCGCTGAGCGGCGTCTCCAGATCCGCCAGCACCCGGCGCGTCACCGGAATCCGGTTGTATCCCCGGGCTGCCAGCTCGTCGAATGTGGCCTCGTTCATCCCGGGGCCGCTTGGCAGGCCTGCGCGAGTTCCGCCCGCATGGCGGCAATGGTGGCGCGATAGTCTCCGCTGCCGAAGATGGCCGAGCCGGCCACGAACATGTCGGCGCCGGCCTCGGCAATCTCGCGGATATTGCCCGCGCCGACGCCGCCATCGACTTCGAGCCGGATGGGGTTTTCCGCCGCGTCGACAATGGACCGTGCCTGCCGCAGCTTGTCCAGGGTGGCGGGAATGAACTGCTGGCCGCCAAACCCCGGATTGACCGACATCAGCAGCACGAGGTCGAGCTCGTCGAGCAGGTAGTCGAGGCAATGGAGCGGCGTGGCGGGGTTGAACACGAGCCCGGATTTGCAGCCGAGGCCGCGAATCAGTTGCAGGCTGCGATGCACATGCCGGCTGGCTTCCGGGTGAAAGCTGATGTAGCTCGCCCCGGCGGCGGCGAAGTCCTCGATCAGCCGGTCCACCGGCGTCACCATCAGGTGCACGTCAATGGGCGCGGTCACGCCATGCTCGCGCAGTGCCTTGCAGACCATGGGGCCGATGGTCAGGTTGGGCACATAATGATTGTCCATCACATCGAAATGGACGACATCGGCGCCGGCATCGAGCACCGCATTGACTTCATCGCCAAGCCGCGCGAAATCGGCGGAAAGTATGGAGGGGGCGATCAGATAGTCATTCATTCGTTACACGGCGCCGGCTCTTCGGCCACTTTGTATTCTGGTTCAAAATGCGCTTCCAGTTTCGCCACGCGCTGGGAAACTGTCGAAATCTCTTCGCGCAGATTGACTTCGAGCCGGTGTATCCGATTTTGCAGATAGAGCACCACCAGCAACAGGCCGATCAGGTTTGGGCCGTTCTGGATCAACAAGTTGAGCAGATTCATCCTGACGTCATCCTCGACGGAAATTAACCAGGTGCGGGCAGTCTAACACGGAGATAGTGGGAATACCGAACTTTTCGGATTGATTTATCCAAGTCGCCGATGCAGCGCCCGCAACCGATCGGGAGTGCCGATGTCCATCCAGCCGCCGGTGAATTTCTCGCCGCTGACCCGGCCTTCCGCCATGGCCGCGCGCAACAGGGGAACCACAGACAGCGGCTCCGCCGCCAGGCCGGCGAACAACTTGCGATGCATCACGCTGATGCCGGCGAAGGTGAGTTTTTCCGCACCAGCCACCGCCTTGTTGGCCAATCGCCCATCGGGAAGAAGATGGAAATCGCCGCCGGAATTGGCAGCGGGATTCGGCGCAAGCAGCAGATGGGCGAGGGTTCGCCCGCCGTCCACCGGATGCAGGCCGGCGTAATCGAAATCAGTCCATACATCGGCATTGGCGACAATGAAAGCCTCGCCCTCGATCAGGGGCAGGGCCTGAATGATGCCGCCGCCGGTATCGAGCAGGCGCTGTTCCGGCGAATAGATGATCTCCAGCCCAAAGCGTGAGCCGTCGCCAAGCGCTTCGCGAATCATTTCGCCGCGATGGAAGAGATTGACCGCCACCCGGCGAATGCCCGCCCGGGCCAGACCCAGGAGTTGATACTCGATCAGTGGGTGGCCGCCTGCGGCAAGCAGCGGTTTGGGCATGCGCTCGGTAAGCGGCCGCATGCGCTCGCCGCGCCCCGCCGCAAGCAGGATGGCGTGCATCAGGGAGCCTGCTCCAGTCGGTCCCGGGCGCGGGGAGCAAGATCCCGCTCAAACCACTTCAACAAGGGTGCCATTTCGGCGTACTCCCCGGCGACTTCGGTGAAGTAATCCATGACCAGGGGCAGCTCGTCCAGGAATGCGTGCTTTTGGTCGCGGATCGCGAGCCGGCAGAAAATCCCGAGTACCTTGAGATGGCGTTGCAGCCCCATCAGGTCGAAATCGCGCCGGAACCGCCGGTGGGAAATCTCACCGACGATTCCCCTTTCCCGGGCGCCATGGAGATAGTATGCAATCCAGTCATCCAGCCATTGCCGGTTCCAGCGGATATAGCAATCCCGCAGCAGCGAGACGAGATCATAGCTGCACGCGCCCCGGACGGCGTCCTGGAAATCGATGATACCGGGGCGCCCGGGAGCGGAGTCGAGCAGCATCAGATTGCGCGAGTGATAATCGCGATGCACCGCTACCTCGGTCTGGGCCAGGGCCGATTCGCACAGAAAGCGGAAACTGTCCCCGAGCAGTTCCCGATGTTCGGCATTGAGTTGGACGCCGAGCCAGCGGCGGCAGAACCAGTCGGGGAACAGTGACATTTCCCGGGTCAGTTCCGTCTGGTCATAATGCGGCAGCCCGTCCGGGTCGACGCGCTGCTGCAAATCGAGCAGGCTATCGATGGCGCCATGGCAGAACGCATCCGCTGCGGCGCGGTCGCCGGCATCCCGGGCTCGCAACAGATGAGGCAGGTACAATTGATCACCAAAATCCTCAAGCAGCAGATAGCCTTGTTCCAGATCCACGGCAAGCAGTTCGGGAACCCGCAGCGAGGCCTCGCCGAACAGGCGGCAGACTTCGACAAAAGGTCGGCTGTCTTCCTTTTTCGGCAGCGCGTCCACCACGATATACGAAATTCCGGGAGCGGGGCTTGCGCGAAAGTAGCGCCGGAAGCTGGCGTCGCCGCTGACAACCGCAAGACCGGAGATTGCAGGCGCCGACGGCAGCAGATGACGCAACCGCCGCCGGGTCCATTCGGTCAATCCCTGGCGGCGGCTGTCTGTTTGCCCGTTTGGCTTCACTGTATGGATTCTTTGACCCGAAAAATGGTTTTGCGCGTTGTTCTGTCGGCTTGCTGCTCCAGCGCCATGGCAGCCGAAGGGGACACCAGCGCAGCCGGTGCAGCGGAACTCGACTGGCTGTCCCTTGAGAACATGACGCCGGAGCAGCGCGCCGGCATCCCGCCGACCTGCTGCGGCGCTTTCATCGATAATAGCAAATCAACCGGCGCGGACTCCGCCGAAGGGCGCACGCGCTTCACCAGCGAAGAAGGATTCACCCAGACCGGCCCCGACACCATCGCGATCAGCGGCGCGATTACCCTCACCGAGGGCCTGCGCACCATCGCCAATGACGGCGCCACCGTCATCGACAATGCAGCCGAAACCTTCCAGCTCGAAGGCGACGTGGCGTTCCGCGAACCCGGCGTGCTGCTGCGGGGCAGGTCCGCCCTGATCGACAATGCCGCCAACGCCAGCCGCATCGATACCGCCCGCTATGTCCTCCACCAGAGCGGCATCCACGGCAATGCGGCCGCGATGATCTACGACAGCGAAACCCGCCGCGTCACCCTCGATAACGGCGAGTTCAGCCGCTGCGAGCCGGTGGCGCCATTCTGGACCATCGCCGCGGCGAGCATGACCCTGGACCCGGAACAGGGCCGGGGCACGGCCCGGGACTTGCGCCTGCGCTTCGGCGATACCACGGTGTTCCGCTACCCATTCACGCTGGGCTTTCCACTTGGCGACCAGCGGGTCTCGGGATTGCTGCCGCCGAGCATGGGTTCCACCCGCAGCGGCGGCCTCGATCTGGAATTGCCCTGGTACCTCAATCTGGCGCCGCACTACGACGCCACCCTGCTGCCGCGGCTCATCAGCGACCGCGGCGCCATGCTGGGCGCGGAATTCCGCTATCTGGCGAACTGGTCCATGAATACCCTGAATCTATCCTGGCTTGGGGACGATGCGCTGTACGACCCGAATCTCGCCCATATCCGGGGCTCGGGGTCGCCCCCGGTCGCCAATCGCTGGTACGCGGGTTTTCAGCACAATGGCTCGCTCGGCAATGGCTGGCGCACCCTGGTGGATTTCACCGCGGTCAGCGACCGGGACTGGTTTATCGACCTTGCCGGCGGCGGCCTTGATACCGTGACGCGAAACAACCTCAACCGGCAAGCCCGGCTGAGCTATCAGTCCGAGGCCCTGCGGGCGGAGCTGGACCTGCAGCGCATCGAACTCATCGACCCCCTGGCGGATGCCCTGAACATTTCCAAGCCCTTTGACCGGCTGCCGCATTTCCGCTTCCGCACCGGCCTCGATCTCGGCGCCAACTTCCGCTTCGGTCTTGCCGGCCAGGCCGCCCATTTCGACCGCAATCTGAACGAAAGCCTCATCTCCCCGGAGCGAATCGACGACGGCGCCCTGGTCAAAGGCCGCCGCATCAATCTGTCGCCGCGGCTGGACTGGTCGCTGGAATCGCCCGGCGCCTTTCTGCGGGCGAGCGCGAACCATGAACTGCTGCGTTACGAACTGGACCGGCAAGCCCTCGGCAGCCCGGCGGACCCGAGCCTCGGCATCACCGGCTACAGCATCGACAGCGGGCTGGTCTTCGAGCGCAGCCTCCCCGGCAATGGCGCGCAAACCCTGGAGCCGCGGCTGTTCTATCACTACCGGCAGCACCAGGACCAGAGCCTGCTGCCGGTGTTCGATACTTCCGAGCTGAATTTCGGCTTTCCACAACTGTTTCGCGAGCGGCGCTTCAGCGGCGGCGACCGCTTCGCCGACGCGGACCAGCTCGGCATCGCCGTCAGCAGCCGCCTGCTCGACGCCAACGGCCGCGAACGGGGCCGCTTCAGCCTGGGCCGGATCCATTACTTCCGCGATCGCCTGGTCAGCCTGGCCAGTCCGTTGCGGCAATGGGAGCCCCTGTATTCTCCCGTGGACGACACTTCGGCCCTGGCGGGAGAGATGGAGTTCCGCGTCAACGACAACTGGCGCCTGGCCGCGGACATTCAATGGAATCAACACTATCGGACTGTGGACGAAGGCAGCCTGCAACTGCGCTACCAGCGCGACAGCGAGCGCCTGTTCAATTTTTCCTGGCGTTACCGCTCGCTGGTGCAGGCCACGCCATTCCTGCGGCGCGCCGGCATCGACCCGGCCATCGACCAGACCGACCTGTCCGGCGCCTGGCCGCTTGCGGCCAACTGGAAACTGCTGGGGCGCTGGAACCACGATCACGCCAATTCGCGGAACCTTGAGCTCTTCGCCGGGGTCGAATATCGTAACTGCTGCGCCACCATCCGCGTGATTGCGCGGGAATGGCTTGACGAATATGAATTGTTTGTCCCTAATGTGCCAGCCAACCGCGGCGTTTTCGTGCAGTTCGTGCTGCATGGCGTCGGCAATCTCGCCGGCGGTGGATTGAGCGATTTGCTGAGCGACGGAATACAGGGATTCAGAGACCCGGACCATGAATAGAACGCTTCCCGCAGGCATGGCACCGATGCTGGCCCTGCTGCTGGCCCTGCTGCCACTGGCACAGCCCGCCGCCCAGGAGCGGCAGATGCTCGACCGCATTGTGGCCATAGTCGATACCGGCGTGGTGCTGCAAAGCGAAGTCGACTCCCGCCTCGCGGACATCATCACCAATGCCCGGCGCAACAATCAGCCGGAGCCCGATCTCGAGGCGATTTACGACGATGTGCTCGAAGCCCTGGTGCTGGAAAACCTGCAAATGCAGATCGCCGAGCGCATCAATATCCGCTTTGACGACGACACCATCAACCGGATTCTCGGCTCCATGGCGGCCAGCGGCGACATGAGCTTTGAGGAATACGTGACCACCCTGGAACAGGCGGGCGTGTACCTGCAAACCCGGGAACAGGTGCGGCAGCAGATGACCCTGCAGGAATTGCAGCGCGGCCTGGTCAATCAGCGCATCCGCATCACCGACCAGGAAATCGACAACTTCATCAATTCCGAGATGGGCCAGGAACTGATGCAGGCGGACTATTTCCTCAACCACATGCTGGTGCCGTTCGAAGCCGAGGAAGACGAAGCCGTCCGCCAGCGGAAGATGCGCTACGCCGGCGACCTCATTGCCCGGCTCGAAGCCGGCGAGAACTTCGCCGACCTGCGCGCCCTCGCCATGCAGGCGGGCGAGTTTCCGGTTACCGCCACGGATTTCGGCTGGCGCAAGCTCGACCAGATACCCGGGCTGTTCGCCGAGTCCGTGGAGGGCATGAGCGTCGGCGGCATAGAAGGGCCGTTCGAAGCGGCCAACGGTCTGCACATCATCGAATTGGCGGACCAGCGCGGCGGCACTTCCCAGTTCGTGCAGCAGACGCATCTGCGGCACATCATGCTCAGCCCCAATGAAATCCGTGACGAAGACCAGTCGCTGGCAGAAATCCGGCGCCTGCGCCAACGCATTCTCGACGGCGAGGATTTTGCCGTCATCGCCCGGCAGAACTCCGATGACGCAGCCTCGGTGGTGGCCGGCGGCGATCTCGACTGGATCAACGAAGGCGGCATGCCGCAATCCTGGGAAGCCGCGGTGAATGAAATGGAAGAGGGCGAACTCAGCGAGCCCATCCGCACCGAAACCGGCTGGCATCTCATCGAAGTGCTCGGCCGACGCCTGTCCGACCTCAGCCAGGACTTCATCCGGGCCGAGGCGGAGAACCTGCTGCGCGACCGCAAGTTCGATCTGGAGTTGCAGAACTGGCTGATCGAAATTCGCGAAGAAGCCTTTGTCGAATTCGTCGAGTGAGAGCTTGGCTTACCGAATCGCGCTGACTCCCGGGGAACCCGCCGGCATCGGGCCGGACATCTGTGTGCAAATCGCCCAGTCCCCGCCCCCGGACATTGAACTCGTCGCCTATGCCGACCCGGTATTGCTGCGGGAGCGGGCGAGCCTGCTCGGCCTGCCTCTGCGCCTGGCCGAAGCCGATAACATTCCGCGGCAGTGCGAACCCGGGGAATTGCGGGTGGTCTCCAGCCCTCTGGCCGCGGCCACGGAAGCCGGCAAGCTCGAGGTGGCAAACGCCGGCTATGTGCTGGCAAGCCTCGAAGCCGCCACCCGCGCCGTATTGCGCGGCGACGCTGATGCCCTGGTAACCGGCCCGGTACACAAGGCGGTCATCAACCGGGCGGGCTTCGCTTTCTCCGGCCACACCGAATTCCTCGCCGACATTTGCGATTGCGGGAGCAGCGTCATGATGCTGGCGACTCCCGGCCTGCGGGTGGCCCTGGCGACCACGCATCTGCCGCTCAGGAAAGTGGCCGGCGCCATCACCCGGGACCGGCTGCTCGGGGTCGTGCGAATCCTGCACCGGGACTTGCGGCGCCGCTTCGGCATCGGGAATCCCCACATCCTCGTCTGCGGCCTCAATCCACACGCCGGCGAATCCGGTGAACTCGGCGGGGAAGAGACCGAAATCATCGAGCCCGCCCTCGCCGAGCTGCGGGAAGAGGGAATCCGCCTCACCGGCCCGCTGCCGGCGGACAGCCTGTTCACGCCGTCCCGGCTCGACGATGCCGACGCGGTACTCAGCATGTACCACGACCAGGGCCTGCCGGTGCTCAAATTCAAGGGTTTCGGCAACGCCGTCAATATCACCCTCGGTCTGCCCATCATCCGCACTTCGGTGGACCATGGCACCGCCCTCGACATCGCCGGCAGCGGCGCCGCCGATTGCGGCAGCCTGCGCCACGCCATCGAAACCGCCGTGGAAATGCTGCAAGCAGGCGATTCCCCGTGACCCGGCCCGGCTTCGCGAACCGGCCCCGCAAACGCTTCGGCCAGAATTTCCTGCGGGACAAGCAGATCATCCACCGCATCCTGGAAGCCGTGGCGCCCCGGAAGGAAGACCATATCGTCGAGATCGGCCCCGGCGACGGCGCCCTGACCCGGGGGCTTGCGGCAGCGGGGAGGCTCGACTGCATTGAACTCGACCGGGACCTTGCCCGGCAGCTCGCGCTGGAGTTCCGGGGAAGGGAAAACGTGCGGGTCCACTGCGCGGACGTGCTCCGTTTCGACCTTGCCGGCCTTGCTCCCGCAGGCCGGGGACTGCGGGTGGTGGGCAATCTGCCCTACAATATCTCGACGCCGGTGCTGTTCCATCTGCTCAAGATGTCGCGCCGGTTCACCGACATGACTTTTATGCTGCAACGGGAAGTCGTCGACCGCATGACGGCGACTCCCGGCAGCCGTGACTATGGCAGGTTGAGCGTCATGCTGGCCTATTACTGCTCCAGCGACAAACTGTTCGCCGTGCCCCCCGAGGCCTTCCGGCCGCAACCCCGGGTGGTCTCCACCGTGGTCCGGCTGTGGCCGCATCACCCACCGCCCCTGCCGGCCGCGGACGAAGCCGGCCTTGCCGCGCTCGTGCGCGCCGCCTTCAGTCAGCGCCGCAAGACCCTGCGCAACTGCCTCGGGCAATTCACCGGGCCGGAGCTGCTGCGCGCCCTCGACCTCGACCCGGAAGCAAGACCCGAACAACTGGAACCCGGGGATTACATCCGCATCAGCAATGCCATCGCGGCGGGGCGGGGCAAATGACCGATCCGGCGGAACAGATCGAAATCACCCCCGTGGCGATGTTTCTCGAAGAACAGTCCGACCCGGAGAACCGCCGCTTCACTTTCGCCTATACCATCGAAATCGCCAACCATGGGGCGGAGCCGGTGCAATTGCTTTCCCGGCACTGGTACATCACCAATGCCAATGACGAGGTCCAGGAAGTCGAGGGGCCCGGCGTGGTGGGAGTGCAACCCACCATCGCGCCGGGAGAGGCGTTCCGCTACAGCAGCGGGGCGATTCTGGAAACCGAAACCGGCACCATGCACGGCGCGTACCACATGGTGACCGCCGACGGCATGCATTTCGAAGCGCCGATTCCCATGTTCCTGCTTGCCCCGCCCAGAACCATTCACTGATTTTTCGAACAAAAGCACAAGAAAAGGACGAGAAATGGCTACCTACGCGGTCGGGGATATTCAGGGTTGCTACAAGCCGCTCAGGAAGCTGCTCCGGAAAATCGGCTTCAAGCCCGGCGGCGACCGGCTCTGGTGCGTGGGGGACCTGATCAACCGCGGCCCGAAATCACTGGAAACCCTGCGCCTGCTGCGGGACATGGACGATTCCCTGGTGACCGTGCTCGGCAACCACGATCTGCACTTTCTCGCCGTGCATGAAGGCTGCGCCCCCATGCGCCGCAAGGACCGGCTGCGGGAATTGCTGGCGGCGCCGGACTGCGGCGAACTCGCCGACTGGCTGCGGGGCAAGCCACTGGCGCATTGCGAAACGATCGATACCTGTTCCGGCCCCCGCCGCTTCCTCATGGTGCACGCCGGCATGGCGCCGGACTGGTCCATCGGCAAGACCCTGGCGCTGGCGGCGGAAGTCGAAACCGCCCTCAGCAGAAAGCCGCGCAAGTTTCTTTCCCGCATGTACGGCGACGAACCGAGCCTGTGGGACGATGAGCTGCGCAAGCAGCGCCGCCTGCGCGTCATCACCAATTATCTGACCCGAATTCGCTTCTGCGACGCCGACGGGCGTTTGCGGCTCGACCTGAAGGAAGGCATCGACACCGCCCCGCCCGGCTACAAGCCCTGGTTTCGCTGGCAGCGGCCCGGGGAGGATACCGATATCGTCTTTGGCCACTGGGCCGCCATTGAAGGCGTCTCCGGAGTTGACCGGGTTCACGCCCTCGACACCGGCTGCGTCTGGGGCGGAAAACTCACCGCCATGCGTCTGGAAGACGGCAAGCGGTATTCCGTGCCGGATTAGCCCCCGGCACGGGTATAATGCGCTCTTGACCCGACGTGGAAACGACCCATGCAAACCCATCTGGTAGGCGGCGCGGTGCGCGACAAGCTGCTCGGTCTCCCGGTCATTGACCGGGACTGGGTGGTGGTGGGCGCAAATGGCGTTTCGCTGGAAAAACTCGGCTTTCAGAAAATCGGCAAGAATTTTCCCGTCTACCTGCATCCCGAAACCAGGGAAGAATACGCCCTTGCCCGGCGCGAGCGGAAAACCGGCCCGGGACATACCGGCTTTGCCGTGGACGCCAGCCCCGAAGTCAGCCTTGAGGAAGACCTGGCAAGGCGCGACCTGACCATCAACGCCATGGCCGAAACCGAATCCGGCGGGTTGATCGACCCATACGGCGGCCTCGATGATCTGGAAGCCAGGGTGCTGCGCCACGTTTCCCCCGCTTTCCGGGAAGACCCGCTGCGGATACTGCGGGTCGCCCGCTTCGCCGCGCGGTTCCGCCATTTCGGCTTTTCGGTGGCGCCGGAAACCCTGGAGCTGATGCGGCGGATGACCGCGGCGGGAGAACTCGCCGAACTGCCCAGGGAGCGAATCTGGCAGGAAGTGGAACTCGCCCTGGGCAGCCAGTCCCCCGAGCGGTTTTTCACCGTTCTGCGCGACTGCGGCGCCCTGGCCGAACTGTTGCCCGAAGTGGAACGGTTGTTCGGCGTGCCCCAGCCGGAAAAATATCACCCGGAAATCGATACCGGCGTGCATACCCTGATGTGCGTCAAGGCGGCCGCACGTCTCACCGAAGACAGCGTGGTGCGTTATGCGGTATTGCTGCACGACCTCGGCAAGGGCGTCACCGACCCGGCCGGGTGGCCAAGCCACCATGGTCACGAGGAACTCGGCGTCCCCCTGGTGAAGAATGTCAACCAGCGGCTTGGCGCACCCAATGAATTCGCCCGGACGGCGGAACTTGTCTGCAAGTACCACACCCTGCAGCATCGGGTGCTGAGCCTGCGTCCGGCCACCGTGCTGCGGCTGCTCTCGGGACTTGACGCCATCCGCCGCCCGGAAAGATTCCGGCGCTTTCTCACCGCCTGCCTCGCCGACGCCCGGGGGCGGACGGGTTATGAGGATTGCGACTATCCCCAGAACGCCTATCTGGAAAGCATGCTCGCCGCGGTGAATGCCGTCGACGCAGGCGCCCTGCTGCGGGAAAAACCCCAGGCCAATCCCGCCGAACTCATTGCCCGGGAGCGCATCGCGGCAATCCGCCAGGCCCGGGCCGAATACGCGCATTAGATCGTGAAACAGGCAAGCGAGGCGAAAAATGCGCCGGTGGTTCTTGTCACCGGCGGCGCCCGGCGCATCGGCGCGGCGATTGCGGCGGCATTTCATGCCAGGGGCTACCGCCTGCTGCTCCATTGCCGCGCCTCGCTCGCCGAGGCCGAGGCGTTGGCCGAGGAATGCAACGCCCGCAGGCCTGCGTCGGCGGCGGTGCTTTGCGCCGACCTGAACGAGCCGGAATCGGCCCGCGAACTCGCCGGCGAGGCCCTTGCCCGTTTCGGGCGCCTCGACGTGCTGGTGAACAATGCTTCCGGCTACTACCCCACGGTTTTCGGCCATGTCAGCCCGGCCCAGTGGGAAGACCTGCAGGGCGGCAACCTGCGCGGGCATTTTTTCCTCAGCCAGGCGCTGGCGGATGCCTTGCGCAGCGGGCGCGGCGCCATCGTCAATATCACCGATGTTCACGTCCGGCGCCCGCCGCAGGGTTATTCCGCCTATGCCATCGCCAAGGCCGGGCTCGCCGCCATGACGCGCTCCCTGGCCATCGAGCTTGCCCCGGAAGTGCGGGTCAACGCCATCGCCCCCGGCGCGATACTTTGGCCGGAAACCCCAGGGCCAGAAAACCCGGAGCCGGAAAGCCTGAAGGGCGAATCGGCGCAGGAAACCGCCGAGGCCCGCAAACGCATCCTGCAATCCATCCCCCTGCGAACCACCGGAACCCCGGAACAGGTGGCCGCGCTCTGTTTCTTCCTCGCCGCCGAAGCCCGCTACCTCACCGGCCAGACCATCCACCTCGACGGCGGCCGGCACCTGCTTTGATTTCTTTACAAATGAATGGTTATAAATATTACAAAATGCTGGTTGAAAAAGTTACATTCGGATGGATAGAATAGTTGCAAATTGCTGGTTATGAAAATCCGTGGGTCAATACATAGAAAGAATCGGCGATGCCGAACTGGCCGAGCGCCTGTCCGCCGCGGGGGCTGTGCTCATTGAAGGGCCGCGCGCCTGCGGCAAGACCGAAACAGCCCGCCGGATGGCGGCGAGCACGGTTCTGCTCGATGTTGACGAGAATGCGCGCAGCGCGATGTCGCTGGACCCCTCCCTGGTGCTCAACGGCGAAACTCCGAGACTGATCGACGAGTGGCAGGTAGAACCCCGCATCTGGAACCATGTCAGGCGCACGGTCGATCTGCGCCAAAGCAGTGGACAATTCATATTGACCGGCTCGGCGGCGCCTGCGGATGACATCACCCGGCACACCGGCGCAGGCAGAATCTCGCGCATGCGGCTGCGCACCCTGAGTCTGCTGGAAATGGGAATATCGAATGGCAAGGTTTCCCTCGGCGGTTTGCTGCAAGGAGACTTTGCGGGATGCGCGCCGGTGAACCTGACGGCAGGAGACGTGACCGAAATCATTTGCCGGGGCGGCTGGCCCGGAGACCTGAATCGCTCGCTCAAAGCCTGTCAGACCGCGCGAGCCGATTATCTCGACGAGATACGACGCGCAGACATCTCACGCCTGGACGGAGTTTCACGGGACCCGGAAAATGTCGGCAAGGTGCTGCGCTCACTGGCGCGCAACACAGCCACCACAGTAAGCGCCCGCACACTGGCCGCCGATGTCGGGGAAGAAGGACAGCCACTGAACGATGGCACGGTTCGCGAATACTTGACCGCGCTTGGCAGGTTGATGGTGGCTGAGGAACAACCGGCCTGGTCGCCGAATCTGCGATCAAAGGCCGTGCTTCGCAAGTCGCCAAAACGGCACTTTGTCGACCCCTCCCTCGCGGCGGCGGCGATAGGTTTCACTCCGGATCGCCTGCTCAAGGATCTGAAATATCTCGGCTTTCTTTTCGAGTCGATGGTGTTCCGGGACTTGTCGGTCTACGCCCGGGGCTGCGACGCCAGGGTATTCCATTACCTGGACAACACCCTGGAAGTGGATGCCGTGGTTCAGAATCGGGCGGGGAACTGGTGCGCGCTGGAGGTCAAGCTGGGAACCGGCCAATTGGATGCCGCGGCAAAAACCCTGCTGCGATTCCGTGACCGGCTCGACCCGAAACGGAATGAAATTCCCGGAATGTTGGGAGTAATCACCAGTTCCGGCTACGCCTACCGGCGCCCGGATGGCGTGCTTGTCATTCCGGTTGGCGCTCTGGGGCCCTGACCGGACCCGTTGAACTCCACCCGGGTTACGGTTCCGCTGGATTCGTCGAACTCTTTCCAGAGCGTGGCGAGGCCGGGGGCGTCGGGTTCCAGTTTCAGGTCCGGGAGCAGTTCGGCGAGCGGGCAGAGGAGGAAGGCGCTTTCGCGGATTTCCTGGTGGGATACGGTGAGCTTGCCATGGGCGCCGTCGGGAGCGCCGGGTATGAACAGGTCGATGTCGATGGGGCGGGAGGAGTACCGTGGCTGGCTCGGATTCCGGCCGAGGCGCAGCTCGAGTTGCTTGAGCCAGGCAACGATAGCGGGCGGCGCTTCAACGGATTCGGCAAGGGCGCAAAGATTCAGGAAATCCGGGCCGGTAAAACCCACCGCGACGCTGCGGTACGCCGAAGAGCAGCGCAGCGGGCCAAACCTGTCCCGCAAGGCGGCAAGCGCCCGGGAGATATTGGCGGTGGGCTCCAGATTGCTGCCGATGCAAAAAACCTGTTCGGGCATGGTTCAGGATTCAGGCGCTGCAGCCGGAACGCCCCGTTCGATAATCACGCCAGTGTCCCTGGAGCCCGTCACCGCCCCCGGCTTGCCCAGCCGCAGGCGCAGCCAGCTCACCGGGAATTCCACCAGCACAATTCCGGCGATGGCCTCGGCAAGGGCTTCCACAAGCTGGAATTCCGAGGCGGCGACAAAATCCCGGACCCGATGGGAAATCGCCTTGTAGTCCAGGGCATCGGCGATCCGGTCCGAGGCGGCGGCGGCGCGAATATCGAATCCAAGGTCGAGATCGATGCTGACGATCTGCCGGCGCTCGCGCTCCCAGTCGAAAATCCCGATGATGGTTTCGACTTCGAGTTCCCTGATATAAACGATGTCCATATTCTCCTGCTCTGGTCAGATTGCCCCAAGCGATTCCAGCGGCCAGCGGGGGCGCACCCGGATTTCAAGACCTTCGCGCTCGCCGGCAAGGAGGCGCCGGCAACCGGCATAGGCAATCATGGCGCCATTGTCGGTGCAATAACGCGGCGCTGCATAATGTACGCTATCGGCGCCGAGTTGGTTCTCCAGCACCTCGCGCAGCCGCTTATTGGCGCTGACGCCGCCGGCAATCACCAGGGATTCCAGGCCGGTTTGCCGGATCGCCCTTTTGCACTTGATCGTCAGCGTGTCCACCATGGCTTCCTCGAAAGCCCGGGCAATATCGGCCCGGGTCTGCCCGCCAGGTTCGCCTTCGCTTTCCCGCAGTTCCGCAATCACCGTCCGCACATGGGTTTTCAGGCCGCTGAAACTGAAGTCCAGGCCTGGGCGCCTGGTCATGGGCCGGGGGAAATCAAATCGCCCCGGGTCCCCGTTTTCCGCAAGCCGGGCAAGATGCGGGCCGCCGGGGTATGGCAGGCCAAGCATCTTGGCGACCTTGTCGAAGGCTTCGCCGGCGGCGTCGTCGAGGGATTCCCCGAGCATCGTGTAGTCTCCAATCCCTTCGGCCCTGACCAGTTGGCTGTGACCGCCCGAAACGAGCAAGGCCAGGAAAGGAAATTCGATCCCGCCGCCTTCCAGCAGCGGCGCCAGCAGGTGCCCTTCCATGTGATGCACGCCCAGGGCGGGCACATCGAGCCCGTCCGCGAGCGAGCGGCCGAGGGAAGCTCCCACGAGCAGGGCGCCCACAAGCCCGGGGCCGGCGGTGTAGGCGATGCCGTCAAGTTCGCCTAGTGACATGCCGGCATCCGCCAGCACTTCGCGAATCAGCGGCAAGGTCTTGCGCACGTGATCGCGGGACGCCAGTTCGGGAATCACGCCGCCATAGCGGGCATGAATCTCCACCTGGCTGTAGAGTCCGTCGGCAAGCAGGCCGCGCTCGCTGCAATACAGCCCGACGCCGGTTTCGTCGCAAGAGGTTTCAATGCCGAGAACGATCAAGAGAATTCTCCATATCCGTCATTCCGCGTGAAGTGAAGCGTCCTCTTGCGCGTCATTCTGCGCGTAGCCGCAGAATCTCCTCGGGAGGGCACTGCACAAGATTCTGCGACTATGCGCAGAATGACGGAAAGAGGGGGACAGGATGGCGCAAGTCACTCCCCTCGATCCGGATATCCCAAAAAAGAAAGGCCGGAGCTTGCGCCCCGGCCTTCGAGTGTATCAGGCTTGAGAGAACGGCTGTCCTCAGAACTCCACACCCAGATTTACGAACACGTATCGACCCAGAGCGTCAAAGAACGCCGGGAAAGTGTTGCCGTTGCCGGGCTGGGTGCCCGCATCGGAACTGACCTGGGGGTCGGTGTCAAGCAGGTTGCTGACGCCGACGGTGGCGGTGTAGTTCTCCGAGGCGCTCCATTCCGCGGTGAGATCCCAGTAGGTCTCGGCGTCGAAGTTGATGGCGTTGCCGCCCAGATCCTCGGTTTCGCCGAGATAGCGCATGCCAAGAGAAACCCTGACATCGTACTCGGTGTACAGGGTCGCCTTGTAGGTTCCGGCCCACTTCGGCGCCGGGTTCTTGCCGCAGGCGGCACCCCAATAGCCGTGGCACTCGGTGCTCGGCTCGCCGGGCAACTCGATGAAGCTGTCCTCAAGCAGATTGGTGGTCACACCTTCGATTTCCATCGGACCCATCGGGGTATCGAAGTTGTAGTCGAAGATTATGTCGACACCTCTGATGGACGATTCACTGATATTAGTGGTCAAGGTGTTGATATAGCCACCTGTCAGCCATAGCGAGCCGGTTTGCGGATGCCGGTTGATGTTGTTGCAGAACACGGCATTGCCGGTTTCCAGACACTTGTCCAGCGTGGTGGATGCGGGGATAGAACCGATTCCCTCTTCCAGCGCGATGTCCCAGTAGTCCACGGTTAGCGTCAAACCATCGATAAACTGCGGTGTGACCACAGCGCCGACAGTGATCGACTCGGCTTCTTCGGGCGCCGTCATCGGGTTGCCGCCGTAACGGATGTTGTACTGGTCGGCGGGCGACTTCAGGTCGGTGCCGTACAGTGAGGCGGACAGCCCGGTGTTGGCGCACTGGGCCTGGGTCGCGGTCATGTTCAGGCCGCAGGGATCATCGTCCAGATCGGTAAGACTGTCGCCCTGGGCGGTATACAACTCCCCCAGGTTGGCGTGGCGAATCGCCGTCTGGAAGGATCCCCGGATAGCGATATCATCGGTCGCCTGGAAAAACGCGCCAAACTTGTAGGTGTCCGTAGTCTGGCCGGTCGAGTAATCGGCGTAACGGTATCCCGCATCGAGACTCAAATTGTCCATCACCGGAATACCGAGTTCCACGAAGAACTCGTTCACATCGTATTCGCCGGAGAGAGGTATCGCCGCGCCGCCGGAACCGGATCTGTCGCCGGCAATGCTCGGCGCATCAGGGCTGAAATCCGTCTTCAAATCCTTTACTTCGTAGCCGAAAGCCGCAGAGATTGAACCCGGGGCTCCCGGAATGGTGATCCCGGTTTCGCCGGAAACCACACCTTGCAGGATGCGCTGCTTGCCGCTGCCGCGAATGAAGGTCGACTGCGCGATATAGCTTTGCAGTGCCGCGCCGCCATCGTGAACAGCCTGGATGCCTCCGTCCCCCGGTAGTCCGCCGCTGAACAGATTGTAGGGAATACAGTTTGGATCGGTGCCGTCCAGTGCGGAAACACAAGTGGGCGTGCCATTGATATTGACCACGTTGACGGCCCGGTTGATGTTGGTCACCGACAGGTCGTTGCGATACTCGTTGACATAATCGACTTCGGACAATTGATAGTTGACGTCATATGTCCAAGAACCGGTGATGTCGCCGCGCACCCCGTAAACCTGGGTGACATTGTCGTACAACGTGATGCTCTGTCTGGGCGCGCCTTCCACGTTACGCTTCAAGGAGTACAGTGGCGCGTTGTAACCGATGATATCGCCGTTGGCTACCGCGAGATCCAGACTGGAAATATACCCAAGGGCCTCGGCGCCGCTTGAGAAGTTGCGCGCGTGATCACCGCCCATGCCGATCCAGTCGCCGCAGGCCCTCTGGTACTGCTGCGCGGAAAGCAGCGCGTTATAGCAAGGCAACTCCGTAATGTTGCCGAAAGTACCTGAATACGCGATCTGCGCGTTGGACTCGGAAGACATCGAACGGACTGTGGCGTAGGCTTCGGCGTTCTCGTTGATCTCGAACTTGCCGAAGAAGCCGGCGTTCAAACGATCATCCGGGCGCTGGAAGAAGTTGGTGGGATTGTAGTTGAAGGTCTGTCCGGCCCTATCTACGAACTCGTCTCCCTGCACTTTCATATCGAGCCGAGTCACACTGGGGTTGACGTTCGTAAAACCATTGGCGCCATACAATCCAAAATCGGCCCAACGACCGGGAGGAATCGTGGAAGAACCGCCGCAGCCACCCTTGCCGCGGGTAAGCGCGCAAGCCGAGATATCGTAATCGCCTTGCAGAATCGGCGCGGTGTCGGTTTTTTCGATATAGCCGGTGATGTGGCCACGCCCGTCGAACATCGAGCCTCCAAACGCCAGCGCAAGCTTCTTGGTGTCGCCCGTGGTGATGTCCTCGTCTGCGAGAGCGTAGTCGTAAGAGCGCACCAGATTCCGCAGTTCGTCGTTGTCGTTGGTGTGCTGATAGAGGCTGTGGGTGTAGCTTGCCCTGAAGCCTTCGAATTCGTCGTCGATGATGAAGTTGACGACGCCGGCAATCGCATCGGAACCGTAAACCGAAGACGCCGCGCCTGTCAGAACGTCGACGCGCTCGATCAGCAGCGAAGGCACGGCATTCAGGTCGGCGCAGTTACCGCCGGCAGTGCCTCCGGGCGCCATACGCTGACCGTTGATCAGCACCAGTGTGCGAGAACAGCCGAGACCGCGAAGGTTTACCGACGCACGGCCATTGGAACCGTTCGAAGCCGTAATCGCCTGTCCCGGCGCGATCTGCGGCAGGTCGTTCAGATAGTCCTCGACGCGGGTGATGCCGCGGTCGGAAATATCTTCGGCCTGAATCGTGGTGATCTGCGAAGAACTGATTACGTTCGGGCTCCGAATACGCGAACCCGTAACGACCACCTCTTCCAGTTGCTGGGCCTCCTGCCCCTGGGCGAGCGCAGTCTGCACTGCCCCCCCCCCCCCGCCTATCAGGGCACCGCATAGCAGCAACGCCAAACGCTTGTTGGTTAACATTTCCATCCCCTCCCAGAGATTTTCAGATGTTTGTTATGCCCTGTTTCCAGAGCGATGCGGGATTATTACACAATTGCGACAGAATTTGCTCACTTTTGTGATTTGTTTTCCATCGATCCCGATTTCACCTCGTAACTCTCTGCAGCCGCCGGCTCGGCAACCACGCCGTAGGCCGACGCCGGCATGAGCAGGCCCTCGATCTTCGCAACCCGCTCGCCCAGCTTCCCGATATCCTTGCGCAGGTCGTCTTTCATATCGGAGATCTCCTTGCGCAGGTCGGACATCTCCTCGCGCAGGCTGTCGCCCAGGCCGTGGAGTTTCGCCTGCATGTAGATCGCCAGCAGCAATATCGCCCCCAGAGTGAGGCCCTGTTCGACAAACGCGGTGATGATGGCATTCATGGTGGGCTTCCTCCCGCCCTGCTACTTCATGGCATCAGCCTACGCAGGATCCAGCACAAAAGGCAAGTTTTCAACGAAAATAATCCCGGCCCGTACGATGGGATGCGTTCTGCCTCCTCGTGTGCGCGCCAGGGTCTGCCCACCGCCAAGAATTCCGGGGGCTCTGCGCCGCAATGAAACCTCAACAAAAATCCTTATTCTCGCTTTGGAGGCCAATTCATGCCAGCAAAATCCAACAACAGATTGCCGGATTTAATGCCCGAGGCATTCGTTTCCGAAGTGACGATTACGCGTGCGGTTTCGCGCGCGATCAAAGCCGGCGGATTGCGCAAGCTTGACACAAGGCTTTACAGCCGAAACCTTTCCGACCCGCCCGAAGCGATTGTCTCCCGCAATTTGTGGCAAATCGTTGCCGGCTACTTTCCGGGCGCCCTGATTGCCGACCGCACCGCGCTGGAAAATGCCCCGGCAAGCGATGGCTCGGTTTGCCTGATTACCGACGGCGGACGAGATGTCAGCCTTCCGGGCCACACGCTTCGGCCTCGACGCGGACAGCATGTAGCCCGCTGCCTTGGTCAAGCTGAAATCGAGCAAAGGCTCGAGAGCCTGATTCGACGCTCCGGTGAAGCGGCAATCAATCGCCTGCGCGATGAGATTCGCGAATTGGCCCCTAAGCTGGAATTGGCAAGTGAAGCGGACACACTTGATGCTGTTATCGGCGTCTTGCTCGGGACCCGGGAAGCCGCACTGACTTCTCCTATTGGCATCGCCCGAAAGCTCGGCAGCCCTTACGACCCTGGCAGATTGGCGCTGTTCCATACTTTGCATGGAACTCGTCGCCGCGGGACTGATTTCCGTGCCCGGTTTACCCGCATTCCGCCGCAATGCGGGGAGTGTCTCCGTTTTTTCATGACAACCGGAAAACACTGGGGTACTCTCGGGCTTGTCCGGCAGCCGCCTGTTCCGCGCTGCCGACACGAACCCGAAGTGTCCCATACACAGAGGTGCACAAGATGAAAGCGATTCGACTGATTGTCCTGACCGCCGGTCTGGCCCTGCTGTCCGGCGCGGCCTGGAGCCAGGACACCATCGAATGGACCACACTGGGCAATGACTTCGCCCACACCCGCTCGACCCCGGCGGAGCAGATCACGCCGGAGAATTTCGGCGAGCTGGAAGTCGCCTGGGTCTGGGACGGCGCCAGCTTTGAAGCCCAGAGCGGGCGCTCGACGCCCAGCTACATCAATGGCCGCCTGTACACCGTCGCCGGGGCGCGACGCCATGTGGTGGCCGTGGACCCGGCCACCGGCGCCACCATCTGGTCCTACCGCGAGCCCGATACCGGGCGCTGGTCGTATTCCATGCGCGCCGACTACGGCAAGGGCGTGGGCTACGCCAATATCGACGGCCGCGACGTCATCTACATTATCTCCCCCGGCTTTTTCCTGACCGCCCTGGATGCCGCCACCGGCCGGCCGCTGGAAGGTTTCGGCGGCCAGGTTCCCGTGGAGGGCTTCCCGGAAACCGGCGTGGTGGACCTGCTGGCGGACCTGGGCCACCCCTATGACCCCTACGACGGCATCCCGCTGGAGCGGGGCTATATCACCTCGTCCTCGCCGCCCATCGTGGTCAACGATGTGGTGGTGGTGGGCAACTCGGCGGAGCAGGGTTACAACCAGTCGCGCATCGAGAACGTGCCCGGCGACATTCTCGGCTACGACGCCCGCAGCGGCGAGTTCCTGTGGAAGTTCAACGTCATTCCCCAGCCCGGCGAATACGGCCATGAAAGCTGGGAAAACGACGCCTGGCGCTACACCGGCGACATCTCTTCCTGGGCGCCGATTTCCGCCGACCCGGAACTCGGCATAGTCTATATCCCCACCAATGGCGTCACCATCGACTACTACGGCGGCCACCATCCCGGCGACAATCTCTACGGCACCAGCCTGATCGCGCTGGATGCGGCCACCGGCGGGCGCGCCTGGCATTTCCAGATGGTGCGCCACGACATCTGGAACTATGACACCCCCACCGCCCCCATCCTGCTCGATGTGACCACCGATTCCGGCCCCATGCCCATCGTCGCCCAGGCCACCAAGCAGGGCTATGTCTATGCTTTCCACCGGCAGAGCGGCGAGCCGGTCTGGCCCATCGAGGACGTGCCCATGCCGGCTTCCACGGTGCCCGGGGAGCAGCTTGCGGCGACCCAGCCGATTCCCACCCGCCCGGCGCCTTTCGAATACGTTGGCTCCAGCGAGGAACTGCTGGCCGACTTCACCCCGGAAATCCGCGCCCAGGCGCTGGAGGCGGTGAGCGATTTCGTCATGGGCCCGGTGTTCAATCCGCCGATCCTGCGCAACGATCCTTCCGGCAAGGCCGCCGCGCTGATGTGCCCCTCCGGCGCGGTCAATATCACCCATCCGCCGGTGGCGGATCCGGACAGCGGAGTGATGTACGTGATTTCCCGCTATAGCTGCGGCGCCCGCACTCTGGTCAGCGGCGAGGAAGCCGACACCTACTACGAGGCGCCCACCGGAACCACCCTGTCGCGCTACGCCGCCGGCAGTGGCGGCAGCAGTCCGCGCCATCCCGCCGGCATTCCCCTGTGGAAGCCGCCCTACAGCCGCATCACCGCCATCGACATGAACAGCGGCGAACACCTGTGGATGACCCCGGCGGGCTACACCCCGGATCGAATCCGCGAACTGCCGGCCCTGGCCGGTGTCGATATTGGCAATACCGGCTCCGGCGCGGTGGGCCCCATGGTGGTCACCGGCAATATGCTGATCCATGCCAACGTCAGCGGCGACGGCACGCCGCATCTGTTCGCGCTCGACAAGATGACCGGCGAGGAACTCGCCCGGGTCGAGGTTCCCGCCATCAGCCGCTACGGCATGAGCTCCTGGGTCCACGAGGGACGACAGTACGTTGTTCTCCAGACCGGCAGTTCACTGACCGCCATGGCATTGCCCGAGTGATGATCAGGCTTTACGGCTTTCAGCAGTCACGCTCCTTCCGCGCCTTGTGGGCGCTTGAGGAAAGCGGCCTGAAGTACGAATACATCCAGGTGAAGCTGCGCACCGACGCGGCCGTGCCGGACAGCGCGAAGAATCCGAAGTATCTTGCGGTCAACGTGCAAGGCAAGGTGCCGACCCTTGTCGACGGCGACCTGAAGCTCACCGAATCCGTGGCCATCCTCTATTACATCGCCCGCTCGGCGCCGGAATCGGGCCTGCTGCCGAACGCCAGCATGGACGTCTATGCCCGCATCGACGAACTCGCCTGCTTTGTCCTCGCCGAACTCGAGCAGCCCCTGTGGAGCAAGGGCAAGCACATGTTCGCCCTGCCCGAGGAGCAGCGCATCCCGCAGATGTTCGAAACCGCGAAGTTCGAGTTCGCCAAGGCGTTGAACGCGCTGGACCACCTGCTGGATGACGGGGAGTACGCCATCGGCGACGCCTTCAGCCTGGCGGACATCCTCCTCGCCCAGACCTTCAACTGGGCCATGCGCTTCGAGTTCGACCTGCCGCGGAAATACATCGACCTGCGCAACCGCCACTACAGCCGCCCGGCCTGCCAGCGCGCGCTTGAGGTCATATGATTCATGGCACGCTCGACGCCTACCTCGAAGCCGCATTGACGAGCCGCCGTTCCGACCGCCAGCAGCGTCTCAATCACATCGGCGTCGCGGTCGCCGCCGATAGCGGCAGTCATGTCGTGGCGGCGGTGCTGCACGCTTCCCCCGCTTTCGCGGCCGGGCTGTTGCGGGGCGACCGCGTGATTTCGGTCAACGGCGCGCCCTACCATCCGGTCTATTCCTTCAATCCCGAGCCTCCGGCGGTTCCAGAACCCGACCAGCGCAGCTTCCGCCTCTTCGTCGAGCGAAGCGGAGAACAGCGGGAAGTGGAGCTCAGCCCGGTATTCAACAACCTGTTCGACAGCTACCGGAGCGCGGTGGAACCCAGCGCCCGGCAATTCAACATGGGCAACAAGGTGGTCGGCTACGTGCGGCTGTGGGGCGTCAGCCGCAACGCCAATGACCTGATCGTGCTGCAAGCTGTAATGGCCGGCCTGCGCAATACCAGCAGCCTTATCGTCGATCTGCGAAATGCCGCGGGCTATCTGTCCCCGGAGCATCTCGCCCTGTTCCAGCCCGCCGGCCAGCGAGATTACTACTCAAGCCCGATTGCGCTGATCGTCGACGAGACCACCACCGGCCACGCAGAGTCCTTCGCCCGGCAACTCGCCATACTCGACCGCGCCACCGCCATCGGCACGGCAACCCCCGGCGGCTTCCACCCCGAACTCAGCGTCCCCTGGCCACTTGAAGCAAACACCCCCAGCGACCCGCAATTCGAAGCCGCTCTCGCCCTGCTCGGCGGCTTGATTTGAAGATCAAGGCGCCTGCGTTCAGCATAAATCCACAAGCATCCGCTCCGCCGCAATTGCGCGAACTCCCCTGGCGAGTGGGAAACTGTCCTGGCCAGCGTGAATGACATCAAGGCTTTCAAGCTGGAGATCCTCGAGTGCATTGCGCATTCCGCGAGTGACCGCCGGAGAGCTCGTGCGTTTCACCTCGAAACCCCGGATTTTGCCGCCGGTGGAAATGAGCAGATCGATTTCACCACCGGTATGGGCGGCCCAGAAATAGCATTGGCGCTCGTCGGCTTCCAGCGTGCGAATGATGTTCTCGATCACAAAACCTTCCCAGGATGCGCCAAGCTTTGGATGCCGGTGAACCTGCTCCCTCGTGTCGATGTTCAGCAGCCAGTGCAGCAGCCCGGAATCCCGCACATAGACTTTCGGCGACTTGACCTGACGTTTGGCGAGATTGGCGCTCCAGGGCTTCAGTACGCGCACCATGAAGGTGGATTCCAAGGCTTCAAGGTAGCGCCGGACCGTGTGATGTGAAACTCCAAAGGCGCGCGCCAGTTCGGACCCGTTCCAAATCTGGGCGTGATAATGCGCGAGCATGGCCCAGAACCGCTCAAGGGTTGCTCCTGGAATCGAGATTCCCAGTTGCGCCAAATCCCTTTCCAGAAATGTCCTTACGAAATCGCCCCGCCATCTTTTGCTTGAGGCATCGCTCCGGGCGGTGAAGGAAGCGGGAAATCCGCCACGAAACCAAAGCTCTTCCATTTCCGCCGAGCCGGTCTCGGCCAGGGAGAGACATGGCAGCTCGTAATAGGCGACCCGGCCCGCAAGAGATTCCGAACTCTGGCGCAGCAGAGCGGGCGAGGCGCTCCCGAGCGCCAGGAACCGGGCCGGCAGCGGCCGGCGGTCCGCGAGCACTCGCAGGGTAGGGAACAATTCGGGCCGGCGCTGGACTTCATCAAGCACCACCAGCCCGCGCAGGGGAGCCAGCGCCAGCATGGGATCGGCAAGCTGCGCAACATCCTCGCTGGATTCAAGATCGAACACCCGCGCCGACTCTCCATATCGTTCAACTATCTGCCGGGCGAGCGTGGTCTTGCCGACCTGACGGGCGCCGATCATCGCAACCACGGGACTGTCGCGCAGCAGTTCTTCAAGCTTCCGCAAATGCGTTTCGCGCCCGATCATTCGCTCAACTTCTCTGGCCTTTCCCGCCAAACCAATCTTGACTCCCGAATAATAACAAGAAGTTTGGAAAAATGATTTCCAAATTTCATGTTATTTGGCGAAAAGCTGGCAGGTCGCCGAGCCGGGCAGGAGCCTGACTGATTTAGCATCTTGTTCCCAGTATACTTTGACCCTCGGAATGTGGCCTTGCGAGGCCGTCACGGAAACGTGATACATCCAAATTCAGGATTCGAGTAATGCGCAAGGCGTACAACCGGTTTTATATCAATGGCAGCTGGCGGGAACCCGCGGGGCGGGAGTTGCTGGAGGTGATCAATCCGGCCATGGAACAGGCATTTGCCACTATCAGCCTTGGCGATGCCGAGGACGTGGACGCCGCGGCCCGGGCGGCGCGGGGGGCCTTTGCGGCGTGGTCGGTTTCGAGCGTGGACGAGCGGGTTGCCGTGCTGCGGAACATTATTGCCGGCATCAAGGACCGGGGCGGCGAGATCGCCGCGGCGATTTCCGATGAGATGGGCGCGCCCATGCGGCTCGCCAGCACCGCCCAGGTAGGCTCCGGGCTTGGCCATTTCCAGAGCATCATTCCGATTCTGCGGAACTATGCCTTCGAGGAAGACCGCGGCGCTTCGCTCGTAGTCAAGGAGCCGGCGGGGGTCTGCGGCTTCATCACTCCCTGGAATTGGCCCCTGAACCAGATTGCCTGCAAGGTGGCGCCGGCAATTGCCGCGGGCTGCACCATGGTGCTCAAGCCCAGCGAAATCGCTCCGGTGAGCGCCTATCTGCTGGCGGAGATCATCGCCGAATCGGGGTTGCCGGCGGGTGTGTTCAATCTGGTGAATGGCGATGGCCCCACCGTGGGCGCGGCGATTTCCTCGCACCCCGAGATCGATATGGTTTCCTTCACCGGCTCGACCCGCGCCGGGCGCGAAGTCGCCCGCAACGCGGCGGATGGCATCAAGCGCGTGACCCAGGAACTTGGCGGCAAATCCGCCAATATCATTCTCGATGACGTGGCCGACTTCGCCAGGGCCGTGGGCGGCGGCGTCAGCGGCTGCTTCGGCAATAGCGGGCAGTCCTGCAATGCCCCCACCCGCATGCTCGTGCCCGCGGCGCGCATGGCGGAAGCCGCGGAAATCGCCCGCGCCGCAGCCGCCAAGGCCACTGTGGGCGACCCGAAGCAGGAGGGAACCCGGCTTGGGCCGGTGGTGAGCGAATCGCAGTTCAACAAGATTCAGGGCTTGATCGGGCGAGGCATCGCCGAAGGCGCCGAACTCGTCGCCGGCGGCCCCGGCCGGCCCCCAGGCCTCGCAACCGGCTACTACGTGCAACCCACGGTATTCGCCAATGTTTCCAATGACATGACCATCGCCCGGGAAGAAATCTTCGGCCCGGTGCTTTGCATCATCGGCTATGAAGACGACGAGGATGCCGTAGCCATCGCCAACGACACCGAATACGGGCTTTCCGGCTACGTTTCCGGCGAGCCGTCCCACGCCAACGCCATCGCCCGCAGGCTGCGCACCGGCAATGTGCATGTCAATGGCGCGGGGCCCGACTTCGCCGCTCCCTTCGGCGGCTACAAGAAATCCGGCAACGGCCGCGAATGGGGCGTGGAAGGATTTGAGGAATTCCTCGAAACCAAGGCCATCATGCGCGCCGCGTAACGGTCGAGACTCACTCTGACAGGAATCCAGCATCATGAACTTGCAGAAGAACTCCATTGACCTGGGAATCATCGCCCAGGATATCGAGGCCATGATCGCTTTCTATCGCGATGCGGTGGGGCTTGCGTTCGAGGCCACCATTCCCTTTCCTGGCGGCGGCACCATGCACCGCTTCAAGGCGGGGGAGAGCATCATCAAGATCATCGAACTCGAACCCGAGCCGGAAGCCCATGCCCCCGGCGGGGGCATCCGGGGTGCCACGGGCTACCGCTACTGGACGCTGAGCGTGGAAGACCTGGATGCGGTCGTTGCGCGAATCGGGGAAGCGGGCTACCGGATCATGTTGCCGGTAACCGAGGTCCGCCCGGGCGTGACCGTCGCCATCGCTGCCGACCCGGACGGGAACTGGGTCGAGTTTCTGAAAAACACCTGAGCGCGCTACCGCCCGCCTTCTTCCGCGGCCCGCGCTTCCTCGGCGCGGGCGCCGCGAAGCATGTTGACCATACCGTAGTTGCCTTCGTGGCAGGCGTATTCGTATAGCAAACCGGCCACCCTGGTCAGTGGAATAATGCCGGTAATGCGGTCGGCATAGGCCTCGGGGTCCTCCACCGTGAATTCGTATTCGAGGGCGTCTTCTCCGACCCGGGTAATCCGCTCGATGAGGAATTTGGTGTCGGAAATCCCGGCATTGCCGAAGGACTGGGTCAGGCCATTGAAGTTCCGCGTTTCCACCACCAGCGTCTCGCCGTCCCAGTAAGCTCTGGAATCGCCGGACCAAAGGCCGATGGCTTCATCGAGGGGCGGGCGGGCGTCCAGGGGCGCGATGCGCGCATCGTGGACCATTTCGGTCATGAGCACCACATGGTCGCGATTCTGGAAGATTTGCAGATTGTTGTTGTACAGGCTGGGCACCAACGGCGGCCCGGCGTTGAATCCCATGATGCAGCGCTCGGAAAGGCCCCTGTCCTCCGGCCCGTCCTTGCCGATGCCGCCGGGGATGACCCGCACCGGGCGCTCGGATTCGATATCCGGCGCCAGCCTTCCATTGACGATGACCGCGCCTTCGGCGAAATCCGGCAGGCGGCCGTTTTCCGGCCAGGTGATGATCGAAGTGCGAACGGCTTCGCCGATGCCGGCGGATTCGATCCAGAAGTCGTTGTAGGCTTCGTCCACGCCGAAGTTGGGAATCGCCGCGTCGGAATTTTCATCGAAGGCCGAACGCATGGCGCGCATTTCCTCGATTTCCTCATCGGTGAGGAACTGGCGATTGCCATAGCGCGCGGGCCGCTCGAGCGGCACGTTGTAGGAATAATTCCAGACGCCTTGCAAATCGGGCTGGCCCCATTCGGTTCTTGGCGCCCGATAGTCCTCGGCGCCAAGGGCCGGAGCCCCCAACAGGCCGCATCCCAGCCCAAGTAACAGCCATCCCGCTCTCATATGCATCCCCCGCTCAAACAAGCTGTGTTGCCAAGTGTACACCCGTCCGGCTGATTCGGGCAGGGGCGGGCCATGGGTTGCTCCCGGACGCAATCAGCCGCTGTCCTGATCGCCTTGTCGTTGCCGGTACACTTCATCGAAGCGTTCGTGCAGGCGGCGCATGCCGCCGAGCCAACGGTCGTAATCATCGGTCTTGCGCCGCATGTAGGTCAATACTTCCGGATGCGGCAGACAGAGAAAGCGCTCTTCTTCCAGGGTTTCCATCACGGTATCGGCAAGCTGCTCCGGTTCGAGCATGCCGTCAAGACCGGCGACGCCGCCGTCGCTGCCCGCGGTCATTTGGGTTCGCACCGCCTGGGGGCACAGCACCGACACCCGGATGCCGCGCTTGCCGTGGGTGATGGAAAGCCACTCGGCGAATCCCACCGCGGCATGCTTGGTGACCGCATAGGGCGCCGAGCCCACCTGGCTCAGCAGGCCCGCCGCCGAGGAGGTGTTGAGCAGATAGCCTTCGCCCCTGGCAAGCATTCCCGGCAGCACCGCCCGCGCCGCGAACACGTGCGACATCACATTGACGTCCCAGATCCGCTGCCAGGCGGCGGTGGAAACCTCTTCGCCGCCCGCGGTGAAAATACCGGCATTGGAGCAGAACAGGTCGATATGCCCGAAAGCTTCCAGGGTCTTGTGTACGAGCCGGGACACATCTTCTTCATTCGCCACATCGGCGCGCACGCCGAGCACCCGGGTTTGACCCTTGATGTCGGCAAGCGTGCGGTCGATGCCTTCGAGATGAATGTCCGACACGACCACCGCCCGGGCGCCCTCGGCGGCGAAGCGCAGGCACAGCGCCCGACCGATGCCGCTGGCGCCGCCGGTGACCACCGCCACCTTGTCACGCAACTTCATGGATCGCGCCTCCGCTCACCTGCGCCAGCCGCCGGACGATGATTGTCTCCGCCTCGCCCACGATGCGGTCGAGCAGTTCCCGGCAAGTGGGAACATCGTCGATCAGGCCCACCACCATGCCGGCGGACCAGACGCCGTGGTCGAGCTCGCCCTTGCTGTAGACCTCTCGACCGCGCACGCCTTTCACCAGTTCCCGGATGTCTTCGAATTTCGTCTGCCCGGGGCGCGATTCGATCTCGAGCACCTGTTCGACGATGTCATTGCGGAACACCCTGGCGGTATTGCGCAGGGTCCGGTAGATCAGCGCGGTGTCCAGCTCGCTGGCTTCCACCATGGCCTGCTTGACCTTGTCGTGGATCGGCGCTTCCTGCGTCGCCATGAAGCGGGTGCCCATGTTGATGCCGTCGGCGCCAAGGGCCAGCGCCGCGGCGAGACCGCGCCCGTCGCCGAATCCCCCCGAGGCGAGAAAGGGAATCGACAGCTTGCGCGCCGCCAGGGGCAGCAGGATGAAATTGGTAATGTCGTCTTCGCCGGGATGGCCGGCGCATTCAAATCCGTCGACGCTCACCACATCGCAGCCGATGCGTTCCGCCTTGAGGGAATGGCGGATCGAAGTGCACTTGTGGATGACGGTAATGCCGGCGGCCTTGTAGGGCGGCAGGAAGGGCTCGGGGTTGCGGCCGGCGGTTTCCACGATCCTGATGCCCGACTCGATGATGACCCGGGCATATTCCTCATAGGGCACCGGCTTGATCGTGGGCAAAATGGTCAGATTGACGCCGAAGGGCTTGTCGGTCATGTCCCGGCAGCGGCGGATTTCCTTGTCCAGATCTTCCGGCGTGGGCTGGGTCAGGGCGGTGAGAATGCCGAGGCCGCCGGCGTTGGAAACCGCCGAGGCGAGTTCCGCCAGCCCCACCCACTGCATGCCCCCCTGCACGATGGGATGTTCGATGCCCAGCATTTCGGTCAATCGGGTTTGCATATCGCCTCCTCGTTTACGGGCAGCTATGGAATGGCGCCAGCTTGAACGCATAGGCCATCTGCATGGCGTCCAGCATGGTCCACAGGATGTCGAGCTTGAACTGCAGGATGCCCAGGGCGTGCCGTTGCTGCTCCCGGGTGCGGAAATGGTCGAGGGTGATCTCCAGGCCATGCTCCACATCCCTGCGCGCCTCGCCCAGACGCTTGCGGAAATACCGGTAGCCGTCGGCATCGATCCAGGGATAGTGTTCCGGCCAGTTGTCGAGCCTGCGCTGGTGAATTTCCGGGGCGAACAATTCGGTGAGCGAAGAACAGGCGGCTTCCTGCCAGCTGGCGCGGCGGGCAAAATTGATATAGGCGTCACAGGCGAAGCGGACCCCGGGCAATACGTGTTCCCCGGAAAGCACTTCCTCGCGGCTGAGGCCCACCGCCTCGCCGAGCCGCAGCCAGGCCTCGATGCCGCCTTCCTCGCCGTCGTACCCGTCGTGGTCGAGAATTCGCCGCACCCACTCCCGGCGCACATTGCGATCCGGGCAATTGGCGAGGATCGCGGCGTCCTTTACCGGTATCGTGGTCTGGTAATAGAAGCGGTTGGCCACCCATCCGCGAATCTGCGATCGCGAGCTTTGGCCGGTGTTCATCGCGATATGGTAGGGATGGTGGATGTGGTACAGGCGCCCCTTGTCGCGCAGGCGCCGCTCGAACTCTTGCCGGGTCCAGGCCTGGGTCATGACGAATGGCTTCCCGGAATTCAGGCTTCCGCGGCCGCCAGCTTTCTGGCGTTTGCGGTATTGCGAAACAGCAGCGGAACCGCGTCTTCCCCGGCTTCGGCGTGGGCCTGGGCTGCCCGAACGGCATCGCCGACCCGGTGATGCTCGGGGGAAAGTTCGCAGATGGGATCGGTGGCGTGGGCATCGCCGGTGAGCAGGAATGCCTGGCAGCGGCAACCGCCGAGGTCGTTTTCCTTTTCCGGGCAACTGGCGCAGGGCTCCTGCATCCAGTCCGTGCCGCGAAACTTCTGGAACAGGCTGGAGCCGCGCCAGATGTTTTCCAGCGAATCTTGCCGGACATTGGGAAACTCCAGCCCCGCAATCACCCTGGCGCTCTGGCAGGGCAGCACATCGCCTTCCGGGGTGATGGTGATGAAGGTGGTGCCCCAGCCGTTGCTGCACTTCTTGGGGCGCTGCTCGTAATAGTCCGGGGCCACAAAGAGGGCGCGCATGTTGCCCTGGTGGCGCTGGCGAAAACGATGGGTGGCGGCCTCCGCCTCCTGAAGCTGGGCGGCGCTGGGCAACAACTGGTCGCGATTATGCAGCGCCCAGGCGTAATACTGTGTGTTGGCCAATTCCACGAACTCGGCGCCGAGCCCTTCCGCCAGATGCAGAAAGTCGCTCACCTGATGGATATTGTGGCGGTGCAGCACGAAGTTCAGCCCCAGGGGAATGCCCTGGCGGATGGTTTCCCGGGTCATGGCCAGCTTGTGCTCGAAACTGTCCGAGCCGCCGAAGCGGGCATTGGTTTCCCGGTCGCTGCCCTGGAAGCTGATCTGGATATGTCTGATTCCCGCTTCCCGGAACTCCGCGATTCTGGCTTCGTTCAGACCGATGGCGGAAGTGATCAGATTGCAATAGAAACCCATGCCGTCGGCGGCGGCGATCAACTCGCCCAGATCCTGCCGCACCAGCGGCTCTCCGCCGGAAAAACCCAGTTGCACCGCGCCCAGTTTGCGGGCTTCCCGCATCACCCGCAGCCATTCTTCGGTGCTCAATTCGCGTTTGCGGCTGGCTGGCAATTGCAGGGGATTGGAGCAATAGGGGCATTGCAGCGGGCAGGCGTAGGTCAACTCCGCCAGCAGCCACATGGGTATGTAATCCGGGCGCGCCAATCTTCAGCCCTCCGCCGCCACGATCCAGTCCTGCTGTCTGGCGTCGCTGAGAAATTCGCGCACGTCGTCGGGCAGGGAGTCGGCAGCGGGATAATCCCGCTGCAATTCGGCAATCAGCCGCTGGCAGGTGATCGGCTCCATGCAGCGCCCGAGAATCTCCGCGGCGGTGTCGCTGAGCTTTACCAGGCCTTCGGGGTAGAGCAGCACCTGGCATTGCTGGGCCTCTTCGTATTGCAGGCGGTAGCGGGGATTGAGCCGGAATGGGGCTGTTGTGTGATCGAACATGGTTTGCCCGCCAGTTTTCAGAGCGTGATTTCCATCCCGTCATGGGCGACTTCGATACCCTCGCTTGCGAGAATCTTCCGCTCGGGGGAGTCTTCGTCGAGAATCGGATTGGTGTTGTTGATGTGGATGAGTATCTTGCGCGGCCTCGTCATGGGCCGCAAGACCTCAATCATACCGTTTTCACCCGATTGCGGCAGATGCCCCATATCGGCGGCCTTGCGGTCCCCAAGCCCCACGCATGACATTTCGTCTTCCCGCCAGAAGGTACCGTCCACCAGCAGACAGTCCGATTGCGCCATCAGCGCCCGGGTCTGCCCGGTGAGGTCGCCAAGGCCGGGGGCGTAGAACAGGGTCTTGCCTGATGCGACGTCAAGCACCTGCACGCCGATATTGTCGCCGATATGGGGGTCGTGCCGATGCGGCGAATACGGCGGCGCCTTGCCCTTGACCGGGATGGCGGTGAAAGCCAGCCCGGCAACTCCCTCCATGGCGAATGGCGCACCATCGAGTGGAATCGGGTGGCGGCGTATGCCGCCATTCCAGTGTTCCAGCATCTTGAACAGGGGAAATCCCGTGCTCAAATCCTCATGCACCATATCGCTGCAATACACGTCATGTGGGCAGCCTTCCCGCAACATCAGCAGGCCGGTGGTGTGATCGATCTGGGAATCCATGAACAGAATGGCTCGAATGGCGGTGTCGCGCAGGCTGCGCCCGGGTTGCAGGGCGGGGAAGGCGGCCAATTGGGCGAGCAGGTCCGGCGAGGTGTTGAACAGGGCCCAGGCTTCGCCGTCACCGCTGACCGCAATCGAGGATTGGGTTCTGGGCCTGGCGTTGATGGAGCCGTCGCGCACGCCCCGGCACATGGGGCAATTGCAGTTCCATTGTGGGAAGCCGCCGCCGGCGGCGGCGCCGAGAACATGAATCAGCATGAAGTCTGCCCGTCAAAAAAAACGCCAGACGAATCTGGCGTTTTTCCGCTTTCGCGATTCTGGCCGGCGAAATGGCTCCCGGAGCGACCGGGGACAACTCTCGCCTGGCCAGAGTCTTTCTTATCGGTTGCTGAAATACATGGTGATTTCAAAACCGAGACGAACGTTTTCATACTTGGGCTTGGTCCACATGGCTAAGTCTCCAGTGATCAATCGATTCATGAATTGACAATCATGCCGCCCGAAGCGACAGGCCGAAACTATCAGCACGAATTCTCGAATGCAATAGCTGGCCAAGTGGGACGGTGTTGAGTTTGTAACAATGTGCAACTGGCATTGAGCAAATCGGCTGGGAGCCTGCGCCGCAGGCTCCCAGGTGAGATCCTCAGGGGGCTTCGCTCCTTGTCGGCCGCGCCGAACGGGCCTGACCCAACTCAGCAAAACTCGGTACCAGCTTGAAGCGGCGGAATAGTTCGTAGGTCAGCCAGAAGCAGCCGATCACGATGATCAGCAGCATTCCCCAGCGCATCAGGGCGGCGAAGAAGAGGTTGTCCAGAATCGGATACTGGAAGGTGAATTGCTGCAACTGGGCGCCGCGTTCGAGCATCCAGTGCCAGGCGCTGTGGGCAAGCAGCGCCGACAGCAGGATACAGCCGATCCGCTCCGCCACCAGGTGGCGGAACGTCAGATTGAGCACCGGAATCACCAGCAGCAGGATCAGCAACTGCCCGAGTTCGACGCCGACATTGAAGGCCAGCAGGGAAGAGATAAGGTGTCCGCCGGCGAATTGCAGGGTCTCGCTGAAGAGAAAGGAAAAGCCGAAACCGTGGACGAGCCCAAAGCCGAAGGAGACCATCCAGCGGTGCTCCGAACGCGAGCCGACGATGTTCTCGAATGCCATATAGACGATGGAAAGGGCGATCAGCGTCTCGATGAGCGGCGGAAACCACAGCGCCCGGGGGGCGATTCCCATGGCGGATGCGATCAGGGTGATGGAGTGGGCGATGGTGAACGAGGTAACCACCGGAATCAGATGGCGCAGGCTGCGCAGGGGAACCACGAGGCAGAACAGGAACAACAGGTGGTCGATGCCCTCCAGGATATGCCAGAAACCCATGATGATGAATCGCAGCGCGGCCTGATGCCAGCGCGGATCGAGTTCCACCAGCCCGGGATTGCCGAGATAGTTGAACAACCGCTCGCCGCCGCCGGGCAGCACGAAACGCAATACCGTGGTGGTCTGGTCGGAAAGCGTGCCGAGCCGCGGGTCCACCGAGAAATCGGAATCTTCCGATGCAATGGGATAAGTCACCATCACATCCAGCACACCCTGGCGCCAGAACAGGTTGACGCTGTCGTCCAGCGGCGGCGATTCGATATTGGCCAGGGCGGATTCATAATCGGTGAAGGCGCGGCTCGAAGGCAGCGATACCCGCACCGCCCCGAGATTCTTCTCGGTCAATTCCACGCCGTTTTCGAAGAAGAGCATGGATTCGGTGATGTATACCCGGGCGGCGTCGCGCAGGGCGAAATCGGCTTCGCTGATCCGCAGATAGCCGGGCCCGCGCAGGGGGAAACTGATTTCGCCGAAGGCTTCCATGGGAATGCGCAGCAGGGCGGTGAGCTGGCTGTCTTCGGGCTTGACGAACGCATACACGGTGACCCGGCTCGGAATATCGTGCGCCGATGCCGCGGACGGAAGCAGCGCCAGCCACGCAAACACCGCGCTTGCGACCGCAAACCCCGCCAGACCGGAACGTTTCATGACAAACCACCCTAGTCCAGTTTTTTCGGGAGTGAGTATACTGTCATGGGCGGCACATTCCACCTCCCGCCCTGTCATCCCACCCCGTCATCCTGCGCGGAGCGACGCGAAGCCGCAGGATCTCCCCGCGATCACGGAAATGCCAGTTTTTGAGAAACCCCGCGGGAAAACCTGTTGCGTTATCGATTTCCCTCGCTTAGCATCGGGCCGATACCTGACCGGGAGCCTGCGGGGAAGACTCCTGACGCAAGAAACAGGCCCAATTCATACAAGAGGAGATCAGGAATGACCAAGATCAAACTGCTGGGCGGATTCGTCCTGGCTGCCGCCCTGGCAGCGCTGTGGGTCGGTCAAAGCCATCTGCAAGCGCCCTCCATTGCCGCCAGCGACGATGTCATGGCGCCACACTTCCTCGTCGACCCGCTCTGGCCGAAGCCGCTGCCCAACCATTGGGTGCAGGGCAACACCATTGGCGTCGATGTGGATGAACGGGACCATATCTTCATCGTTCACCGCAACACCGAGTCCCAGTTCATGCGAGTGCAGGAAATCGGCCTCTACGCCGGCGTGGCGGAATGCTGCACCCCGGCGCCTCCCATCCTCGAATTCGACCTGGAAGGCAATCTTGTCAACGCCTGGGGCGGGCCGGAGGAAGGCGCGCCCTACCAGTGGCCGGAGTCCAACCACGGTATTGAAGTCGCTCCCGACGGCAATATCTGGATCGGCGGCAACGGCGGCGGCGACTCGCACGCCCTGGTCTTCACCCGGGACGGCGAGTTCGTTCGCCAGGTGGGCATTCCCGGCCAGGATGTGGACAGCAACAGCGAAACCCACTTCGGCCGCATTGCCGAAATCGCCATTGACGGCGCGACCGGCGAGGTGTATTTCGCCGACGGCTACACCCACAAGCGGGTGGCGGTGGTCGATCTGGAAGGCAACTTCCTCCGCTACTGGGGCGCCTACGGAAACCGCCCGGACGACAATACCGACGTCACCTACACACCCGGCGTTCCCGGCCCCGATCAGTTCCGCGGTCCGGTTCACTGCGCCGAACCTTCCAATGACGGCCTCGTCTACGTCTGCGACCGCGGCGCCGACCGCATCCAGGTCTTCCGCACCGACGGCACTTACGTCGAGGAGGTGATCATTTCACCGGCGACGCTGGCCCAGGGCTCCACCTGGGATATCGCCTTCTCCCCCGATGAGGAGCAGGAGTTCATCTACCTGGCCGACGGTCAGAACTTCAAGATCTACATCATCGACCGCGAGTCCATGGAAGTGCTGTACACCTTCGGCGACGGCGGCAGGCAGCCCGGCCTGTTCTTCGCCCCCCACAGCATCGCCACCGACTCCGAGGGCAACATCTACACAACCGAGACCTACGAAGGCAAGCGGGTGCAGAAGTTCCTCTTCCAGGGCATGAGGCCGGTCACCGTCACCGACCGCGCCCCGACCTGGCCGCCCGACGAACTGTAAGCGTCCCAAGCGTCCAGGCCCCGAACGAAAAAAGCCGCATCCACCCGATGCGGCTTTTTTTGTTCCAGGTCGAAAACGGGCATATACTGACGGGAAATTCCATCCGCATAGCTCACGGGACATCGATATGAACATCAACAGATCGACCCTGATCATCGCTCTTGTCGCGGTACTCGCCCTGGCCGCGCTGTTCATCGGACAGGACAGAATGGAGCAGGCGCCGCAGGCGGCCAACAGCGATCAACTCGTACCGAGTTTCGAAGTGGATCCCTTCTGGCCCCAGCCCCTGCCCAACCAGTGGCTGCTCGGACGCACCATCGGCGTCGCCGTCGACGCCAGGGACCACATTTTCATCGTCCACCGCGATTCTCCGGACATGTTCATGAGCCAGGAACTCGGCCTCGACCGAGGCGTCGCGTCCTGTTGCACCGCGGCGCCGCCGATTCTCGAATTCGACCCCGACGGCAACCTCGTCAATGCCTGGGGCGGTCCGGTCGAAAACGGCGACTACGAATGGCCGGCGTCGAACCACGGAATCGAAGTGGCCGCGAACGGCGATGTCTGGATCGGCGGCAACGGCAGCACCGATTCGCACATCCTGGTATTCACCCGCGACGGCGACTACATCCGCACCATCGGCGAGCCGGGC
>JAJDSZ010000069.1 GCA_022827425.1 Pseudomonadales bacterium | reverse complement strand
CTGGGGCGCCATGGCCGTGGACCTGCGGGACCTGGATGTAGATACCTATTCCGCCAGCGCGCACAAATGGTACATGGGGCCGAAGGAAGTGGGCCTGCTTTATGTCAGAGAGTCGCGCATCGCCGAAATCTGGCCTTCGGTCGTCGCTCCGGGCTGGGGCAACGGCCCGGAGACTTCATTGGCCGGCGCGCGCAAGTTCGAATCCCTGGGTCAGCGTGACGACGCGGCGCTGGCCGGGCTCGGCGTGGCCGCCGGCATTCACGATACGATAGGATCCGAGCGAATCGAACAGCGCATCGCCCAACTCGCGCAACATCTCAAGCAAGGCATGGCCGAATCCGGCCTCGAACTGCTGACGCCGATGGCCCCCGAATTCAGCCACGGCGTTTGCATCACGAAACTCGACCCGGCGCAGCGTGGCGAGATCGTCGATCGCCTGTATCGCGAGCACGGAATCGCTGGTGCGGCCACCGGTGGCCTGCGGCTGTGCCCGACAATCTACAATACACACGAACACATCGACCGGGCCATAAGCGGCGTTTCCGCCCTGATCAGCTGAATGAGTCAGAGCTGGCGCGCCAGCTCCAGCCCGTCAAGAAACTCCAGCATGGCCGCGTTGGTTTCTTGCGGCGCTTCCTGCTGCACCCAGTGGCCGATCTCGGGGATCAGCACCACGCCGCGCAGATCGTCGGTCACCCCTGACATCAACGCGGTCAGTTGATCAGCCGTGGCGCCGCCGATGACCACGTCTCTTGCGCCGGCAATGAAAATCGCCGGCACGGTGACCCGGTCGCTTTCGTACTCCAGGCTGATTTCCCAGTTGCGATGGAAGTTGCGGTAGTAGTTGACGCCGCCGCGGAATCCCGAACGTTCAAATTCACCGACGACATAGTCCAGGTCTTGCTGGCTCAGCCAGTCCGGCAGGCCGAGCGGCGCGCCGAGACGGCCGATCCAGCCTCCCGCGGCGCGCAGCGGATCGGCGATTGGCGGCGTTTCCCGGGGTGAGTCCGGCGACAGGTACAGCCGGCTGATCAGGCCCCGGGGGTCGCTATCGTATTCGGCTTCCGCCACGCCGCCGGGTTCATTGTGATACAGGATATAGAAGAAGTTGTCGCCGTTGGTTTCACGCCAGCCATCCATGGGGGAACGCCGGGCCGTGCCGCCATAGGGCACGCTCATGGCGATCAATCCGTCAAACCGTTCCGGGTAGCGGACCACCGCGTGCCAGGCGACAATGGCGCCCCAGTCGTGACCCACCATGATCGCAGTCTCTTCGCCGAGCGTGTCGAGAATGCCCAGCATATCGTCGGTGAGATCGACGATATCGTAATCTTCCACCGCGGGAGGCGCGTCGGTTTCGCCATAGCCGCGCATGTCCGGGGCGACAGCGCGGTAACCCGCGTCGGCCAGGGCGACCAACTGATGCCGCCAGTTGTACCAGGATTCGGGCCAGCCATGGGCGAGCAGCACGAGTGGCCCGGAATCGCCAGCCTCGAAAATCCGCATGCGGATGCCGTTGGCCTCAATAAACCGGCTGCTCACGCCGGCAAGGGGTGAACCCATGTTTTCGTCTCCTGATTGCGCCTGGGCGGAAACTGCCGCGAACAGCAGCACAAATGCCGCCACCAATAGCCTGATCATCGGAAAATCCTCTGCGACGAAAAAACAAGCCTAACACGAGTGACTGGCTTCGTTACCCTCGCGCAAAACCGCCTGCTTGCCCTTCAGGGTCAGGGCGTAGATTCCCCGGGGGGTTTCCGGCGGACGCTCGAACCAGCCGTAGTAGTCCTTGAGGAAGATCTGGCCGGCCTTGCCGACGCCGGTGGCCCTGGCCACCACAGCGGCCTTGCTTGGGCCGTTGACGCCGAGAAAGCCGGCGCAGCGCAGGGCGTCCTGGCGATAGACCGTGATGATCTTGCGCCCGGTGGCACCGCCGGTATTCGGGTCGCCGACCCGCAATTCGAATTCCCGCAGCAGGCGGCCGAGTGCCGGCCCACGTTTGCGCGGATGGTATTCCGCCGGATCAAGCAGGGGCTCGACGGCATGGCCCGGCGCGGAAGACACGCAAAGCAGGCCGAGCCCAAGCCGGCGGCACAGGGCGAGCGCCTCCTTGCGGCGCACGCCCCGACCGGTGAAAGGCGGCACCGCGAGATAGACATTGTCCGCAAGCCGCTGGCGCTCGATCCCCTGCAGCACCAGGGGCAGGGAAAAGCGCGTTTTCAACTCCACGATCAGGGGCGGCTCATCGCCGCGCCTCGCCACCACATCGCAGCCCTTGACCTCGGCCTTTACCTCGTAACCCTGTGATGCGAGAAAAGCCTTTACCGGCCCATACAGTTCGGTTTCGTACATGGGGAATTGTTCATGGATTCCTAAAGGGTTATTCTGCCGCCCGTATCCCGACTTTAAGCGACAAGGAGATTTCCGTGGGGCAAAAGTACGACGTTCCCTACATGCGGCGCACCCGGGACTATTACCGGGCCCAGGGTTATGAGAAGGACTATGAGTGGGCCTTTCACGACGAAGCGCCTTTCACGCCGCTGCCCAAACCCCTGCGCGAATGCCGCCTCGGGCTGATCACCACCGCCATGCCGGATACCGTGGAAGGTCGCGGGAAGCGACAGGTCCGCGCTTCCATGTCAACGCCCACGCCGCATTCGATGTATACCGATGAGCTGTCCTGGCACAAGACCGTGACCCACACCCGGGATCTGGGCAGTTTCCTGCCCCTTGATCATTTGCGCAACATGGCGCGATCGGGGGTTTTCGGCGACCTTTCGGGACGCTTTTATTCGGTGCCGACCGAATACAGCAAGGGCAATACCCGGAACAAGGACGCGCCCGCGGTGCTCGCCCTGTGCCGGGAGGACCAGCTCGATGTGGCGATGCTCGTCCCGTTGTGACCCGTCTGCCACCAGACCGTGAGTCTGGTCAGCCGGCACCTCGAGGAAAACGGCATTCCCACGGTCATCATCGGCAGCGCCCTGGATATCGTGGGGCACTGCGGCGTGGCGCGCTATCTGCATACCGATTATCCCCTGGGCAATCCCTGCGGCGCACCCGGGGACGTGCCGAGCCAGATCGGCATCGTCCACCAGGCGCTGAAACTGCTGGAAGAAGCCGAAGGTCCGGAAAGCACCCGGCGCTCAACCCTGTACTGGCGCGACGGCGATGACTGGCGCGATGACTATGCCCGGGTGGACGACAGCAACCGCGGGGAATTGCGTCTGCGCGGCGAACAGCGGCGCCGGCAGCAAGTTGCCGCGAAGGCGTCCGGTGAAACGAGAGCGCCGATGATTTCCGAAGTCTGATGAGGAGAATCCCATGAAGAAGCCCGTGCTTTATGCGCTTTCCCTGCTTGCGGCCCTGCAGGCCCAGGCCCAGGCCCAGGACGACTCGCTCTACAACACCGTGAAAGCGAAACTCGCCGCCGGCGAACCCGTGCTCGGCGGCACGGTTTCGACTTCCGATCCGGAAATCTACTGCGCCATGGCCAGCGCCGGTTTCGACTTCATCTGGATCGAGATGCAGCACAGTCATCTCAACTACACCGATGTGGCGCGGATGATCTTCGCCTGCCGCGACGCCCCGGCGATTCCCTTCATCCGCGTCCCCGACGCCACCGAAGGCGATATCCAGAAAGCCACCGACATCGGCGCCCTGGGCATTATCGTGCCCATGGTGGACACCGCGGAAAAAATGGAAAACGCCGTGCGCTTCGCCAAGTATCCGCCTGTTGGACGACGCAGCCAGGGAGGCGGCCAGTACGGCGCCATCTGGGGCGGCGGCTACCGCCAGAGCGCCAATGACAACATCATGGTCGTCGCCATGATTGAAACCGTTGAAGGCGTGGAAGCCGCCGACGAGATTGCCGCGGTGGAAGGCGTCGATGTGGTTTTCGTCGCCAGCTCGGACCTCGGCAGCTTCAGCGGCGCCAGCCAGGGCGACCCCTACTACGAAGGCCTGGTGAATCAGGTGGTTGGCGCCACCAGCAGCGCCGGCAAATATCTGGGCGGCCCATCGGCGTGGATGACTTCCCGGGAAGGCTACAACTTCTTCCAGGCCCCGGGCACCAATGCCCTGATTCGCGCCGGCGCAAGAGTCATGCTCGAAAACGCCGACCCCTGCCGCTTCCTGCCGTCGGGGGCAACCCCGGTGCAGGGCGAAGACCCTTGCCCCTGAGGAAACATCAGCGCAGGCTGCCAATGGCGGATAGATGCAGCATCCGGGTCAATGACTCGGTCAGCCTTGCCAGCGGGACGATATCGCCTGCCACACAGGCTGTTTCCACGGCGGCCTGATATTCGTCGGCCTGCTCGGCGGGAACCACCGTCCAGGGAAAACCGCCGGACGCCAGCAGGACATTCATCAGCAATCGCGCGAGCCTCCCGTTGCCTTCCGCAAAGGGCTTGAGGTAAAGCAGGAAGAAATGGCCAAGCACGGCTCGCACCGCCGGCTGATCTTCCGAACGCAGCAGGAGGAAAACCGCGTCCATGGCCTGCCCGATGGCTTCGCCCTCGGGGGCGACATGCCTGCCGCAAGGGAACGCCGGACCTTCGCGATAGCCGGATTGCGCGGGTGAATTTCCGGGCATGGCGGCGACCGGCGGGGCGATCATTTCCTGTTGCCAGTTTCCAAGATCCGCCCTGATCACGTCACCCGGATGCGCGCGAGCCAGGATTCGCTCAAGACTCCCCCGCGCAGCCAGAAAAGCCCGCCAGTGGCCCCGGGCCGCCAATTCCGGGCGATGCGTTTCATTCCCCCCTGCCGAAGCGGGCCGCCAACCCGGGGAGCGAACCCGGTCCAGCACTCCCGGCGTGACTTCCAGGCCGTCAATGGCCAGGGAATGCCAGGCGTCGGCGAAGCAGACATCGTCCACGGCGCGCAGACAGCGTTTGGCATTGATCGCCGCCGCCCGGCCCTGGGGAAAGCAGTCGATCACCCGGGGCCGCATTTCCCGCCACAGCGAAAACACGCGCCAGCCCCAGGGCGAAAGCCCTTGCGCCAACACATGCGACGGCGCCGGTGCGGCAAAAGGGTCCGCCTCGCGCACGTCATAGCCATATTCCCGCATCGAATCCAGAATACGGTCCGCGAGTTCCGGGCGACCGACATGCCGGAATGCGCCGGCGAGACGGCCCGCCACGGTGCTGCGGCCGGTTTCCAGCAGCAACTCGAGTATTTCCGTCACATCGTCAATGAGCGTGAGAGCGATGCGCAGGTCCACCGATTCCTTCAGAAAAACCCGCGCACCGCAGGCAACCAGCGCCGCCGGCGGGCGGTAAAGGCGCAGTCCGTTGACGACCACCACATGCTTTTCCGCGGGCAGGCCGGAGCGCATTTCCAGCAGCGACAGCTCCCCGGGCAACCGGGTGACATTGTTGCGCGCCTTTATGGCCCGTACCCGCAACTGTTCCGGAATCCGGCGGTTCCCGGTATGCAGCGCGACGGATTGGGCCGGCGAGAGACACCACGCATCTTTTCGCATCCGGTTCAGGTAGTCGGCGCAGAAAGACCAGTAGCCGGCATGCCAGGCGCTGCGTTCATCCGGGTACTGTCCGGGTTCGATGGCGAAGTACCAGCCCTTGATCACTTCCCGCAGATAGCCATTCGCCAGCAACCGCTCGCGATGGGTGCGCGAGAGGTCCGTGGCGCGAATCGCGATGATTCCCTTTTTCTGCTGTGCGCGCAGCTCGGTCAGTGAGCTTTGCAGCCGTTGCGCGGGGCTTGCCATGTCTGTTTTTCTCGTTGTAATTGCCGGGCCAACGTTCTTGAAACAGGAAGTATTATTATTCGTTTAATCCGCTGTATCAAGAATCGTTTGATTCGCTTTTATGGGTTTGGCGCAAGCTTTCGAAGCAGTTTATCTAAAGTAAAATCTTAATTTATCCCCACATATACCTGCTAAACAAGAGGGTTAATCAAGTCAGCACGATAAGCGAAAAATGCCTTTGAATTCACCGAGTCAGGAATTGGTCTCGAATTCGACCACCGGGTACACGAATGCCGACAATCCAGAAAATGTCTGTCATGCGTCTTGGTAGCGTTTGTGAACTGGCGCACCCGAGAGGATTCGAACCTCTGACCGCCTGGTTCGTAGCCAGGTACTCTATCCAGCTGAGCTACGGGTGCGTTGTGCCGAAACTGCCGCCGGGGAGCCCGGCAGCGTGGAAGTAGCGGATTCTACTGCAAATCCCGGTTGCTTGTCAGTGCTATGCTTGTGTTTCTGGAACCTGGGGAATCGGGATGTTTCCGAAAAGCCTTTTCGGCAGGAAGATTCTGGCGCTGCTTGCGACCGTCGGTCTTGGGGGACTGTCATTGCCTGTGCTTGCCGACTACGAGGATGGGGTGGAGGCCGCCTTGGCCGGAGATTTCGCGCTGGCCTTTCGGGAATTTCTGATTGCGGCGGAAGCGGGCCTGGATCTGGCGCAATACAATCTGGGCATTCTCTACTTCACCGGGCAGGGGGTGGAGCGGGATTACGGGGAAGCCTTCCGCTGGACCGAAGCCGCCGCCCTGCAGGGCCACGCCGCGGCGCAACTCAATCTCGGCAGCCTGTACTACTTCGGCAATGGCGTGGAAGAAGACCGGGACCGGGCCGTGGAATGGTATGCGTTCGCCGCCAGGTCCGGCAGCGCTCCCGCGGCGAATACCCTTTCGATCATGTACCGGGATGGCGACCATGTGCGCCGTGATCTCGTCCTGGCCCATGCCTGGGCAGCCTGGGCCCAGCGCCACGATCACCCGGAAGCGGCGGCAATGCTGGAAGAGCTGGAAGCGGACATGAGCGAGCAACAGCTCAGCGAAGCCCGCCGCACCTTCGCCCGCTGGCAGATCGAGTAATCAATTGTCGGAAAGCTCCGCATCCAGGCGGGAGCGGGCGTCGCCGCGCAGAAGCTCCAGCCAGGCGGTCCAGCTTTCCGGGTCGACGAAGGGATGGGGATCGCCGTCCTCGCGACCGAGCAGCATTTCATGGCGCGCGAAAACATCGCCGGAATCCGGGTGATTGGAGACGTTGACTTCCACGCCGGGGATGCCGAGCAGTTGCCCCACGCTGTCGATGTACATTTGCAGGCGGTCGGCGCCCGAGAAATTGAGCCCGGCGCCGCCGAACATGACCGCGGTATGCGGGTAGCCGCTGTCGTATACGGTGAAAATCGTGCTCAATACGCCGAGGGTATGGCCCGGGGTCTGCATGAATTGCAGGCGCGTGCGGCCCAGGTTGAGGGTGTCGCCATTGCCCAGGGAAAGATGCCGCATGGGGCGCGGGTACTCGCGAAACTCCGCCGGACCTTCGCTCAACCGCCAGTCGTCTTCGGTCATCAGCACCACGGAGCCGAATTCCCGCTGAAAACGCCGGGCGCCGCCGATGTGGTCAAAGTGGGCGTGGCTGACGACCACATAGCGGATATCGTCGGGGTCGAAACCGAGTTCGCGAATATTGTCCACGAGCAGGTCCACGTGGTCGCCGTACAGTGCGTCGAACAGGATCAGCCCCTGGTCGGTTTCCAGCAGCCAGGCGGAAACCCAGCGCGCGCCGACGTAGTACAGATTGTCAAACACCTGGAATGGCGCCACCCGCTGCTGTTCCGGGTCGTCCAGCGCGCCAGGCTCCTGGGCCGATAGCGGCTGGAGAGGGAGCAGGCAGCCCATCAGCAGCACGGAACAGAAAACAGTCGTGTATTTCATTTGCCGGTTTCCCTTATAATTGCGGTGGCGAAACATCCTGCTAGGAGCCTGCGCCGTAGGAATTCGCGAAAGCGAAAATTCGCTATCGTCGCGCCCCTGGCCGGTCGGTTGAGGCGAATATTGTTGGATATTCAACGAAATCGAGCGGCCAGGGGCGTGGATGAGAGCGGATTTGCAGCCGTGAATTCCTATGGCGCAGGCTCCTAGAGGTGATTTCAGCACGACAGTCCGCCATTCAATCACTGTTCGAATCCGAATGCCAGGAGCCTGCGCCGCAGGCTCCTTTCAGTTTCCGAGGGGGAGAAGTCATGCGTATTGGGGCGCCAAGGGAAACCAAGAATCACGAGTATCGGGCCGGACTCACGGTTGAGTCTGTTGCAGCGCTTGTTGCCGACGGCAACGAAATCTGGGTCGAAACCGGCATTGGAGCCGGCATCGGCGAAAGCGACACGGAGTACCGCGAGGCTGGCGCGCGAATCGCCGACAATCCGGCGGAACTGTTCGACGCCGCAGAGATGATCGTCAAGGTGAAGGAGCCGAACCGCGATGAACGCCGTCTGCTGCGGCCCCGGCATACCCTGTTCGGCTATCTGCATCTCGCCTCCGACCCGGAGCAGGCGGACGACCTGCTGGCCAGCGGAGCGACCTGCATCGCCTTTGAAACCGTTACCGACGAGCAGGGCGCCCTGCCGCTGCTGACTCCCATGTCTGAAATCGCCGGACGCATGGCGGTGCAGGCGGCGACGCATTTCCTGCAAAAGCGCAATGGCGGCATGGGTTTGTTGCTCAGCGGCGCCACCGGCGTCGAAGCGGGGCGGGTGGCGGTGATCGGCGGCGGCGTGGTGGGCGGCAATGCGGCGCGCATCGCCCTGGGGCTCGGCGCCCGGGTGGACATCGTCGAAAAGTTTCCCGCCCGGCGCGAGGCTTTGCGGAAAATGCTCGGGGGCGATGTTACCTGTGTCGATTCCACCCCGGAAAACATCGAACGGCTGGTCTGCGAAGCCGACCTCGTCGTCGGCGCCCTGCTCGTGCCGGGTGGCAAGGTAAAACACCTGATTCCGGAGTCATTGGTGAAAAAGATGAAATCCGGCGCCGTGCTCGCCGATGTCTGCATCGACCAGGGAGGCTGCGCCGCGACTTCCCGGCCCACGAGCCACGACGATCCGGTCTTCATCAAGCATGGCGTGGTGCACTATTGTGTGGCCAATATCCCCGGCGCGGTGCCCGTCACTTCCAGCAAGGCATTGAATCGCGCCACCCTGCCCCATATTCGCGAGATTGCCGGGAAAGGCGTGCGCCAGGCGCTGCACGAGAACATCCATCTGCGGCGGGGACTCAATATTTGCCGCGGCCATATCACCCATGAAGCCGTGGCCGAGGGACTGGGCCTGGACTTCATCACTTCGAGTCAAGCCATGCTTTTGCTCCAGGAGCCTGCGCCGTAGGCGGGCTCTGATAACGCCATCGAATTCGGGAGAATCAGTACGAGCGCGGCAGGCCGAGGACGTGTTCGGCGACGTAGTTGAGGATCATTTCCTGGGTGATGGGGGCGAGTTTCACCAGTCTGGCTTCACGCCAGTAACGCTCCACGTGGTACTCCCTGGCATAGCCGTAGCCACCGTGGGTTTGCAGCGCCACATCGGCGGCGTTGAAGCCGGCTTCCGCCGCCAGCCATTTGGCCATGTTCGCCTCCTTGCCGCAGGGATGATCGTGGTCGAGAAGCCAGGCGGCCTTCGCCACCATCAGCGCCGCGGCATCCAGCCGGGTGCGGGCCTCGGCCAGGGGGAAGGCGATACCCTGGTTCTTGCCGATGGCCCGGTCGAAGACCTCTCGCTCATTGGCGTAGTCCACCGCCCGGCGCAATGCCGCCCTGCCGATGCCGATGGCTTCCGCGGCGACGACAATGCGCTCGGCATTGAGACCGTCGAGCAGATGATAAAAACCCCTGCCTTCCTCGCCGATGCGGTCGGACAGCGCCACGGGCAGATCCTCGTAGACGACTTCGCAGGTGGATACCGCGTTGCGGCCGAGTTTGGAGATGGGTGAAATGCCCACTTCCGGACGCTGCAATTCCGCGAACAGGAGCGTCATGCCGTCTGTGCGGCGCTTTACCTGGTCCCGGGGCGTGGTGCGAACGAGCAGGACCACCCGCTGGCAATGGGTGGCCTTGGTGGTCCAGACCTTGCGCCCGCGCACGAGATAGCGTCCACCCTCCCGGCGGGCGAAAGTGCGAATGGAAGTGGTATCGGTTCCCGCGTCGGGCTCGGTGACGCCGAACGCCACCTGCAATGCGCCGCTGGCGACATCCGGCAGGTATTTTTCCCGCATGGCGTCGGAGCCGTGCCTGACCAGGGGGTGGATGCCGAACATCGACAGGTGAATCGGCGATGCGCCATTCATGGCGGCGCCGGAAGCGGCGATTTCCTCCAACAGTATGGCGGCTTCGCGAATGCCGCGCCCGGAGCCTCCCCAGCGCTCGGGAATCGCCGTGCCGATCCAGCCGGCCGCGGCGACAGCATCGTAGAACTCCCGGGGAAACTCGCCAAGCCGGTCACGCTCTTCCCAGTATTCATCGGGAAAGTCACGGCAGAGCCTGGCGATGGACTCGCGAATCAGGCGCTGCTCGCCGGTTTCCAGGTAATCCATCAAACTTCCTCGCCCGCCCGGGCCAGAATTCGCCGGGCTCGCTTGATGTGCGGCACATCCACCATCCGCCCGCGGAAACGAAATGCCATACGGCCCGCGGCGCGCTGTTCCCCGGCGGCCGCAAGCAATTCCCGGGCTTCGTCGATTTCCGCGTCGCTCGGAGTGAAGGCTTCATTGACGATTGCGATCTGGTCGGGGTGAATCGTCAGCTTGCCGGTAAACCCCATGGCGGCCGCCCGCCGGCAATCCACCTCCAGGCCCTCCAGGTCGCGGACATCGGCATAAATCGTATCCACCGGCTGCTTGCCCGCAGCCGCGGCCGCCAGCAGGGCCAGGGAACGCGCCACGCGGAACACGTCCAGATATTCGCCGTTTTCGTCGCGTATTGTGCTCGCGCCAAGCTCGGCGGACAGATCCTCCGAACCCCAGGTCATGCCGTCCACCCGCCCATGGCCCGCCATTTCCCGCAGCTGAAACACCGCGGCCGGAGATTCGGTGCCGATGAGCAACAGCTTTACGGCGCCGCGCTCCATTTCGGTCCGGCTTTCCGCTTTCGCCACGAGGCTGTCCACGGCTTCCACATCCGCCAGACGGCAAGCCTTGGGCACCACCAGGCCATCGGGCTTGCCGGCGATCACCGCGGCGATATCCCCGGCGCCCCAGGGGGAATCCAGCGGATTGATCCGCACGAGTTTCCGCCTGCCGCCGAATTCTCCTTCCCGCAGCCAGTCACAGACCGCTTCCCGGGCGGAAGCCTTGTTTTCCGGCGTTACCGAATCCTCAAGGTCCAGAATCAGCGCGTCCGCGGGCAAGCCAAGCGCCTTGCCGAACATGCGCTCGTTCCCACCCGGCACAAAATGAATGCTCCGTTGGCGTGACATGGGCTCAATCTTTTCCATCGGGTGCGGGCATTCGCAGCATCATTCCCTTGCGCAGGCACCGGCAGACGATTTCGCCCCGCTGGTTGCGGCCGATGTGTTCGAACCAGACGATGCCCCGGTCGGACCGGGTTCTGGATTCGCGCCGGTCGGTGATCGTGGTCTGCACGCGAATCGTGTCGCCGATGAAGACCGGGTTGGGAAATTCCACCTGCTCCATGCCCAGATTGCCGATGGTCGTGCCGAGGGTGGTATCGCCCACCGAAAGGCCGATGACCAGCCCGAGGGTGTAAAGACTGTTGACGATTCGCTGCCCGTGCTGGCTCGCCGCCGCAAATTCGGCGTCGATGTGCAGGGGCTGGGGATTGTGGGTCATGGCGCAGAACAGCAGATTATCCGCCTCGGTGATGGTGCGGTGCGGCTGATGCGCAAACACCATACCGATTTCAAGCTGCTCGAAATACTTGCCGGACATCATCTGCGATTCCTGATATTTTTCCCGGCTGGCTTATTGGGCTTTTCAATTTTGGCGCCAAGGGTCACTTCTGTCATTCTGCGCGTAGTCGCAGAATCTCGGGCAGCGGCCTCACAACGAGATCCCGCGACTGCGCGCAGGATGACGAATGGGGGCGCGCCCAGTGCCATAAAGAGAATTACCACGAGCCAACGAACTGGCCCGACATTATGACAGAACCCGCCGCCCGATTTGACGACTGGCTCGGCAAGGCCGAGTCACGCAGCCAAACCATCGGCCCGGACCCGGCCCGGGGGCTCGCCGCCCTGCTCGACCACCCCGAAACGCCGGTAGCGCCGGGCGCTCCACTACCGGCGCTTTGGCATTGGTGCTACTTCCTGGAAGCCATTTCCCAGCGGGAAATCGCCGCGGACGGCCATGCCCGCAAGGGCGGGTTTCTGCCGCCCATTGAACTCCCCCGGCGCATGTGGGCCGGCAGCCGCTTCCGCTTTCATCATCCCCTGCGCATCGGCGAGGCCGTCACCCGGCATTCCCGAATCGAGAATATCGAATACAAACAGGGCCGCAGCGGCCGGCTTGCCTTCGTGCGGGTCGCTCACGAATACCGCAGCCCCGCCGGGCTTGCCTTCAGCGAACAGCACGATATCGTCTATCGCGAATCGCGCCCCGGAGTGGACCCTGGCGGCAGCGGGAAAGGCCGCGCACAGGCGGCGAGGAATCCATTGCCCGGGCCGGATTTCAGCCGCGAATGCCAGGCCGACGCCATTGTGCTGTTCCGCTATTCCGCCCTGACCTTCAATGCCCACCGCATTCATTACGACCGGGACTACGCGCGCGATGTGGAAGGCTATCCCGGCCTACTCGTCCACGGGCCCCTGCTCGCCACCCTGCTGCTCGATGAACTGCATTGCCGCCATCCGGGGCGGACGCTACGGGAATTCGCCTTTCGCGCCCTGGCGCCGGTATTCGATAGCGATACTTTCCGCTTGTGCGGCAGAAATCCCGATGCTGACGGGCGCGTCCCGCTGTGGGTGACGAAAGATTCGGGAAGGTCTTGCATCCAGGGTGAAGCCCGCCTGGCTCCATGAACTCTCCACCACTCACCGGCACTACGGTGCTGTCGCTCGAACACGCCGTTGCGGCGCCACTTTGCGCCCGGCAAGGCGAACTTGGTTACCGCGAAACCGAGATCGACGCACTGGAAAAGAAGAAAGTGATCTGAAGCACAAACCGGCGAATCCAACGCACGACGGGAGACTTCGTTTCCCGGAGGCTGTGATAACATTTGCCGCCCCGCGGAGAGATGGCCGAGTGGCTGAAGGCGCGCCCCTGCTAAGGGCGTATAGGTTAAACCCTATCGAGGGTTCGAATCCCTCTCTCTCCGCCAGATGATTGCGCAAATCTTTCGAATGAAGCGCTTCCTGCCCGCGGACGCTTATCAACGCTCGCTTGGAAACCCGAAGTTTGCGTACTATCTGACACTTGCCATTACGGAGTTCTGCCGCGAGCTTCAGGGCAGGCTCTGGCATGATCGCGCCGAATCGTTCGGCGAAGCTGTGCCAGTATCGGCGCGAATTGTGCCTTTGGCGGAGTGCAATTTCACCGCTTGGGAGCCTGCGCCGCAGGCAGGACTCTCAACCAACCAGGCAAGAGGTTTCGAGACAGTGGCGACACAGGATGATTCTTCGGAAAACAAACCGCAAACCGCGCTCCCCGATGGGGCGCCGGTGCTTGCGGCGGAGTCGCTCAGCGTGGTGCGGGATCTGGCCGAGGCCGGGCGGGATTCGGCGGAACCGGCCTGCGCGGAATCGGCGAATAATTACAAACTCCCCACGATGTCGATGAAGAAACCGCGCTTGTCGTATTCGGCGTCGCGCAGGTCATCGCTGAAATCGGTGAAGTTGTAGCCCCCGCCAAGCTGGAAGTTCTCGTTCAGGCTGCGGTAGGCGCCAAGCAGGACGCCGCTTCGGGTATTGCTTGCACCGCGGTCCTCAAGCACCCGGTACTCGGCGAGCAGGTCCCATTCGCTGACGAGATTGTAGCGCGCCCTCGCCACGGCGAGGCTGACCTCATGGTCGTGCCATTCGCCGAGGCCGAGGGCGGCCCGGGCTTCACCGCTCTTCCAGGCGATCTTGCCGCCGACTTCCCAGCGCGGATTGAGCTGGTACAAGGCTTCGGCGGAAAGAATGTGTACTCGCTGGTCGAGCCCGCCGCCCACCTGGTAGGCGCCCGCGGCATCGTACAGGTAGCTGTAGCGGATCAGCGTGGTCCAGCGCTCGAGCGCGGCGGGGCGGTAGGCGTGACCGATATCGAACTCGGTGAAGGTGGCGGGCTCTCCGCCGGTGAAGCTGGCGTCGTCGGTTCGCAGCAGGTTCAGGCGGCCGAGCACCCGGCTGCTCTCGCTCAAGACGCGGGAATAGCTTGAGGCCAGCAGGTACTGGTCCATGGCGAATTCCGGGCCTTCATCATTGCGGTACTCGGTTCGGGCGCTGAACTGGTAGTCCTCCCGGTCCACCGAGGCGCCGAGCGAGATCGCCTCGCGCTCCAGGGAGCTGGAGAACAGATCGGCATTGGCGGTAGTGACCACGCCGCTGAGAATCCAGTCGCTTTCGGTGGCGTAGTCGATGCCGAAGGAATGATTGGCATTGGCGTAGCGGTCGTTTTCGCCGAAGTGCGACTCGGTGTACACGCCGAAGCGGTTGCCGAAATCCCGGCGCTGGCCCACGGTGAGCATGTCGCCGTCGCCAAAAGTACGGTCCGGGTCGGAGAGGTAGCTGGCATAGAGTTCGTGGCCGCTCTCCAATTGGTAATTGCCGCCGAACTCGCTGGTCGCGCCTGCGCCGACGCCGCTGAGCACGTCGAAGGAGAAGTTCCGCACCGGCGCATAGCTGACGCCGCCGGAAAGCGCGCCGCCGAGGTCGCCGTCACTGGCTTCCACGAGCACCGAAAAATCATCGCTGATGCGGGTTTCGAGGCCGGCGGCGATGCGGTCGTTCGCCACGTAGTCGCCGCCTTCGTCGAGGCCGGTTTGCAGCTTGCCGTAGAGCGTCTGGTCCTCGTTCAAGGCATAGCCCAGTCTGGCGCCCGCGAGCAGGGCGTCGCCTTCCACGCTTTCCATGGGACGACCGTAGTAATGCACCGGGCCCATGCCCCGGGCCAGGTCTTCATGGCGCAGTTCGCCGCCAAAGCTGACCCGGCCCCGGGTAATGTCGCCCTGCACCCTGGCCACGCTGGTGCTGTCGCTGTTGGCGCTTTCCAGCTCGGAAACACTGGCCTGGACGAGCAGGCCGTTGTCATCGCGGACAATGGCGTCGACGCCGGACTCCCGGGTGATCTGGTTGCGGGAGATATTGCCCGAGGAAAAGCCCGCGTCGCGGTCCTTCCACCAGGCCCGGACATTGCCCGAGAACATGTCGCTGACCTCGGCGATGTCGAATCGCCCTTCCACCGAGACCGCGTCTCCTTCCGACCATTCTCCGGGCATGCTGCGGTCCATGCCCGCGAAGCGCAGGCCACCGTCGATCGACTCGAAGCCCGCGGCGTTTTGCGCCGCCTTGCTGCTGGCCAACTCCACATTGAAGTAGGTGCCTTCGCTGGCCTTCAGGCTTACGTCCACGCCCTGCAACTGATAGTCCTGGCCGGTGCTGTCGTCGCTGACGCTGGCGGCGCCGATGCCGAAATTCTCGCTGATCCAGACCTTGCCCCGGGCGCCGACGATGAGATTGTCGCCGGAAAAACCCACCGGAATGTACTCGTAATCCACGAGCAGGTAGACCTGATCGCCGTCCAGGCCGCGGCGGATAATCGCGCTGTTGTAGGCATTGCTCACCGGCTGCAGCGGCCGGCTCAGGATGATGCGGCCCTGGAGGGCGTCGATTTCGTAGTCGAGCCCTTCCACGTATTCGCGTCGTTCGATGACCTGGCGGCTGTCGCGCTGGCGTACTTCCATCCAGACTTTTTCCGAGCCCTGTACCACATCGGTGTGCCGCAGGTAGTACACCGAGCCGCCGGTGGCGCGGAAGCTCACGTGGGCGGCGGCGGATTCCGATTCCGAAGCAAAGGCCGTGGCGCTGTAGCGCGGGTCGCCGAGGGAAGTGCGGGAATCGCTTTCAAACCGGGCGCGGGCGCCATAGAGCGAGCGGTTGTAGGCCAGATTTTCGGTTCCCGTCAGGCCGGTGTTGAAATTGCCCCAGAGCATCTGGTTGCGGTTCCAGTCGAGCCGCACATAGAGGGCGCCCTGGGTGTCCACATCGCTGACCGTGGTGGAATCATCGCCATAGACTGGGTAGTAGCGGTCCGGGTCGAGCTGGCGGAACATGCGGCGGGCGTCCCGGCGGCGCAGGTTGTCGCCCAGATTGTCGAGATCGTCCTCGGTGCTGTCCATCTGGGCGGTAAGCAGATACTTGCCCTGTATCTTGGCCTTGGCGTAGAACGCCAGACGGCCATCGAGCCATACCGATTCGTCGAACTCGTCGGCTTCGGTGAGCGCCTCGAATGCGCCGCCAAAGCTGTCCTGGCCCAGGGTGAGGCTGGCAAGGCCCACGATGAAACGGTAATCCTCGTCGATTTCCGGGCGCAGCACTTCCCGCCAGCGACCGCCTTCCTCGCCGCCGCTGACGACGATCTCGGCGCTGCCCGAAGGCAGGAACAGCTCGCTGACGAACTTGCCTTCGGCGTCGGCCCGCACATCGGCGCCGGCCACCGTCAACCTCTCCCCGGGAGCGAAATCGGCGCCATGAATGCGCAGTTTGCTGCCGGACAGATTGATCTGGCTGTCTTCGAGAATCGACATGCCGATGACGGTTTCCGGGGCGATGGCGGCAGCGGCGCCGTCATCGGCCACCACGTTGACGAGTTGGGCCGCGGTGCGGTCCTGATTGCCGTTGCTGTCGAAGACCCGCAGCACGTAGGCGAGCTGCTCGCCGGCCTCGAGCTCGAGTTGCGGGTCCATCAGGCTGAAGGTTTCCGGCCAGGCAAGTTCGCCGGCGGAAACGCTGGCGATCGGGCGCGACAGGTCCACGTCGGTGGCGCGGTAGAGATCAAGCCGGTAACTCTCGGCCACGCCCTGGTAATTGCCATGGGCGGCGAAAGATACCGGCACCGCCATGCGGCCGTTTTCGTCGACGCGAACCGGCTGCGGGGCGAGCACCGCAAGCTGGGCCTGGCGGCTGAAAGCGTCTTCGGTCATCCACACGCGGCCGGCGCCTTCGACAAAAGTCGTTTCGGCCATCTGGGCGGCTTGCAGCACAATGGTCCGGCTGCTCACCATTTCCGCGATACTGCGATAGCTCACTTCGATTTCGACCCTGCGGTTGACGGTCTGGCCGAATTCGGTGGTGTCGGCGGCGAGTAGTTCCGTGGTGATGTTTGCTTCTACCGCGATCCGGCTGATGGAAAGGCCGAGTTCCTCAACAACTGCCCCGGCCACGTTTTCGGCGCGCTGGCGGGCCTGTTCGAGAGCCGCCGCCCGGGCCGCATCCCCGCCGCTGGGAGCCACATAGGACACGCCGCTGAGCCGCACCGATTCCACATCGAGTTCGGTGAACGGCGCGAGGCTGTCCTCCAGCGCCTGACGCTGCTCGTCGCTCAAGGCCACACTGTCGGGAGCGAATCGCACGGGCTCCACCACATCGGTCATGGAGTCATAGCGGATTTCGGTCTCCGGCTCGGCGGGAATGTTGTCCGGGTCTTCCGGCTCGAATTCCGCCGAGGTTTCGGTGATTTCCTCGTCGAAGACCACTTCGATTTCCACCCTGCGGTTCAGGGCCCTGCCGGCTTCGGTGAGATTGCTGGCCAGTGGCTGGCGGAAAGCGCGGCCCTCGATTTCCACCGTGGCGGGGTCGAGGGAAAGCTGTTCGCTGAAAAACTCCGCCACTTCCGCGGCGCGGGCTTCGGACAGCCCCTGGTTGTCGCCAAAAGTGGGCTGGATTCGCACGCTGAGCGGCACATCGTCGGTATGGCCGACAAAGCGGACCCGGAGATTGTCCCTGTCCTCGTATTCGTCAAGCAGTTCCCGCAATTGATCGACAAACTCCTGGGGAATTTCCGCCACGCCGGATGCAAAGCGCACCGGCAGCAGCCGGTCGGTGTTGTAGCGGGTCAGGGTGCGCTCCACCACCGCTCTCGCCGGGGCTTCCTCATACAGTTCCCGGGTGTGGCTGGCGTCGAACCGCACGGCGAAATCCATGCGCGACATCAACGATTGGGTAATCCGCAAAACTTGCGGGTTCTCCCCGATGACCCGGGCGCCGTCGGGCAGGGTCGCGGGATCGAGCTTGAGAATGAAATTGCTGCCGCGCTCGGCGTTCCCGACTTCCACCGCCGCCACGTGGTAGCGGCCATTCTGGTCGGTTTCGATCAGCAGGCCATCCACGGTTGCCAGGCGGACGCCGGGAATGCCCGGTTCATCGGCATCGCGCTGGCCGTTGCCATTGCGGTCCATGAATACCTGGCCAAGCACCGCGGTCTGCTCGAACAGCGGATCGCTGGCAATATTCACGCTGGCTTCGGCCACATTGCCGACAACGCGGGAACCCGCCAGTGGCGTGACAGTATTGGTATAGCTGCCCTGCCGCGCCCGGGTGCTTGGCCGGGTGACATAGCGGATGATCACGCTGCTTTCCGCGGCAAGGTCGAAGGGGCCGAAGATCACCGGATCGTTGCCGCTGGTCGGAATGGGATAGGCCGGGCCGTTGTCCAGGGTGAGCGGGTTGGCCGCAGACTGGCCTCGGGGCGAATCGACGATTTCCCGCAGGCTGGCGCTGTCGGCGATGAAATTGAATTCATCGGGCAGATTGTCGCGCAGCTCGATGCCCCGCAGGGTGAGGGGGCTGGTGTTGGTGAGGCGGATTTCATAGCCCACGGGCTCGCCCACCGAGGCGAAACGGGTCACGGCATCCTTGCTGACGCTGATCAGGCCGCCATACACCGGGCTGTCCACCGGGTCCAGGGGAATATGATTGTGGAATGCGGTGGCCGCCCCTTCGGTGAGGGTCAGGCGACGATACCAGCTTGCGTCGTCGCCATCCATGGGCGCGCCGTGCTGGGCCTGGACCACGCAGGCGCCGCCGCCGGCGGCGCAGGCGGCAACATCGAGCGCGGACGGCTCGGGAGGCAGCAGCAACGAATCGCCGGACAGCCATCCCGCGGGAGTTTCGGCGATTTCGATACGGTAGTCGCCGACAACCGCGGAACAATCCATATGGGCGCCGGGCTGGAGGTCGAAGCGGTAGGCGCCGTCGGCGCCCACCATCTGCTGCTGCTGTCCGGGAAGCAGGCACTGTCCGGCGATTACAGCGCCCCGGGCATCGACCAGGCGCAGGCGCACGCCGGGAATCGGCGTTCTGGCGATGCTGTCGTACACCACGCCGCCCAGGGCGATGGGCAGGTCGAAGGTGGCGATGGCATTGCCCCGCGGAGCTATGGCGCGCCGGGACCAGACCATGCCGGTATCCGGATGCCGCGCCTGGATTGCCGCGACGCCTGTGGTGGATCCGATGAACTGCCAGGCGCCCCCGGTATCGCTCAGCGTAGTCGCGAAAATCGCGCCATTGGCGTCGAGCAGGTCCACTGTCCAGCCGGCATGGCCCGGTTCCGCCTGGCCGCGTTCGCCATTGGCGTCATGATCGGCGTAGACCGTGCCGAAGATATCGGGTTCGGCGGGAGGCGGTTCGTCATTGTCGAATACCCGGACCCGGGAAGTATTGTAGTCGCCGTCCTGATCGTAGCCGCGGCCGACGCTGACATTGGCGATGATCCTGCCTTCGGGTTCGTCCATGTCGTCATCCACGGTGGGGATGCGCAGGATCGCCTCGCCCTCTTCGCCGATTCGCAGGGTGTGGCCGCCCCGCTGCCCTTCCACGGCGAAATCGCCCCGCTGGGACACGATCAGGTTCACCCTGAGTTCTTCCCGGGTGGGCGGCGGCGTGACGGTGATGAAAAAACTCGCTTCCCCACCCTCGGTGATGGGGCTTCCCGCGACAATGCTGACCATGGGCCTGGCCGACGCCGTATCGTTGTCCAATACGTCGATTCGCGCCACGCCGGCGTTTTCCGACACGGAATAGCCATTGCCGGCGGTGATTCTGCCGGAAATCAGGCCATGGCCTTCCTTGATGTCGTCGTCGATGGTGGCCACCACAACCGAGTTCGAACCACTGGAATTGATGCTGACCGTTCGCGGTCCGGCCTGGCCGGGGCCGGCGAAATCGCTGTCCTGGGAAAAGTTGACCCTGACCAGGATTCTGTTTTCCGGCGCCGGCGGCGGATTGGCGCTGACCCGGAAAACCGCATCGCCGCCTTCGCTGATTTCCCCGGCGCCCACGATGCTGACCACAGGCATCCCGCCGGACTGGCCCTCCTGGGCCGCGGCGCCCGCGGCGACGAACAGGGACAGCAGCAGTGCGCTGGAGCGAGCGGCAATTCCCCGGGAATTCCAGCGTCTGGCGCTCGGCAAGACTCGTTCAGCAAGGGGTTTGGCAAGCAGGTTTCGCAGTGTGGCGGCGGCGTGGGTCGAGTCAGGTTCTGGCAGTGGGTTCATGGTTTCAGCGGTCTTTTTGTCTCAATAAAAAACCCTGGTCCGGCGCGGGAAAGCCCGAACTGCCAGGGCGCTGGTAATCGCTGTAGTTATCGGCTTCGGGCCAAAAGCATTGAATGATCAGGCTTCGTCATCAGCCTGGACCGCGCCGGGTTTTCCCGGACCGGGGCGAACTGCCGTCCGGGAACGATTGGAAGGCGATTATAGGAAATGCGTTGCGCCCTGTCACCCGGGCGGGGGCAGGCCTCGAATGATTCGAAAAAGGTTTGCGGGTGAGAGCGCGGCCAGGAAGCCCGCGCTGTTGAATCACTCTTGTTCTTGCGCCTGGGGTTTTGCCGCCGTCTGGCTGCTTTTTTCCCGTTGTATCCGCTGGTAGATTTCCTCGCGGTGAACCGCAATGTGCTTTGGCGCGTTAACCCCTATGCGCACCTGGTTCCCCTTAACACCCAGCACGGTAACAGTCACATCGTCTCCTACCATCAGTGTCTCGCCGATCCGGCGTGTCAATATCAGCATTGCACTAGTCCTCGTATCCGTCCTGTACCGATCCTTGCACGTCTCCTCGATCGTCCCTGCTGGCAGCCCCTCGCCAATCCCCTGAATATTGGCCTGTACCGATTGCGTGCCTATAGTAGCCGTGTGGATTCCCGCTTTGCAAACAATTTGCGAAGTTTCTTCGGCTTACCCGTTTTCCGCTTTTTCCAGCTCGAAAGCGCTGTGCAGGGCGCGCACCGCAAGCTCGAGATACTTTTCCTCGATCACCACCGAAATCTTGATCTCGGATGTGGTGATGATCTGGATATTGATGTTCTCCCCCGCCAGGGCCTTGAACATCCGGCTGGCTATGCCGGCGTGTGAGCGCATGCCGACACCCACCAGGGAAACCTTGGCGATATGGGTGTCGAGCTCCACCGAATCGGCCGGCATCGAGGGAACCGCCTGTTGCAGGATTTCCAGCGTCCGCTCCGCATCGCCGCGCTTGACGGTGAAACTGATGTCGTTGTTGCCGCCGGCGGCCGCGTTCTGCACGATGACATCGACTTCAATGCCGCATTCGCTGACCGGGCCGATGACCTTGTAGGCGATGCCGGGAACGTCAGGCACGCCCTTGACAGTCAGCTTGGCTTCGTCGCGCTCGAAGGCGACGCCGGCGATGGCCGGTGTTTCCATGGCTTGTTCCTCCAGGGTAATGAGAGTTCCCGGCCCCTCTTCAAAAGTCGACAGCACCCGCAACGGGACCTGGTACTTGCCCGCAAACTCCACCGCCCGGATCTGCAGTACCTTGGCGCCGAGGCTGGCGAGTTCGAGCATTTCCTCAAAAGTGATATGCCGCAGCAATCTCGCGCCATCAACCATGCGGGGGTCGGTGGTGTAGACACCCTTGACATCGGTGTAGATCTGGCATTCGTCGGCTTCCAGCGCCGCCGCCAGGGCCACCGCGGTGGTGTCGGAACCACCCCGGCCAAGGGTGGTGATGCAACCGTGCCCGGTCACGCCCTGGAAACCGGCGACAACCACCACGTTGCCCTGCTCGAGCTGGGCGAGCATCCGGGTGCTGTCCACTTCCCGGATGCGCGCCCGGGTGTGGCTTTCGTCGGTGAGAATCCGCACCTGGCCGCCGGTGAACGAGCGCGCGCCGTGGCCCCGGCGTTCCAAGGCCATGCACAGCAGGGCGATGGTAACCTGCTCGCCGGTGGCAAGCAGCACGTCCATTTCCCTGGGCGTCGGCTGTTCCATGACTTCCTGGGCCAGAGCCACGAGGCGGTTGGTTTCGCCGGCCATGGCGGACAGCACCACCACCAAATCGTGACCTTCGTCGCGAAAGCGGGCCACCTTGTCGGCCACGGCCTCGATATGGCCCACCGAGGCCACCGAGGTGCCGCCGTATTTCTGCACGATGAGCGACATCAGCCCGCTTCCGTCAGCCGTTCCGCCACCCAAGGGGCTACGCTGGCCAGGGCGCCGGGCAGGGCTTTGGCGTCGCGTCCCCCCGCCATGGCCATGTCCGGGCGCCCGCCACCCTTGCCGCCAAGCTGCCCGGCGACCATGTTGGCCAGTTCTCCCGCCTGCACCGAATCGGTCAGATTCTTGCTGACGCCCACCACCAGGCTCACCTTGTCCCCGCCACCGCTGGCGAGCACCACGATGCACTTGCCGAGACGATTCTTGAGTTTGTCCACCGCTTCCCGCAGGGCTTTGGGGTCGAGCCCGTCGACTTCGGTTGCCAACAGCTTGACTCCCGCCACGTCCCGAGCCCGGTCGGCGAGATCGCCCCCGGCGCCGGTGGCAAGCCTTGCCTTGAGCTGTTCGACCTGCTTTTCCAGGACGCGGTTGGATTTCGACAACTGGCTCACCCGCTCGACGACTTCCTCGGGTCTCGACTTCACCACATGGCAGAGTTCGCGCAGGGTCTCTTCTTCGCGGTGTACCCGGCCCAGCGCCCCCAGGCCGGTGACCGCCTCGATCCGGCGCACCCCGGCGGAGATTCCCGACTCGGCGATGATCCGGAACAGGCCGATGTCTCCGGTGCGATCCACATGGCAGCCGCCGCAGAATTCCACGGAATACTCGCCTCCCATGCTGACCACGCGCACCTGCTCGCCGTACTTTTCGCCGAACATGGCGAGCGCCCCGCGCTTTCTGGCTTCCTCGATGGCCATGACTTCCTTGGTAACCGCCGAGTTGCGAAGGATTTCCCGGTTGACCTGCCGCTCGATCTCCCGAATCTGCCCCGGGGCAACGGGCTGGGGATGGGAAAAGTCAAAGCGCAACCGGTCCTTGTCCACCAGGGAGCCCTGCTGGGTGACATGCGTTCCAAGCACATTGCGCAGGGCGGCATTCATCAGGTGGGTGGCCGAGTGATTGAGGGTGATGGCGCCGCGCTCTTCGGCGGCGACCCGGGCCATGAGCCGGTCTCCGGTGCGCAACACGCCCTCGCTGAGGCGGCCGACATGCACCAGGGCATCGCCCTGTTTTTGGGTATCGCTCACCGCAAAACGCATCTGCCCGTTTTCCAGCCATCCGCTGTCGCCCACCTGCCCGCCGGATTCGCCATAAAAGGGGGAACTGTCGAGGAGCAGGCGCATTTCCCGGTCATCGCGCAATTCATCGATTGGCTGCCGGCTGGCCACGTCGAACATGCCCACCACGGTGGCGGCGCCGCTCAATTCGTCGTAGCCGATAAATTCGGTGGCCTGATCGGGATCGATGTCCACCAGTTCCCGGGCGCTGAAATTGCTGGCGGCCCGGGCCTGTTCGCGCTGGGCTTCCATGGCAGCCTGAAAACCGACCGTGTCGATGGCCAGCCCATGCTCCCGGGCGATATCCGCGGTGAGGTCCGCCGGGAAGCCATAGGTATCGTAGAGGCGGAACACGGTATCGCCGGGAATCATCGTCTGGTCCCCGAGATCGGCGATGGCCTTTTCCAGAATCGCCATGCCATTGTCCAGGGTGCGGGCGAATTGCCGCTCCTCTTCCTCCAGGGCGCCAGCGATTCGCGCCTGTTGTTCGATCAGTTCCGGATAGGCTTCACCCATCACCGCCGCCAGCGGCTCCACGAGCTTGTGGAAGAACAGATCCTTGACGCCGAGCCGATGGCCGTGACGGATGGCCCGGCGAATGATCCGGCGCAGCACATAGCCGCGGCCTTCATTGGATGGCAGTACGCCATCGGCAACGAGAAAGGCGCAGGAGCGGATATGGTCGGCGATCACCCGCAGGGAAGGGTTTTCCAGATCGCCGGCGCCGGTGATTTGCCGGATATCTCCCAGCAAGGACTGGAACAGGTCGATCTGATAATTGCTGTGCACCCGCTGCAGCACCGCGGCGAGCCTTTCGAGGCCGGCGCCGGTATCCACCGAGGGCCGCGGCAGCGGCGTCAGGGAGCCGTCTTCGCCGCGCTCGAACTGCATGAAAACCAGATTCCAGATTTCGATGTAGCGGTCGCCGTCTTCATCGGCGGAGCCGGGCGGGCCGCCGGGAACTTCCGGACCATGGTCGTAAAAGACTTCGGAGCAGGGGCCGCAGGGGCCGGTATCCCCCATGGCCCAGAAATTGTCCTTCTCGCCCATGCGCGAAAAGCGTTCCGGAGCAACCCGGATTTCCTTGAGCCAGATGTCGGCGGCTTCGTCGTCGTCGCGGAACACCGTGACCCAGAGTTTCTCCGCCGGCAGGCCAAGTTCCCCGGTGAGGAATTCCCAGGCGAAGCCGATGGCCTCGCACTTGAAATAGTCGCCGAAGGAAAAATTGCCGAGCATTTCGAAGAAAGTGTGGTGCCGCGCGGTATAGCCGACGTTTTCCAGATCGTTGTGCTTGCCGCCCGCGCGCAGGCAGCGCTGGGAAGTCACCGCGCGCTGGTAGGGCCGCGCTTCCCGGCCGAGGAAGACATCCTTGAACTGGACCATGCCGGAATTGGTGAAAAGCAGGGTCGGGTCGTTGCCGGGCACCAGGGGACTGCTCGGCACGATCCGGTGCCCGCGCCGCGCAAAAAAGTTCAGAAAACCCTGGCGAATTTCGGCGCTGTTCATCTGCCGCCCGCATCCCCGTCGGGCATGTCATCCGCGGCAGCGCCGGAATCTCCGGAGCCGGGCAATGACGACTTGCCGCCGGCGCCGGCAAAGGAAAAGGCTTCCAGCGCGTCCTCCAGTGGAACGCGCAGGTCGCCATCGCTGGACAGAATGATGGCGATGGGCCGGGTTCTGGGAAAATGGCTCATGATAATGGTGAAGATGATCAGAAAGGGCACACAGAGGAATGCGCCGGGAATGCCCCAGATTGTGCCCCACAGCGCCAGATTGAGAAGGATGACGATGGGGCTGAGATTGAATGAGCTGCCCATCAGGCGCGGCTCGATCACATTGCCGATCATGACCTGAAATGCGCCGATGCCGCCCAGCACCATGAAGAAAAGGTAGTACCCGTCGGACTGGGCCAGGGCGATCATGGCGGGAAACATGGTGGCGATGATCGAGCCCACGGTGGGAATGAAATTGAGCAGGAAAATCAACAGACCCCAGACGCCGGCAAAATCGACTCCCATCAGCAGAAGCAGCCCGTAGCTGAGCAGGCCGGTGAGAGAGCTTGTGAACATCTTGATACTGATGTATTTCTGGATGTCGTCCCGGATGCGCTCGAAAATGCCACGCACTTCCTTTTCCTTTGCTTCATTGGATACCAGCGCGCTGATCTTGTTGTTGAACTGCCTTTGCTCAAAAAACAAAAAGCCCAGATAGATCAGGATCAGGCTGCTGCTTGCCAGGATTCCCGCCGCCGAACCCGCCAGCGATGCGGCGTAGCTCGGCAGGTCAATCCAATCGATCAGCGTTTGACCGAAATTCTCGCCCTGGATCGCGCCCACGTCCACAAAGGGCAGCGACAGCGATTCAAGCCGGCGGATCAGGTTGTCCTGATAAACCGGCGCCATTTCCATGACCCCGCCGAAAGATGTGCTGAGAAAATTGACCAGGCCCCAGATGAGGCCAAGAAAGGTGAATATCGACAGCAACAGGCAGACGGGGCCGGGGATCGGGAACTTGCCGATGGAAAGCCTGCCGAGAGCCGCCGCCAAGGTATTGATCAGGTACCATAGCGCAATGGCGATCACCAGCGGCAGCAGCAGCGACTCGCCGACGATCAGCAGGTAAAAGACAACGACTACCAGCAGCACAACGGCCAAGTAGTTCAGCACTTTCATAGCCACTCCTCAGCATCGTCAGCCATTCTCCGGCACAGACAGCGACTCGTCAGCGCTGACGATCTTTCCCCGGAAACCCGCGTGGGCCGGAACCCCTTCTCCAAAACCCGCGAAGATTATCATATTTCGTCCCGCCTCAAGCGGCGAACTGCTCCCCGAGCCTGGTTTTCACAAAGCGGACGGCTTGCGCTAGACTTTCCCGCAGCCATCGGCGAAAACGGGCAGCGCGCCTTCCCGATTCGCTGCGGCAAACCGTGTCAAGGGAACCGCAAACCATCATGAGTGAACCAGCTTTCAGCATTCGCATTGCCGGCAAGACGGATTCCGGCGTTTTGCGCGAATACAACGAGGATTTTGTCGGATTCGATGAAGAAGCCGCCCTGGCGATGGTTGCGGACGGTCTCGGCGGCCACGCCTCGGGGGAAATCGCTTCCTGCATGGCGGTCACTTCGCTGCTCACCGAGTTTCGGCCGGACCGGCCCGCGGTCCAGTTCCAGGGCAGCCTGCGCGAACAACTGGAAGAGGCGATCAGCGCCGCCAATCGCAGGATTTTCCTTGCCGCCAGGTCCAGCAAGAGCATGAACGGCATGAGCACCACGCTGATTGCCGCGCGAATCGATGGCCGCCGCCTGCTCGCGGGCTGCGTCGGGGATTCACGCCTCTATCTGATGCGGAAAAAACAACTCGAACAGTTGTCGCGCGACCACACCCTCGCCAATGAACTGCTCGCCAGGGGCGCAGCCTCAAGCGGCAGCGTTTCCCTTTCCAATATCGACCACATCCTGACCCGGGCCCTTGGCGTCCTTGAAGAGGTGGAAGTCGAATTTCTCGAATACGATCTTGAATCCGGCGACGTGCTGTTGCTCTGTTCCGACGGCCTTTACAACATGGTCGCCGACTGGCAGCTCAAGGACATCCTCAACGACCACGGCGCCGACATCGAAGCCGGCATCCACAAACTCGTGGAATACGCCAACCGCAACGGCGGCCGGGACAATATCGCCGCCGTACTGATCCACGTTGGCGAGGGATGACAGTCCGCCGGTCTCCCGCAAGCCCAAGGCAAGTTTAGGATTTTCAAGCGTTCCCCATTGGATTCCTCAGCTACCAGCGCGCTGGGCCAGACCGACCGGGATGAGGATGTGGTCTTCGACGAGGTTATAGAGGCGGCCGAGGTGGCCGCGGCGGTTGGGGCCCGGGACGCTGTCCGAGGTGGCGACCACCACGAGATCCAGTTCATCCACGACGAAGATAAGCTGGCCGCCGTAGCCCCAGGCGGTGGGGACTTGCATGCCCGCCAGGTCGCGCAGCCACCAGCCATAGCCGTAGAAACGGCCCTGGCCTCGCGGGGAACGCGCGCGGGGCCGATGCGAGGCGGCCACCCATTCTTCCGGTACGACCCGGGTCTCGCCATGCATCCCTTCGTTCAGATACATGGCGCCG
>JAJDSZ010000050.1 GCA_022827425.1 Pseudomonadales bacterium | reverse complement strand
TTTGGTGCCGAAGGCCGGACTTGAACCGGCACGGCCGTGGGCCACTACCCCCTCAAGATAGCGTGTCTACCAATTCCACCACTTCGGCACATGAAACTCAGTTGTCGCTCCCCGGAACTTGCGGCACGTCGTCCGGGGCGGGTTCGTCGATCTGCGGCAGCGCGTCGTCGGCGAGGTTCGCGTCGAGCTGCGGCAACTCGTCGGCTGTCAGGGACTGTTCGAGCACGGACTGCTCAAGCAGCTCCGGATTGGCGATCGGCAGGCCCGTCGGGTCGGCGAGTTGCGACTGGCCGCGGGCGTAGATCGCCAGCACCAGGCTGGTGCCGTAAAACAGCACGGCCGCTACCGTGGTTGCCCGCACGAGAAAGCTGCCGCTGCCGGAAGAACCGAAAACGGTTTGTGACGCGCCTGCCCCGAACGAGGCGCCGGCGTCCGCGCCCTTGCCTTGCTGCAGCATAACGAGGCCGACGATGGCTGCGGCCACTACAACGTGGAGGACGACTACCAATGTTTCCATGATCAGGTACCTGCGCTGGTACAGATGGTTATGAATTCTTCCGCTTTCAGCGAAGCGCCTCCGACCAGACCACCATCTATGTCCGGCTGGGCGAACAACTCCACCGCATTGGCGGCATTGATACTGCCACCGTAAAGGATGCGGATTCCGCCCGCAATCTCTTCGTTCCCGCGCGCCAGCCGCTCGCGCAACATGGCGTGTACCGCCTGGGCCTGTTCCGGCGTCGCCGGCGTTCCGCTGCCGATGGCCCAGACCGGCTCATAGGCGACGACGGCGCCGCGCATGGCTTCCATTCCCAGCTTTTCCGTCACGGCGTCGAGCTGGCGCGATACTACCGCTTCGGTCTCGCCGGCATCGTGTTCGGCCCGCGTTTCCCCTACGCAAAGTATGGGGGTCAGCCCGCTCTCCCTGGCCGCGGCGAACTTGTCCGCGACCTCGGCGTCCGTTTCTCCCAGATGGCCCCGGCGCTCCGAATGTCCGAGGATGACGAACTCGGCGCCGCAGTCCACCAGCATCGTGGCGGACGTCTCTCCCGTCATCGCGCCTTCCGCCAGCCCGTACAGATTCTGCGCTCCGGGCCGGATGTCGCTGCCGGCCAGGGCTGCTACGGTCTCTCCCAGATGCAGATGCGCCGGGCAAACGGCGATATCGACCCGGCCTGCGAGGCTTTGCAGGGGTGGCTTGACGGCATCAAGCAATTGCCTGTTTCGCGCCCGGGAGCCATGCATCTTCCAGTTTGCAACAACGAGTTTGCGGCGCATGTCCCTGAATCCCGGGGGCGTGAACGCTGCCCGCGGACCGTGAAAAACGGGGCGCTAATACTAGCCGAGACGCCGCTTCCGCGCAATCGACTCCCACCCGCGGCCGGGAAGGAATTTTTCGAAGAATCTAGCCAACCTGATCGGCGACGAGTTCGGACAACTCGTTGGCGAGCGCTTCGACGCGCTCGGCGTCCTCGCCTTCGACCATGACGCGAACGACGGGTTCGGTGCCCGACGGCCGCAGCAGCACCCGCCCGTTGCCGCCGAGTTTGCGCTCGACTTTCGATACCGCCTCCCGCACCGCCGGGCTTGCGGTCGGATCGGCGCCATTGGCGACCTGGACATTGACCATCGACTGCGGAAGTTTCCGCATGCCCCGGCACAGTTCGGCCAGCGACTGCTCGAAGCCGACGATCGCGGCAAGCGTCTGCAAGGCGGATACGATGCCGTCACCGGTCGTATTGAGATCGGTGATGATGATATGGCCAGAGGACTCGCCTCCGAGGCCCCAGCCGCGGTCGGCCAGTTCCTGCATGACGTAGCGGTCGCCCACGGGGCTGCGGGCGAAGGGAATTTTCAAATCCCCGAGCGCGAGTTCGAGCCCGAGGTTGCTCATCTGCGTGCCGACGACGCCGCCGAACGCCAGACCCTCGCGTTGCCGGTTGCGCGCGATCGCATAGAGAATCTCGTCGCCGTCGACGATGCGGCCGCGATGGTCGATCATGATGACGCGGTCGCCGTCGCCGTCGAAGGCGATGCCCAGATCCGCTTCGGAATCCAGTACGGCGCGCGCCAGTTCCTCGGGCATGGTCGAGCCGCCTTCCTTGTTGATGTTCAGGCCGTTGGGGGATACGCCGATGGCGCTGACTTCGGCGCCGAGTTCCTCGAAAACGTTCGGCGCGATGTGGTATGTGGAACCGTGGGCGCAGTCGACGACGATCTTCAGGCCGGTCAGTTTCAGGCTTGGGCCGATCGTGCTCTTGCAGAACTCAATATAGCGCCCGGCGGCGTCGCTGACCCGGGAAGCCTTGCCGATGGTTTCCGAGGGAACCGTGGTCATCTCCTTGTCGAGTTCGGCCTCGATGGCGAGTTCGATCTCGTCGGGCAGTTTGGCGCCCTGGCCGGAAAAGAACTTGATGCCGTTATCGTGAAAGGAGTTGTGGGAGGCGCTGATGACGATGCCGGCCTGGGCGCGCAAGGTGCGGGTCAGATAGGCGATGGCCGGGGTGGGCATGGGTCCGAGCAGGCTGATGTCGACGCCGGCGGCGGTGACGCCCGCTTCCAGCGCCGCTTCGAACATGTAGCCCGAAATGCGGGTGTCCTTGCCGATCAGAATCCTGTTGCGGCCGTTGCCGATGCCGCCGAAGACCCTGCCCGCGGCCCAGCCGAGTTTCAGCATGAAATCGGGAGTGATCGGCGTCGTGCCCACCCTGCCGCGAATGCCGTCGGTTCCGAAATAGCGTTTGCCGTTGCCGCCCATGTCCATATCCGCCAAATCAGGATTCTTCCAAAAGCATTGAGTGTACTCCAATCGCATCCACCGTGGCAGCCACATCGTGGCTGCGGATGATGCGCGCGCCGCCGTGCAAGGTGAGCATGACGGCGGCGATGGAGCCCGGCAGCCGCTGTTCGGGCGCGCGGCCGGTGGCCGCGCCGATCATCGATTTGCGAGAGAGCCCGGCGAGCACGGGATAGCCGATTCCGGCGAACTGCCGCATTTCGCGCAACAATGTGAAATTGTGCCGCGTGTTCTTGCCGAAGCCGAATCCGGGGTCGATGACGATGCGTTGCGGATCGATGCCCGCCTCGATTGCGGCATCCGCCCGCCGGCGCAGGAAGGCAGCTACCTCGGCAACCACGTCTTCGTATTCCGGCTCTTCCTGCATGGTGTCCGGCTCGCCGCGCATGTGCATGAGACAGACGGCCATGTCCGTATCCGCCGCGGCCTCGATGGCGCCGGGCCGGCGCAAGGCCCTGACGTCGTTGATCATGCCGGCGCCGGCCGCGGCGGCGGCCTGCATCACCTCGGGCGTACTCGTATCCACGGAAACGATTACGTCCAGGCGTTCGAGCAATGCTTCCACCATGGGCAGCACCCGGTCCAGTTCTTCCTGGAGCGGCACTTCCCGCGCGCCGGGACGGGTCGATTCGCCGCCGATATCGATCAGCCGGGCGCCTTCGGCCAGCATGCTTTCCGCCCGGCTCAGGGCCTTGTCGAGATTTATCGTGAATTTTCCGGCGCGGGCTGCGCCGAGGCTTGCGCCGTCGTAGAAGGAATCGGGGGTCAGATTGAGGACGCCCATGCAAACCGGGCGCGACAGGTCGAGGCTGCCTTGCGCGGTATGCAGGGTTTTGGCGCCCCCGGGGGTCAAGTAATTGGTCAATAACGTGGCCGGAAATGTGATCCGAAACGATCAATGCTCCGCTGCGGGATCGCCTATCTTGCCGGTCGGTTCGGACTTGCTCCCGGTCTTTTCCGGTTCGGCGCCGGCGCTTTCGCCGGCATCGTCGTCATCGGACCAGTCCGCCGGCGGCCGGGGCTTCTTGCGCGCCATGATGTCGTCGATCTGGTCGGTGTCGATGGTCTCGTACTCCATCAGCGCGTCCTTCATCAGTTCCAGGATGTCGCGATTCTCTTCCAGAATCTGCTGGGCCTTGACATAACATTCGTCGACGATACGGCGCACTTCGCGGTCGATGGCGACGGCGGTGTCCACCGAGACGGTCTTGGCCTGGTGCGCCGCGGAACGGCCGAGGAACACCTCGCCTTCGTCTTCGGAATAGAGCAGCGGCCCGAGTTCATCGGTCAAGCCCCATTTGGTCACCATATTGCGGGCCATTTCCGTGGCGCGCTGGATATCGTTGGAAGCGCCGGTGGTGACGCCTTCCTTGCCGAGAGTCATTTCCTCGGCGATGCGACCGCCGTACAGGCTGCAGATCTGGCTCAGGATCGAGCGCTTGCTGAGGCTGTAGCGGTCTTCCTCGGGCAGGAACATGGTCACGCCGAGGGCGCGGCCCCGGGGGATGATGCTCACCTTGTAGACCGGATCATGCTCGGGCATCAGCCTGCCGACAATGGCATGGCCGGCTTCATGGTAGGCGGTGTTGACGCGCTCTTTTTCCGACATGACCATGGATTTGCGCTCGGCGCCCATCATGATCTTGTCCTTGGCCTTCTCGAATTCTTCCATGGTGACGAGGCGGCGGTTGGCGCGGGCGGCGAACAGGGCCGCCTCATTTACGAGGTTCGCCAGGTCGGCGCCGGAGAAGCCCGGCGTGCCGCGGGCGATGACCGAGGCCTCCACCTTCTCGGCGATGGGCACGTTGCGCATGTGCACCTTGAGGATCTGTTCGCGGCCGCGGATGTCGGGCAGGCCGACGACGACCTGGCGGTCGAAACGGCCGGGGCGCAGCAGCGCCGGATCGAGCACGTCGGGACGGTTGGTCGCGGCCATGACGATAACGCCGTCATTGCCTTCGAACCCGTCCATCTCGACGAGCAACTGGTTCAGCGTCTGCTCGCGTTCGTCGTGACCGCCGCCGAGTCCGGCGCCGCGATGGCGGCCCACCGCGTCGATCTCGTCAATGAAGATGATGCAGGGCGATTGTTTCTTGGCCTGGTCGAACATGTCGCGCACCCGCGAGGCGCCGACGCCGACGAACATTTCGACGAAGTCCGAACCGGAAATCGAGAAGAAGGGCACCTTGGCCTCGCCGGCGATGGCCTTGGCGAGAAGCGTCTTGCCGGTGCCGGGCTGGCCCACCATGAGCACGCCCCGGGGAATGCGGCCGCCGAGGCGCTGGAACTTGTCCGGCTCGCGCAGGAAATCCACAAGCTCCTTGACGTCTTCCTTGGCTTCCTCCACTCCGGCCACATCGGCGAAAGTGACCTTGATCTGGTCCTCGCCGAGGAGCTTGGCCTTGCTCTTGCCGAAGGACATGGGCCCGCCCTTGCCGCCGCCGATGCCACCCTGCATCTGCCGCATGAAAAAGAAAAACAGCGCGATGATGATGAGCACCGGGAATCCGGCCACGAGCAGTTGCGCCCAGATGCTTTGCCGTTCGGGTTCGCGACCCACGACTTCGACGCCGTTTTCGAGCAGGTCGTCGAGAAGCCGATCGTCGCCGATGGATGGCAGGGTGGTGCGGAAGCGGCTACCGTCATTGCGGATGCCGGTGAGATTGATTCCCGAGAACTCCACCGCCTCGACCCGCCCGGAATTCACTTCACGGATGAATTCCGAATAGACGACGGTTTCTTCGGTGGTTCCCTGGTTGATATTGTTGAACACCGTCAGCAGCACACCGGCGATGATCATCCAGAGAATCAGGTTCTTTGCCATGTCGTTCAAGGCCTTGCCTCCCCCGGGTCAGCCCCGGACCGCATCCCGCCAGCAGGCGCTGCGAACTGTCTAGTATTCTCTGACACTTCCATCTGCCGCAGGAAAGCCCTGATTTAATCAGGGCTTCTCCTATTCTGCCCGCGAAAGCCGCTTGCGAGCAAGTACATTTCATTGGAACGCGCCCGGGACGCTTCCGGTTTTCTGGTTTTGACCGTGGCGAATCCCGCCATGAGCGACGCCCGGAATTCCTCGCAGCCCGCGCCCTGGAAGACTTTTACCAGCAGGCCGCCGCCGGGCGCGAGTATACGCGCCGCCAGGTCCAGGGCAAGCTCGGCGAGCGCCATGGCGCGGGGCTGATCGATACCCTTCACTCCACTCATATTGGGGGCCATGTCGGAGATTACAAGGTCCGCGCTTGCCCCCGCCAGCCGGCGTAGCACTTCGTCAAGCACGGCCTGGTCGCCGAAATCGCCCTGGATGAATTCCACGCCGGGAATCGGCGCCATGGGCAACAGGTCCACCGCGATCAGATTGCCCCTGGGGCCGGTTAATTCCGCAGCCACCTGGGACCAGGACCCCGGCGCCGCGCCGAGATCCACGATGGTCATGCCCGGGCGGATCATCCGGTCCCGCCGCTGGATCTCCCGCAGCTTGTAACCCGCCCTGGAACGGTAGCCCTGCTCCCGGCTGCGCTTGACGTGTGGATCGGAGAAATGCTCCCGCAGCCAGCGCTTGCTCGATTTCGACCGGCTCATGGCGCCGCGGCTAGATATGCTCCACGGTATCGATTTCGTACTCGATGTCGCCCGCCGGCGCCTGCACCACGACTTCGTCTCCCTCGAGCTTGCCCATGAGCGCCCGGGCGATGGGGGATGCCACCGAAATCTTGCCCGCGGCAACATCGGCCTCGTCCTCGCCGACAATCTGGTAGGTCACGTTTTCCTCGGTCTTGAGATTGAACAAGGTGACAGTGGCGCCGAAAATCACCTTGCCGCCGGCCTCGATGCGGGTCACGTCGATCACTTCGGCGTCGGCAAGCTTGCGTTCGATCTCGGTTATGCGGCCCTCGCAGAAACCCTGCTGCTCCCGGGCGGCGTGATATTCGGCGTTCTCGCGCAGGTCGCCGTGTTCCCTCGCTTCGGCAATGGCCTTGGAAATCGAGGGGCGAACCACGGACTTGAGATGCTGCAGTTCTTCCCGCAGCTTCTTTTCGCCGGTGACTGTCATGGGCACTCTGGGCATGGCCTGGCCTTGCTTCTTTCCGCTAATGGGTTTCAGCCGAGTTCGGCGTGCAACTGCTGAATCGTGTAGACCGACATGTTGTCGCCGAATTTCAGGGCTTCGCAAACCGCGAAAGCCCCGGCTATGGTCGTGGTACAGAATACATCGTGGCGGAGCGCGGTGCGCCGGATCGTGGATGAATCCGCTATTGCCTGTCTGCCTTCCGTGGTGTTGAACACGAGTTCGATCTCGTCATTTTTTAGCATATCGACAATGTGGGGTCTACCTTCGGCGACCTTGTTCACCCGCTTGACCGATATGTCCGCCGCCTCGAGCACGGCCGCGGTGCCCCGGGTCGCGGCGAGCCGGTAGCCGAGCTTGAGCAACTCCCGGGCGATATCCACCAGGTGGACCTTGTCCGGGTCGCGCACGCTGATGAAAGCGGTGCCCGACTTTTCGATATGGGCGCCGGCGGCGAGCTGGGCCTTGCCATAGGCTTCGGCGAATGTAGCGCCCACCCCCATGACTTCGCCGGTGGATTTCATTTCCGGGCCGAGGATCGGGTCCACTCCGGGGAACTTGTTGAAGGGGAATATCGCTTCCTTCACGGCGAATGTCGGCGGAATGACTTCCCGGGTGAAACCCTGTTCGGCAAGGGACTTGCCGATCATGCAGCGGGCGGCCACCTTGGCCAGGGAAGCACCGATGCACTTGGATACGAAGGGCACCGTGCGCGAGGCCCGGGGATTGACTTCGATAAGATAGACCTCGCCGTCCTGCCAGGCGAGCTGGGTGTTCATCAGGCCCACCACGCCGAGCTCCAGCGCCAGGGCGGAAACCTGGCCGCGAATGCGCTGCCGCACTTCCTCCGGCAGGTTGTAGGGCGGCAGGGAACAGGCGGAATCCCCCGAGTGGATGCCGGCCTGTTCGATATGCTGCATGATGGCGCCGACGATGACCTGTTCGCCGTCGCTCACCACGTCCACGTCGATCTCGATGGCGGAACTGAGAAAGTAGTCCAGCAGCACCGGGCTCTCGTTGGAGACCTTGACCGCATCGCGCATGTAGCGCCGCAGTTCGGATTCGTTGTAGACGATTTCCATGGCGCGGCCGCCGAGAACCCAGGAAGGCCGCACCACCAGGGGGTAGGAAATTTCCCTGGCCGCGCCGATGGCTTCTTCCACGCTGCGGGCGGTGCGGTTGGGAGGTTGCTTCAGCCCCAGCTTGCGGATCAATTGCTGGAAGCGTTCGCGGTCCTCGGCGCGGTCGATGGCGTCGGGAGAAGTGCCGATGATGGGCGCCCCGGCGCCCTCGAGCTGCTTGACGAGATTCAGCGGCGTCTGGCCGCCGAACTGGACGATGACGCCCTCGGGCTGTTCGAGTTCGACAATGGCGAGCACGTCCTCGAAAGTGAGCGGTTCGAAGAAGAGCCGGTCGGAGATGTTGTAGTCGGTGGAGACGGTTTCCGGATTGCAGTTGACCATGATGGTCTCGTAACCATCCTCGCGCATGGCCAGCGCCGCGTGCACGCAGCAATAGTCGAACTCGATGCCCTGGCCGATGCGGTTGGGCCCGCCGCCGAGCACCATGATTTTCCGCCGCGACGAAGGTTTCGCTTCACATTCTTCCTCGTAGGTGGAATACATGTAGGCGGTGGTGGAGTCGAACTCGGCGGCGCAGGTGTCCACCCGCTTGAATACCGGGCGGATGTCAAGCTCCCGGCGACGGGCGCGCACGGCGTCCTCCGCGGCGCCAAGCAATTGCCCGAGGCGCCGGTCGGAAAAGCCCTTGCGCTTGAGGCGGAACAGTTCATCCCCGGACAGTTCCGCCAGCGTCTTGCCGGCCAGGGCCTGCTCCAGGTTCACAAGTTCCTCGATCTGCACCAGAAACCAGGGGTCGATGCCGGACAAACCCGCGATTTTCTCCACGCTCCAGCCCAGGCGGAAGGCTTCGGCGAGATACCACAGCCGCTGGGCGCCGGCCTCGGTCAATTCCCGGGTCAGCCTGACCTTGGCGCTCGGCTGAAGATCCCGGCCGCGGTCCAGAATCGGTTCGAGCCCGCACACTCCCACCTCGAGCCCGCGCAGGGCTTTCTGCAGCGATTCCTGGAAAGTGCGGCCAATGGCCATGACTTCCCCCACCGATTTCATCTGGGTGGTGATGCGGTCATTGGCTTCGGGGAATTTCTCGAAGGTGAAGCGCGGAATCTTGGTGACGACGTAGTCGATGCTCGGCTCGAAGGAGGCCGGAGTCACGCCGCCGGTGATTTCATTGCGCAGTTCGTCGAGGGTGTAGCCCACGGCGAGCTTGGCCGCCACCCGTGCGATGGGGAAGCCGGTGGCCTTGGACGCCAGCGCCGAGGAGCGTGAAACCCGCGGATTCATTTCGATGACCACGAGCCTGCCGTCGGCGGGATTCACCGCGAACTGCACGTTCGAGCCGCCGGTTTCCACGCCGATCTCGCGCAATACCGCGATGGCGGCATTGCGCATGATCTGGTATTCCTTGTCGGTGAGGGTCTGGGCCGGCGCCACGGTCACCGAGTCGCCGGTGTGGACGCCCATGGCGTCGAGATTCTCGATGGGACAGACGATGATGCAGTTGTCGTTGCGGTCCCGGACGACTTCGAGTTCGTACTCCTTCCAGCCGATCAGCGATTCGTCGATCAGCAGTTCATTGGTGGGCGACAACTCCAGTCCGCGGGAACAGATTTCCTCGAATTCCTCGCGGTTGTAGGCGATGCCGCCGCCGCTGCCGCCGAGGGTGAAGGACGGGCGGACAATGCAGGGAAAGCCAACCTTGGCAAGAGCCGCAAAAGCCTGCTCCATGTTGTGGGCCATGCCGTGGCGGGGGGTTTCGAGGCCGATGGCGGTCATGGCCCGGTCGAACAGTTCCCGGTCCTCGGCCTTGTCGATGGCCTCGCGGCTGGCGCCGATCAACTCCACGCCGTGCTTTTTCAGAACACCCATGCGGTTGAGATCGAGGGCGCAGTTGAGCGAGGTCTGGCCGCCCATGGTGGGCAGCAGGGCCTCGGGGCGCTCGCGTTCGATGATCTTTTCCACCATTTGCCAGGTGATGGGCTCGATATAGGTGGCGTCCGCCATGGCGGGGTCGGTCATGATCGTGGCGGGATTCGAATTCACCAGAATGACGCGATACCCCTCTTCCTTGAGCGCGCGGCAGGCCTGGACGCCGGAATAGTCGAACTCGCAGGCCTGGCCGATGATGATGGGGCCGGCGCCGATAATCAGGATGCTTTTGATATCAGTGCGCTTGGGCATGGCTGGTCATCAGTTGCATGAAGTGATCGAAAAGCGGCGCGGCATCGTGCGGGCCGGGGCTGGCTTCCGGATGGCCCTGAAAGCCGAAGGCGGGCTTTTGCCGGTGGGCGATGCCTTGCAGGCTGCCGTCGAACAGGGAACGGTGGGTGCAGCGAAGGGGCGCCGGCAGGCTGTCCTCGTCGATGGCGAAACCGTGGTTCTGGCTCGTGATCAGCACCGAGCCGTCGTAGAGATTGCTCACGGGATGATTCGCGCCGTGATGGCCGTGGGGCATTTTCACCGAACGGGCGCCGCAGGCGAGGCCAAGCAACTGATGGCCGAGACAGATGCCGAACAGGGGTATGCCGGCGGCGAGAAACTCGCGCACCGCGGCAATGGCGTAATCGCAGGGCTCCGGGTCGCCGGGGCCGTTGGAAAGGAAAATGCCGTCAGGCCCCATGGCAAGCGCTTCCCCCGCCGGAGTGGTGGCGGGGACCACGGTGACGGCGCAGCCCCGGGATGCGAGCATTCGCAGAATATTGTGCTTGACACCGAAATCGTAAGCCACGACATGAAAGCGGGAAACATCCAGCGCGGCTGATGCGGTGTCATCGCTCTTGTCGAGCGCCCAGACGCCCTCGTTCCAGGCGTAACTGTCGGCAACGCTGACCACCCGCGCCAGGTCCATGCCCTTGAGGCCGGGGAACTTGCGGGCCTCGGCGAGAGCCCGTTCGGCGCCGCCCCGGGCAAACTCCGGGCCGGAAAGCAGGCAACCGTTCAGCGAGCCCTTTTCCCGCAGGAGACGGGTGAGGCGCCGGGTGTCGATTTCGGCGATGGCGACGACATTCTGCTCCTTGAGAAATTCGTCCAGGCTTTGCCGGCTGCGGAAATTGCTCGCCAGCGGCGGCAGGTCGCGGATAACCAGCCCGGCGGCCCAGGCCCGGGAGGACTCCATGTCCTCGGCGTTGGCACCGGTGTTGCCGATGTGGGGATAGGTGAGGGTTACGATCTGCCGGGCGTAGGATGGATCGCTAAGAATTTCCTGATAGCCGGTCATGGCGGTATTGAAAACGACTTCGCCACTGCTGCAACCGGCTGCGCCAATGGCGATACCCTCGAACAGATTACCGTCTTCAAGGGCCAATATCGCGGACTTCTTCAACTTTCGCTCCAAAGTATTCTCTGAAAAACTCCATCCGTGGAGTTTTTCATTATCGCAAAACAAAAGCGTGGTTTTGTTTTGCTCCCGAATTCAATGGCTTACGCCATCGAATTCGGCGGCACTTCCATGTGCCGCAGGGAAACTCTGACTCGCTCAGAGGTTCCCTGGGCAACCTGAATCGCGGGCACAAAAAAACGGAATGGAGATTGCTCCAATCCGCTCTCAGGAACGGCCCCGCTGGGGCCGCCGGCACAGGTTTCAGCATTCCACATACTGAGGGGGTATTCTAGGCCGATGCGCCGCGGGTGTCTACTTGAAAATGGGACATCCTTTTGTCAGACAACTTGCCCGGGCTTGACGGCATGGACGCTCGGGGTAGACTGAGCGGTCTGTGCCGGAGATTGATGACCCAGGGAGAATTCCAGTGCGTCGAACCACTTTGTTGATCCTTGCCGCGGTTTGCGCGGCAAGCCTGTTGCTGTTCGGGGCCTGCCAGGCGCCCCGGTTGAACCTGTTCGGCGCCGCCGAGCCGGGTGCTCCACTGGCGGTGGGCGAAGAAGTCAATCTGGACTTTTTCACCAGCTACCTGAACTTCGATACCGGCGTTGCCCTCGACGCCGGAGCGGATTACGCCTTTCGCATCACGATCCTGAGCCACTGGATCGACCGCGACATTGATGTCAATGAAGCCGGGGCGCCGCTGGACGAACGGGGTTTCGGCAACAGCCTGATGCCCTTCGAGTGGGCGGGCAACCTGCGCCGTTCCCGGAGCCACAACTGGTTCGAACTCATGTTGCGCCAGCCCGATTGCCCCCGGGACAGCCTTGCGGGAGTCTCCGACCTGGAATACGACGAGGCAAGCGGCAGCTACCGCTTCGTCGCGGCGTGCAGCGGCAATCTCGCCCTGTTCGTCAATGACAGCTACGGTTTCTATGGCAACAATGCGGGTTACGCCAATATCCTGCTGACCCGGCTCGACTGAAACACTGGAGGCGCGCCATGCATACCATGAGACAAATACTCGACCGCAAGCAGAAAAAGGAACTTTGCTTCATCCGCCCGGAGGCCAGCGTCTATGACGCCATCAAGCTGATGGCGGATCATCGCGTCGGCGCCTTGCTCGTGATGACCGGGCCAGAATTGCAGGGCATCATTTCCGAGCGCGATTACGCCCGGGAGGTGATTCTCAAGGGCCGCGCCTCGCGGGATACCCGGGTCGATGAAATCATGACCACCCAGGTGGTTTCGGTGCCTTCCAGCCATGCCGTGGACGCCGCGCTCAATCTGATGACCGACAACCATATCCGCCATTTGCCGGTGGTGGACGACGGCCTGGTGGTGGGCATCGCCTCGCTTGGCGACATCGTCAAGGACATCATGAGCGACCAGCAGGCGACCATAGAGCAGTTGCAGAATTACATCCGCAGCTAGGAGCCTGGAGCCTGCCCCACTTTCGACTGTTCCAACCGGTATGCGCCATCCTTCATGGCGACGAAGCGCAGGCGGTAATTGATGCAGGCGGGTTTTTCGCCGGGGACATGGCTGACGTAGATCAGCCGGGTGGGGGTTTGCCCGGCGATGGCGTCGAGCATGCCGAGGACGAAGTCCCTGTGGAAGTCATCGAGCCCGACGCAGGGCTCGTCGAGCACGAGAATGGCGGGCTGTTTCACCATGGCCCGGGCGAGCAGCACGAGGCGCTGCCGGCCGAAGGAAATCTGGTGGTAATGGCGCCCGGCCAGATGCGCCACGCCGAGGCATTCGAGCCAGGCCATGGCCCGCTCCTGTTCACTGGCGCCACTGTCATCGTAAAGCCCCACCGAATCAAAAAATCCCGACACCACCACGTCGAGCACTTTCCAGCCTTTCACATAGCGGTTGTGCAGCTCATTGGACACCACGCCAAAACGGCGCTTGATGTCCCAGACGGTCTCGCCGCCGCCCTTGCGCCGGCCGAACAGGTACACCTCCTGGCCATAGCCCTTGTGGTTCTCGCCGTCGATGAGGCTCAGCAGGGTGGACTTGCCACAGCCGTTGGGGCCTTCGACGAGCACGTGATGCGCGCTGGTCATGGTCCAGTGAACATCCCACAGCACTTGGAGGTCGCCATAACCCGCGCTCACGCCTTTCAGTTCGATCAGTTTCCGTTCCGGCGAGTGGGTGTCCTGATTTGCGTCGGATGGATGGGTGTCCCGGTTTGTCTCGTCAACAGATTGTGCGAAGGGCAGGCGTTCGGGGATTGCGGGCTTGCGCCGGACACGCGCGATGGCCTTTTGCCATGGGGCATCCCGCAGCAAACCCTGCGTCAGCACGCCCAGGTTTTCCATGACAAGCAAATGCGTTGCGCCGGGGAAGCGGTCGCCCCCGCGCCGGCACAGGTGCAGGCTGGCGCAGCCGGGGCCGAGACGCCTGGCGATGGCCTGCTCGATGCGACCGCGGGATTCCCGGTCCACCGCTTCCAGCGGGTCATCGAAGATCAGCAGACGCGGACGCGAAGCGTGCTGGCCGTATAGCGCCCGGGCGATAAGGGCGCGGCGAATCTGGCCGGAGGAAAGAAAACGGATTCCCTTTCGCAACAGGGCGGTGAGGTCGAGTTCCGCGGCAAGACTTTGCAGCAGTGCTTCGTCCTGTTCCGCCGCCGGCAAGCTTGAACGAATCAGTTCAGCCGCCAGGGTGCCCTGGTCGAGGGCGTCTTCGCTGTAATCGCTGATGTCGAGTCGCTCGTCACGGCGCCACAGCCGTTGCTGCTCCTCGAAGGAAACGAGCAGGATATCCCGGGTGGGATCGAAGCCCTCGGCGAATCGCAGGTAGCCGCCGGTTTCGGGGCGGCGCCCGGTGATGAGGTCGACGAGCAGGGATTTGCCGGCGCCATTGGGCCCGAATACGCACCAGTGCTCGCCGACCTTGACTTCGAATCGCTCCACCAAAAACAAGTCATGGCGGTTGATTCGACAGCGCGCCTGGTCAATCTGGAATAACATTGCGCGAGTATAGCGAACAGGTCAGGAAACCGATGGGCCGAACTTTATGTATCTTGATTGCGTTTTCGCTGCTTTCGGCCTGCGCTGCCGCGGAGCCTGTTGTCGGGATGAATGGGGAGCGCTTGTTTCTTGACAATTGCGCGGAATGTCATCAGGTGGATGGGCGCGGGGTTGCGAATGTGTATCCCGCCCTCGACGGCAATGAAACCGTGGCGGGGTCGGGGGCCGATGTGGCGCTGGTGCTCATCATCGGTCGCGGCGAGATGCCTTCCTTTCGCGGGGCGCTCAATTCGGCGGAAATGGCGGCGGTGATCAATTACGTTCGCAATGCCTGGAGCAATCGCGGCGAGCCCATCAGCGCCGCCGAGATTGATGCCTTGTAGCTTCGGAGCGCTCCTGAAGCGTCAATGCAAGGCGCCGCGGTGGCGCTTCAGGAGCGCAGATACGAGGCGCCGTTGACGTCGATGATGGTTCCGGTGGCGAATTCGGCGCCGCGGGAGGCGAGAAAGAGCACGGCGTGGGCGACTTCCCCGGGTTCGGCGACGCGATGAAACGGGCTCTGGGCGCGGATTTCCTCGCCTTCGGGGCTGCCGAGGCGATCGGCGGTCAGTTCGGTATTGACGAACCCGGGCGCCACCGCGCCAACGAAGATACCATGTGGCGCCAGCGCCACGGCGAGTGACTGGCTCAGGGAATTGAGCGCGGCCTTGCTCGCGCCGTAGGCGGGTTTCAGCGGCTCTCCGCGGAATGCCCCCCGGGAAGTGATATTGACGATCCTGCCGCCGCCTCCCGCGATCATGTGCCGCGCCGCGCAGTAGCAGAGATTGGCGGGGCCTAGCAGATTCGCGGCCAGGGTCTCGCGCCAGGCCCGCTGCCATTCCCCGTAGGAAACCCCGGCAATGCGATGATAAATGCCGATGCCGGCATTGTTCACGAGAACTTCGATTCCGCCGAGGCGTTCCGCGACTTCGTCCACGGCGGACTTCACCGCATCCGGGTCCGCCACATCGGCGGCCAGGGCGATATGGCCCTCGCCCGGCAATTGCGCCAGCGTTGCTTCCGCCGCCGCCGTATTGCCGCGGTACACGATGGCGACTTTCGCCCCGGCCCCGGCGAAGGCCAGCGCAATGGCGCGACCGATGCCCCGGGAGCCGCCGGTGACGAGTACTTTCTGATTGTCGAATCTCATTTTGGCATCTGCACCCTGTCCAGTGGTTGATTTTCTTCACACTGCACGCAGCGAAACTACTCTCCCATCATACTGCGCGGAGCGAAGCCACCCTTACTGTCATTCTGCGCGGAGCGAAGCGGAGTCGCAGAATCCCATGCAGTGGCCTCCCAATGAGATTCTGCGACTGCGCGCAGAATGACGGCGGGGAAGGCGCGCAGAATGACCAAATGGGTCAATCGAGCCTGAACACATTATCCTCGCCGCTTGCATTGACCCGGCCGCCGCGACCGATTTGCTCTTCGCTCGAAAGGCGCCGCAACGTGGCTTCATCCGCCGGCGTGTTGGCGATGAATCGCTTCCCATTATCGCGCAATCGGCCAATGACAATCCCCCGCCGGGGCGCGCCGTGTTGAAAGCAGACGGTCCAGGTTTCCACCATAGCCGGCCCCCGGGGCTGTTCCGTGAACTCCGGGCTGGCCATGGCGTCGATTTGCGCCTGCATCGCGGAAGAATCCGGCCGCCGCCATGGGCCGGCGAATGGCGCCGTGGAGTAGATTCCCGTTGCATGCTTGGAAAGAAAGCCGCCATTGGCGGTAACGAGGCCAAAACCGCCGGGGCGCGCCCGGAGCAAGCCCGACAGGGTGGCGATGGCGTGCATGCTGTAATTGTTCCCCGGGCCGCCGAAAAATGGCAATCCGCCGGTAACCGTCAGGCCCCTTGGATCATCGACCGCGAGGCCGAGTTCGGCGCAGGCCACTTCCACCGCCGAGGGAAAGCAGGAATACAAATCGATGAAATCCATGTCGGCCACGGTCCTGCCGGCCATGGCGAAAGCCGCGGCGGTATTGGCGCGAATCGCCGGCGAGGCATGGTAGTTGACCCGCCGGGAAATGAGCAGCTTTTCCCTCGCTTCGGCGCAGCCGTGGAGGAACACCCACCGGCGCGGGTCGATGCCCAATTTCCGCGCCCGGCCCACCGAAGTCATGAGCAGGGCGGCGCCCTGGTTTACCCGATCCCTGGCGTTGAGCAGTTTTGGATACGGCAGGCAGATAAAGGGATTGGTTTCACTGACCTCCGCAAGTTGCCCCGCGCTGCGGGCGTCTCCGTAAAATGCGCGGGGATTGTCCTGGGCCACCCGGGAGAAAGGCGCCATGAGCCGACCCATGTGCAGCAAATGATCATGGAGACTGTGGCCGAGCCGGGCGCGGATGGCGTTTTCGAACAGCGGATAGGTTTGTATGGGAATTCCGATGCCATGGGCCAATTCGTGCGGAGTCGCCAGCGGCGCGCCCATGCCGCGGTCTTCCAACGAACCGCCGTCGGGCTCATGCCAATCGAGGTTGAGCCCGGCGCGGGAAGCGGTGCGGGCGGTATCGATGGCTTCGCCGCCGGCAAGCAGGGCCATGTCCGCTTCACCGTCGGCGATCGCCTGGGCGATTTCATTCACCAGGGCCTGGGGGGTATCGCCTCCGATCGGGCCATAGATCGCCCGGGCCGGGTTCGCGCCAATGCGCCGCGCCACCGCCCGCGGCGGGTTTTCCGCCCGACCGAATCCATGATCGTCCCGGGGCCGGTTGCGGGAATCCTCAAAGCTGCGAACCACCGCCACCGTGTCGATGCGCGCCGCAAGCCCTTTTCTCCTCCCCGTATCCAGCAGGGCGGATTCCGCCGCGCGGGCGGCAAGACCCATGGGCGGCAAGGCCCGCAGCGGCGGCTTGCGCTCACTGTACTGGCCCGCGCCGACAATTACTGGAGTGGAATCTTCAAGCAAGGTGATGGGTGATCGCCCTGATACTCTGCGACTTCGCTTTGCTCCGCGCAGGATACCACGGGAGTGGGGATTTTATCCTGCGCGCAGCCGCCTGACTTCCCTGGGGAGTCGGAGATTCGGGCTGCAATGCAATGGACATTCCCCGGCATTGCTTTTACTGTGGTGCGCTGCAAAGCGGAGGAGTTGGATTTGTCCAGAATCATGGGCGGCGGCGGTGAACAACCTGCGCCGTATTGGGATGAGGCCCGGCGGGCTTTGGGAGAGGTTGATCCGGTGCTGGGCGGGATTATCGCCCGCGCGGGGGACTCGATGCTGCGGCCGCGGCATGACCCTTTCTTCTCGCTTTCGCGCTCGATCGTGGGCCAGCAGATTTCGGTGAAGGCGGCGGAGTCGGTCTGGCAGAAGATGCTCGGGCGGCTTGGCGGGATTTCGCCGGAGGCGGTGGGGGGCGAGGATGTGGAGAGCCTGCGCGGCTGTGGGCTGTCACGGCAGAAGGCGAGTTATCTGCTCAGCCTCGCGGGGCACTTTCTCGATGGCTCGCTGCGACAGGAACAGTGGGGTGAAATGGACGACGAGGCGGTGATTCAGCGCCTCGTCAAGGTCAAGGGCATTGGCCGCTGGACCGCCGAAATGTTCCTGATTTTCCACTTGCTGCGGCCCGATGTGCTGCCGGTGGACGACATCGGCATCCAGAAAGCCATCGCCAATCATTTCAATAATGACGAGCGTCCCAGGCCGAAGGAAATGATCGCCATCGCCGAGCCCTGGCGGCCATGGCGCTCGGTCGCCTCCTGGTACCTCTGGCGCAGCCTCGACGCCGTGCCGGTGGAATATTGAAGCAGGTTTCATTTAGAATAATTGAACAGGAAACGCACGATTTACAATTTACCGGGCTTACAAATTGTCGACAGAGATGAAGATTAGATTCCAGATTCAGATGTTTTCCGCATGCTTTCCTCAATTTTTTTGTGAGTACTCGATATGTCTCAACGGGTAGCAGTACTCCTCTCGACATACAATGGCGAGAAGTATTTAGCGATACAGCTAGATTCTATTCTGAGCCAAACGCATCAAAACTTCGTGATTGTTGCTAGGGATGATGGGTCTGACGACAACACGACTGCAATTCTTTTCAACTATGCGAATAAACATTCCGACAAGATTTTTCTGCACCTGGACAATTCAGAAAATTTTGGAGCTTGTCGTAGTTATGCTTTCTTGATGGAATATGTTCTGAGGAAACAAGAAGAATTGGGATTGAGTACGGTCGCGCCAGCGAAACTCTAGCCCGCATACTGCATGAATGAGGCGGTCGGATGCCGTCCCAATGTAGCGCTTGTCCTGAATTCGTGGAAATGCTCTTAAGGAAACGAAAACCAACCAATAATTCGTGACGAACTTTCCAATAACGGTATAAAACGGCCCGGTTTTCGCTTCTCACACAGCGGTGCTTGCGGTTCTCAGGAGACGCGCCGGCACCGATTCGTTTTCTTCCCCTGCACTAGTAATCTGAATATTGATACTCAACTGATCGTATGGGACTTTCGGAATAATCGTACCTCTTTCTCCCCTATTCAACTCGATCAAGCCCTAGCCCGACATTGTTTTGAGCGTCCGCGAGAGATTCGACTGTTCGCATCCAGTTAATTCGGCAAGCCTGTTTAGCGAATCAGGTCCCTCTCGCGCGATCAATAGAAGCAGTTCGCGACTGCGCTCGGAAAGTATCTTCGCGAGGCTCTCGACGGAAGTGAACCAGACTTTCGGCTCTTCTTTCCCGACTTTGCGTTCTCCCCGCATGATCGCCAAGGTGCGCATATTCATCTGGTCATAGCTCGCTATACCAATATTGAGGTCAGGGAACGAGCCAGCGCTCAATTGCGCTCGACAGGGTGGTCGCAACCGCTAATCCGCCGCTTGCGCCGTCGCATAGACCGCCACGTCCTCGGCGCTCATGCCAAGCTGGCGCGCGAGACCGCGCCAGCCTGCCAGACCCGCGGAGACTTCATCCACAATCCGGTTCGCATCTTCGTTCTT
>JAJDSZ010000101.1 GCA_022827425.1 Pseudomonadales bacterium | reverse complement strand
TCGGCGGCGGTCATGGTGATTTGGGGCATCCATGCCCCTCACCCTTCGGGCGGCGCTTCGCGCCGTCCAAAAATGCTTTCCCGCATTTTTGTCAGGCGCCATGAGGCTTCGATGGGTGCATAATGACGAAGTAGTCCCTTTTTGTTTGAGAATTTCGGAGAAGTTATGAATCAGCCGGTTTGTCTGGTGATTGGCGCGGGTGCCGGGATAGGCGGGCAGGTGGGAAAGCGGTTTGCCCGGGAGGGGTTTCATGCTGTGCTTTGCCGCAGGACGGATGAGCAGGGTCTGAACCGGCTGGTGGCTGAGATTGAGCAGGAGGGCGGGGCTGCTTCGGGTTGCCTGCTGAATGTGGTCAGGGAAAACTCCATTGAGGAGCGCATTGCGGTTGTTGAGTCAGACATTGGTCCAATTGAAGTGGTGCTGTACAACCTTGGCGCCCAGATTGGGGGCCGCCCGCTGGAAGAGACACCGCTGAAGGTTTTCGAGCTCGGTTGGCGCATGGGGACATTCGGCCTGTTCCGCACGGCTTCCGCGGTATGCCCGCTCATGGCGAAACGCGGACGCGGCACCATCCTCGTCACCTCGGCAACCGCAGCCATGCGCGGCAATGCCGGGCAGCACTCCCACGCCGCGGCCATGGGCGGCAGGCGCATGCTTTGCCAGTCCCTGAACGCCCAATACGCCCCCCGGAACATTCACGTTGCCCATATCGTGGTGGATGGGGCCGTGGACGCGCCGGACACCCTGGGGAAAATGCTGGGGCCGGAAAAGTTCCGGCAACTGCGCGAAACCCGGGGCGCCGAAGACGGCCTGTTGCTTCCGGACCAGATAGCCGAAACCTACTGGCATCTGCACCGGCAGCATCGCTCAGCCTGGACCCACGAGCTGGACCTGCGCCCCTGGTCCACCCTGGCCTGGTGGAATCACTGAGAGCGGCTGCTCAGGAATTCGTCGATTCTCTCGGCTACCTCGCGCCCTTCGTGGATGGCGCGCACCACAAGGGACTGGCCGCGGCGGCAATCACCCGCGGCGAAGACCTTTGCCACATTGGTGCGGTAGTCGCCGTATTGCGCCTGATAGTTCGAGCGCCGGTCGAGTTCGATGCCGAGCGGCTCACTGACGTAATGCTCCGGGCCAAGAAATCCCATGGACAGCAGGATCAGGTCGGCTTTCCAGAACTTTTGCGTGCCGGGGATTTCCCGGAATGAGGAATCGACTTCCACGGTGACGATTCCACTCAGGCCGCCATCGTCATTGCGCAGGAACTCCTTGCCGGAGATCGAGTACACCCGGGGGTCGGCGCCGAATCTGCGGGCGGATTCCTCGTGGCCATAATCGACGCGGAAGATGATCGGCCACTGGGGCCAGGGATTGTCGCAGCCGCGGTCACCGGGTGGTTTGGGCATGATTTCGAAGTTCACGAGTGAGCGGCAGCCGTGGCGAAGGGATGTGCCGATGCAGTCGGTACCGGTATCGCCGCCGCCGATAACGATCACGTCCCTGTCCTTTGCGCTGATGTAGCCGCCGTCCGCGAGTTCAGAGTCAAGCAGGCTTTTGGTGTTTTTCAGCAAAAATTCCATGGCGAAATGCACTCCCGGCCCATCCCGGCGGGGGATTTGCAAATCCCGGGGGGTGGTGGCGCCGGTGGCGAGCAGCAGGGCATCATTCCCGGCGAACAATTGCCGCACATCAAGGCCATTGGGTCCGCTGCCGCCGACATCGGCATTCACCACGAAATTCACGCCCTCTTCCCGCAGCAGGTTGACCCGGCGGTCGACGAGCTCCTTTTCGAGCTTCATGTTGGGAATGCCATACATCAGCAGGCCGCCGATGCGGTCATCTCGCTCGTATACGGTCACCTGATGGCCTTGCAGGTTTAGTTGCGCCGCGGCGGCAAGCCCCGCCGGGCCGGAACCCACGATGGCCACCTTGCGGCCGGTATCCGCGGCGCGGGCGGCGGGGGTTACCCAGCCCATCTCAAAGCCCTTGTCGGCGATGGCGCATTCAATGTTCTTGATGGTAACCGGCGGCTCATTGATGCCGAGCACGCAGGCGCCTTCGCAAGGGGCCGGGCAGACCCGACCGGTGAATTCCGGGAAGTTATTGGTCTTGTGGAGACGGTCGAGGGCGTCTTTCCATTTGCCCTTGTAGACGAGATCGTTCCATTCGGGGATCAGGTTGTAGACCGGGCAGCCGTCTTCGGACTGACAGAAAGGCACGCCGCAGTCCATGCAGCGGGCGCCCTGCACGCTGAGCAGGGGCTCCTGGTGTTCGGTATAGATTTCACGGAAATCAACGAGCCGCTCCATGGGGTCGCGATAAGGCGCGGTTTCCCGAGCATATTCCTTGAATCCGGTTGTTTTGCCCATGTTGCCGTCTGAATTTCCCTAAGTATCCTCTGAAAAACTCCATCCGTGGAGTTTTTCATTATCGCAAAACAAAAGCGTGGTTTTGTTTTGCTCACGAATTCAATGGCTTACGCCATCGAATTCGGCGACACTTCCATGTGCCGCAGGAAAGCTCTGATTAAATCAGAGCTTTCCTAACCCGTTGTCCTGAATCCGCTCACGCTCAAGCCGCGTTGGCCGCCTTGCGATCCGCAAGGACCCGCTTGTATTCAGTGGGCATGACCTTGACGAATCGTCCCAGGCTGCTTTCCCAGTGGTCCAGCGCGAACCTCGCCACCGTGGAGCCGGTAAGGCGGGCATGGTTTTCGATCAGGGTCTTGAGTTCGAGAATGTCTTCCGCGGCGCTTACCGTCTCCAGCCCCAGGGTGCTCATGTTGCAAAGGCCCGGCAGGCGCCTGTCGGGGTCCCAGACGTAGGCGATGCCCCCGCTCATGCCCGCGCCCATATTGCGGCCCACCGGGCCCAGCACCACCACGCGGCCGCCGGTCATGTACTCGCAGCCGTGGTCGCCGATGCCTTCCACCACGGCCAGGGCGCCGCTGTTGCGCACGGCGAATCGCTCGGCGGCGACGCCGCGGAAATAGGCCTCGCCGCCGGTGGCGCCATACAGCACCACATTGCCGATGAGGATGTTCTCTTCGGCCTTGAAGCTGCTTTCCCGGGGTGGATAAATCACCAGCTTGCCGCCGGAAAGCCCCTTGCCCACATAGTCGTTGGCATCGCCCTCCACGGTGATGCGGATGCCTTGGGCAAGCCAGGCGCCGAGGCTCTGGCCGGCGGAGCCCCGCAGGCGGATGTCGATGGTGTCCTCGGGCAGCATTCGCTCCTGCCGGCGCCGGGCCAGTTCATTGGACAGCATGGTGCCCACCACCCGGTTGGTGTTCCGCACGTCCATCTCGATACGGACTTTTTCGCCCCGGGCCAGGGCCGGTTCGGCAAGGCGGATGAATTCGTTGTCCAGCGCCCTGTCGAGACCGTGGTCCTGCTCCCGGGTGCAATAGACTTCGGTGTCGGGAAACAGGATGCGAACGGGTTCCAGAATCGCGCTGAGATCGAGCCCGCCGGCCTTCCAGTGGCTGATGGCCTGATCGGTTTGCAGCAGGTCAACCCTGCCGATCATTTCATTCACCGTGCGCAGGCCGAGCTCCGCCATGATGCCGCGCAGCTCTTCGGCCACCATGAACAGGTAATTGACCACGTGCTCGGGCTTGCCGCGGAATTTGCGCCGCAGATCGGCGTCCTGGGTGGCGATGCCCACGGGGCAGGTGTTCAGGTGGCACTTGCGCATCATGATGCAGCCGAGGCTGATCAGGGGCGCGGTGGAAAAGCCGTATTCCTCGGCGCCGAGCAGGGTGGCGATGGCCACATCGCGGCCGGTCTTGAGTTGGCCGTCGGTCTGCAATACCACCCGGGACCGCAGATTATTCATCACCAGGGTCTGGTGGGTTTCGGCAATGCCGAGTTCCCAGGGCAGGCCGGCGTGCTTGATGGAAGTCAGCGGTGAGGCTCCGGTGCCGCCATCATGGCCGGCGATCACGAGATGGTCGGCCTTGGCCTTGGTGACGCCGGCGGCAATCGTGCCCACGCCAATCTCGGAAACGAGCTTGACACTGATTCTCGCCCGCCGGTTGGCGTTCTTGAGATCGTGGATAAGCTGGGCGATATCCTCGATCGAATAGATGTCATGATGCGGCGGCGGGCTGATCAGGCCCACGCCGGGAGTGGAATGGCGGATCCGGGCAATCGTCTCGTCCACCTTGCGGCCCGGCAGTTCGCCGCCTTCGCCGGGCTTGGCGCCCTGGGCGATCTTGATCTGCAATTCATCGGAATTCGTCAGATACCAGATGGTGACGCCGAATCGCCCGGAGGCCACCTGCTTGATGGCGGAACGGCTTGAGTCGCCATTGGCCATGGGCGTGAACCGGGCCGGGTCCTCGCCGCCCTCGCCGGTGTTGGATTTGCCGCCGATGCGATTCATGGCGATCGCCAGCGCCTGATGGCTTTCGTCGGAAATCGAGCCGAAACTCATGGCGCCGGTGGCGAAGCGCTTGACGATTTCGCTGGCGGGCTCGACTTCTTCGATGGCAATGGGCTCGTTCACGTCCTTGCGGAACTGCAGCAGGCCCCGCAGTGTGGCGCGGCGGGCGGATTCTTCGTTGGCAAAGCGGGCGAAGGTCTCGTAGGCCTGGGCGTTGTTGCCCCGGGCGGCGATCTGCAGATTGAAGATCGTGTCGGGATTCCACATGTGGGTCTCGCCGCCGCTGCGCCAGTGGAAATCGCCGGGATTGGTCAGCACCGGCAGGCGTTCGCTTTCCCGCGGGGGATAACCCACCCGGTGGCGACGCAGGGATTCGGTGCGAAGCACATCGAAATTCACGCCCTGCACCCGGCTTGCCGTGCCCGTGAAGCATCGCTCGATGATTTCATCGGCGAGCCCCACGGCTTCAAAGATCTGCGCGCCCTTGTAGGACTGCAGGGTGGAGATGCCCATCTTCGCCATGACCTTGAGCATGCCCTTGGCGACGCCTTTCCGGTAGGCGCTGGTGAGGCTTTCCCCGTCCGGGTAGCGGTCCCCGAGCAGGCCATCGGCGCGGGCCTGCCAGAGGGCTTCGAAGGCGACATAGGGATTGATGGCGTCGGCGCCATAGCCCGTGAGCAGGCAGTGGTGATGCACCTCCCGGGCTTCGCCGGTTTCCACGATCAGGCCGATCCGGGTGCGCTGGCGTTTGCGGACCAGATGATGATGCACCGCGCCGCAGGCGAGCAGGGCGCTCAACGGCACGCGATCCCGGGAAACCGCCCGGTCGGAAAGAATGATGAAGGCGTATCCCTGGCGAATCGCCGCGGAGGCTTCCTCGCAGATATGGCTCAGGGCGGCTTCGAAACCGTCTTCGCCGGCGCCGTCGTAAGTGATGTCGATGACCCGGCTTCTCATGCCGCGATAATCCATGTCGCGAATGCCGGCGAGTTCCCGATTCGACAGGATCGGATGATCGATGCTCAGCCGGCGCGCCTGCCCCGGGGTGGTTTCCAGCAGATTGCCTTCCGGGCCGATGAAGCAGCGCAGCGACATCACGACTTCTTCGCGAATCGAATCGATGGCGGGATTGGTGACCTGGGCGAACAACTGCTTGAAGTAGTCGTAGATCATGCGCGGCTTGTCGGAAAGGCAGGCGAGGGCGGTATCGTTGCCCATGGAGCCGAGCGGGTCCCGCGCTTCGGTCACCAGCGGCAGCAGCATGAACTGGATGGTTTCGCTGGTATAGCCAAAGGCCTGCATCCGCGCGAGCAGGTTTTCGCCTTCCAGCGAATGCGCCGCGCTGTCTTTTCCGGATTCCCGGGCAAAGTCGGCAAGCACGATCTTCTCGCTGGCAAGCCATTCGCCGTAAGGCCGCCGGCCGCAGATGTCGCTCTTCACTTCCTCGTCGGGAATCAGCCTGCCCTGTTCGAAATCGAGCAGGAAGATGCGGCCGGGCTGCAGTCGCCCCTTGGCGCGCACATTGGCCGGGTCCACCGGCAGCACGCCGACTTCCGAGGCCATGATGCACTTGTCGTCGTGGGTGATGTAGTAGCGGCTCGGCCGCAGGCCGTTGCGGTCGAGCACGGCGCCGATGTAGTGGCCGTCGGAAAAGACGATGGACGCCGGGCCGTCCCAGGGCTCCATGAGGGCGGAATGATATTCGTAGAAGTGCTTGCGCGTGGGTTCGATGTTCCGATCCGACTGCCAGGCCTCGGGAATCATCATCATGGTGGCTTCCGCCAGCGAGCGGCCAGAAAGCAGCAGCAGTTCCAGGGCGTTGTCGAAGGCCCCGGAGTCGGATACATCGTCGTCGATCACCGGGAAAACGACCGGCAGCCGCTCGCCGAAGGCCGCGCTCGCCATGGTGCCCTGCCGCGCCATCATGGAATTGACATTGCCGCGCAGGGTATTGATTTCGCCATTGTGGCTCATGAAGCGATTGGGCTGGGCGCGGTCCCAGGAGGGAAAGGTATTGGTGCTGAAGCGCGAATGCACCATGGCCATATGGGTGGCGAAGCCGGGGTTGGTCAGATCGGGGTAGAACGGAAAAAGCTGCCCCGGGGTCAGCATGCCCTTGTAGACGATGACCTTGCTCGAAAGGCTGCAGGCGTACAGCAGCTTGCGTTCGCTCAGCGAGGCGTCATTGCGCAGGGCATGGGTGAAGCGCTTGCGGATCACATACAGCGCGCGCTCGAAGGCTTCCTGGTCAAGCCCGTCGGCGGCGGCGACAAACAGCTGCTCGATTCGCGGCTGGGCGGCTTGGGCCGCGGGGCCCACATTGGCGCCGGCGGCATCCACCGGAACACGCCGCCAGCCCACGAGCCGCTGGCCTTCTTCGGCGATGGTCCGATTGATGAACTCGCGGCAGGCAGTGCTTTGGCTTTCGCTGCGGGGCAGGAAGATATTGCCCACGGCGAAACTGCCGTCCCCGGGCAACTCGCTGGCGAGTTCATTCCTGGCGATGTTGCGGAAGAACTCATGTGGCAGCCCGACCAGGATGCCTGCGCCATCGCCTGTATTCGCCTCGAAGCCGCAGCCGCCCCGGTGGTCCATGCGCGAATTGACATGGAAGGCGTCAAGCATGATCTGGTGGCTAGGCCGGCCCTTGATGTCCGCAACGAGGCCGACGCCGCAGGAGTCCTTCTCCCAGGCGGGATCATAGAGGCCAGTCTTGTCGGGAAGTCCGATGGGCGCCGGGCTTTTGTTCATGGAAACTCGATCCGGTCTTGCATTGGGTCCACTCCCGGCGCGGATCACCTTGCCTGGGAACATTCATGGAGCGGAGGCAGGAGCTTGCGGCGTAGACTCCCAACTTAATCCAGACCGGCATCGCGGGAACCGGGAAGGAGCTATCACCGTGGCTTCTCGGTTTCTTCCGGTTTCCAGTGTCCGAGAGGGCCGCTCAACATAACACCAGCGCAAATTTTGTCAAGCGAACTGCGCTGCGCCCCGGGCCCGATTCCGTAAAGTCCACAGTTTTCGCCTCACCCGCGCCGCCAGCGGAAATAGCGCTCAAGCCAAGGAAAGACCTTTTGCGGCATGTGCTCCCGGCGCCAGGCGTTGGCGGCGAATTTGTTGGCTTCGAGCATGGTGGGGTAGATGTGGGTCGCGGCGGCGATCTTGCCGAGGCCCATGCCGTGGGTCATGGCGAGAACGAATTCGCCAATCAGCTCGCCGGCATGGCTGCCCACGATGGTGGCGCCGAGGATGCGGTCCTTGCCGGGGGGCGTCAGGACTTTGACAAAACCTTCGTTGCCGCCGTCGGCCAACGCCCGGTCGTGCAGTTCAAGCGGATAGCGGGTGACTTCGTATTCGACGCCGCGCTCCTTCGCCTCTGTTTCCGACAGCCCCACCCGGGCGATTTCCGGCTCGGTGAAAGTGGCCCATGGAACGGCCTTGTAGTTGACCTTGCGCCAGGCGCCGGCCAAGGCGTTCATCGCGGCGAAGAAAGCCTGATGGGAAGCCATATGGGTGAACTGGTAGGGTCCCGCCACATCGCCGCAGGCGTAGATGTTGGGAAAAGCGGTTTGCAGGCGGGAGTTGACTTCCACGGCTCCCCCGGAGGTCAGGGGCAGTTGGAGTTCTTCCAGGCCAAACCCTTCCACATTGGGTTTGCGGCCCAGGGCGAGCAGCACCCGGTCGAAGGGAATCCGCACGGTTTCGCCTTCATGTTCGGCCTCGAGATAGTCGCCTTCCGCATTCCCGCCAAAGCGCGCCACCCGGTGGCCGACAAGCAAGCGCACACCCTGGCTGCGCAGGCGCTCCGCTAGCAGTTCCGAGACTTCCGGATCTTCCCGCATGAGGATGCGCGGCGCCATTTCCACCTGGGTGACCTGCGAGCCGAGGCTGCTGAAAGCCTGGGTCAGTTCGCAGCCGATGGGGCCTCCGCCCACCACGAGCAGGCGCCGGGGCAGGCTTTCCAGGCTCCAGACCGAATCCGAGGTCAGGTAATCGATTTCCTCAAGCCCGGGAATCGGCGGTACCAGCGGGTGGGCGCCGGTGGCGAGGATGATGGAGCGGGTGGTGATTCTGCGCTCGCCCACGCGAACCACATGGGGCGATTCGATAAATGCCCGCCCCGCCACGCATTCGACACCCAGGGAAGTGAACCGCTTCGGCGAGTCGTGCGGCTCGATGCGCTGGATAATGCCGCGGATGCGCTCCATGACCGCGGGGAACTCCACTTCGGCGCTGGCCTGCTTCAGGCCGAAGCGGGCGGCATTGTCGATGAGCCGCTTGACATGGCCGCTGCGCAGCAGCGACTTGCTCGGCATGCAGCCGGTGTAGAGACAGTCGCCTCCCATGCGCTCCTGCTCCACGAGCGCCACTTTCGCCTTGGCCCCGGCGATGATCAGCGAGGCCACCAGGCCGGCCGAGCCGCCGCCGATGACCACGGCATTCATTTCGAACTTGCGCGGCCGCCCGAACTTGCGCGCCAGCTTGCGGCGCTCCAGGCCGCCGACGATAAAGCGCGCAATCAGCGGCGTAATGCCCACCAGGGCGATGGAAAACAGTACCGGAGCGCTGACCAGCCCGGACAGCGAAGTGATGCGGGAAAGTTCCGAGCCGGCATTGACGAAAACCGCCGTGCCCAGCAGCATGCCCGTCTGGCTTGCGATGTAGAAAGTCCCCGCCCGGATGGGCGTGAGCGACATCAGCAGATTGACCAGAAAATAGGGAAACAGCGGCACCATGCGGATGGTGAAGAGATAAAAGCCTCCGTCCTTGCGGATGCCCCGGTTGATGGGCTCAAGCAATTCGCCGTAGCGATTCTGGACCCAGTCATGCAGCAGGGTGCGGGCGATGAGGAACGCCGCCGTGGCGCCCACGCTGCTGGCGAAAGAAACGATGACGGTGCCCCACAGCAGGCCGAACAGGGCGCCGGCGAGCAGGGTCATGATCAGCGCGCCGGGAATGGAAAAGGCCGCCATCACCACATAGACAGCGAAGTAGATCGCCGCCGACAGGGCGAAGTTCTCTTCCCGGAAGTCCTGCAGCACGCCGAGTTGCGACTGCACGAATTCGAGACTGGCGTATTGTTCGAGGTCGAATACAAACCACGAACCCAGCACCGCGGCGATGAGCGCCACGATCAGCAATCTGAGTTGTTTCATGTTGTTTCCAGTCGGGTTGAGTTCCGTGCGAACTCCCCGTCATCCTGCGCGCCCTTACCCGTCATTCTGCGCGCAGTCGCAGAATCCCATCGGGTGGCCGCCGCATGAGATTCCGTGACGTCGTTTCGCTCCCCGCGGAATGACGTCGGGGCGCAACGTCACTGCGTATGGTAAGGTTCAGGCCTGCCGCAACCAGGCCCCGGCAGCGGCGCTACTATATTGCAGGAGTGGACAATTGGCCAGTTCGGATTGCAGCCGGAGATACCCCGCCACCCGCATGCGGCGCATGCGGCGGGACGCATTCAGCCGCCGGCTGACGCGGGAAAACCGGGTGAGCGCCGACGACCTGATCTGGCCCGTCTTCATAGTGGACGGGAAGGGCGAGCGGCAACCGGTGGAATCCATGCCGGGGGTTTTCCGGCTCAGTATCGATGAGTTGTTGCGGGAAGCCCGGGAAGCGGCAAACCTCGGCATTCCCGCCCTGGCGCTGTTCCCCTCGCCCCTGGCCGAAGGCAAATCCCTCGACGGCCGCGAAGCCTGGAACCCCGACGGCCTGGTGCAGCGCGCCGTGGCGGAACTGAAATCCGCCCTGCCCGAGCTTGGCGTGATCTGCGATGTGGCGCTGGACCCATACACCACCCACGGCCAGGACGGCATGATCGACGACGGCGGCTATGTGCTCAACGATGAAACCGTGGAAGCGCTGGTGCGGCAGGCCCTGTCCCAGGCCCGGGCCGGCGCCGACATGGTGGCGCCTTCGGACATGATGGACGGCCGCATCGGCGCCATCCGTTCCGCCCTCGAAGCCGAAGGCTGCATCCACACCCGCATACTCGCCTATTCCGCCAAGTACGCCTCCTCGTATTACGGCCCGTTCCGGGACGCCGTGGGCTCCAGCGGTTCACTAGGCGGCGGCAACAAGCACAGCTACCAGATGGACCCGGCCAACAGCGACGAAGCCCTGCGGGAAGTCGCCCTCGACCTTGCCGAAGGCGCCGACATGGTGATGGTCAAACCCGGCATGCCCTATCTCGACGTGGTGCGGCGGGTGAAGGACGAATTCGGCGTTCCCACCTTTGTCTACCAGGTGAGCGGCGAATACGCCATGCACATGGCGGCGGCGCAGAACGGCTGGCTCGATGGCGACGCGGTCATGCTTGAATCCCTCCTCGCCATCAAACGCGCCGGCGCCGACGCCATCCTGACCTACTTCGCTCCCCGGGCGGCGAAGCTGCTGAGGTGAGGCCCGTCATTCCGCGCGGAGCGAAGCGCAGTCGCAGAATCTTCCGGGCTTGGCTTGAATCCTGGGTTTCTGCCCTTATCATACGCCTCAGCCCATTCCGCTTTCCCGTTCCGGGGCTCGCCGGCGCCGGACCACAACAGTGCAAGGAGTTCCCATGAGCGACAATATCGTCCACGTTTCCGACGCGAGTTTCGAAGCCGATGTGCTGCGGGCGGATGGTCCTGTTCTCGTGGACTTCTGGGCCGAATGGTGCGGCCCCTGCAAGATGATTGCGCCGGTGCTAGAAGAAATCGCCGACGAATACCAGGGCAGGCTCAAGGTCTGCAAGATGGATGTGGACGCCAACCCCGCCACCGCGCCGAATTTCGGCATCCGCGGGATTCCCACCCTGATCGTGTTCAATAATGGCGCCGTGGCCGCCACCAAGGTGGGCGCCCTGTCCAAATCGCAATTGTCCGCGTTCGTCGACGAAGCGATTTGAATTGGCCCGACGATTGAATGGCCATGCCGTAAGGCGGGCGCAAGTTTCCCGTCATTCTGCATGGAAGGGTCAAACTTCCCGTCATTCTGCGCGCAGTCGCAGAATCTCCCTGGGGATTTTGCGGGATTGTTCCTGCCATCCCTGGCGCTACGCCTTGGTTTCGATTGGCTCCAGTCTCGCCTTCCATGGCGAGCCGTTCGGCCCTCAAAGAGCTTCGCTCTTTGTCGGCTACGCCGACCGGGTCTCACCCACGACTTCGCGCAGAATGACCTCTAACGACCTCAAACGATTGGCTTGTTATCGAAAAAACTTTGCTTTACACTGCGCGCAATTCCGGGGAATAATGACGTTCCCGACCCGGAGCCTGACAGTCAATCGAGACTGCGGGTGCTGGCGCAGGGATTCTCCTGGCCGAAAACTTCACTGATCAGCCATCGTCCCGGTCAGGCCCGGCTCAAACTCATTCGCAAAACCGTAAACGGCGGTAACAAGACTTTCCCCGGGCATTGCCCATCCACCCAAATCGCACCTCGCCTGTCCGCCGGACAGCGCGGCGGATCAGCAAAGCAAACGGTAACCACCCCTTATGAACCTGACAGAACTGAAACAGAAACCCATAGCCGAACTGCTGGACACGGCCCACGCCATGGGCCTCGACAACGTGGCGCGAACGCGCAAGCAGGACATCATCTTTTTCCTGCTCAAGCGCCATGCCAAGAACGGCGAGGATATCTACGGAGACGGCGTGCTCGAGATACTGCAGGACGGATTCGGCTTTCTCCGCTCGGCGGACTCGTCCTATCTCGCCGGTCCAGACGACATTTACGTATCCCCCAGCCAGATCAGGCGATTCAACCTCCGCACCGGCGACACCATCTCCGGCAAGATCCGGCCCCCGAAAGACGGCGAGCGCTATTTCGCCCTGCTCAAGATTTCGGAAATCAATTTCAGCGTGCCGGAAAACGCAAAGCACAAGATCCTCTTCGAAAACCTGACCCCGCTGTTTCCCCAGGAAAGGCTAGGGCTTGAAGTGGGCAACGGCAGCACCGAAGACCTCAGCGCGCGAATCATCGATCTCACCGCCCCCATCGGCAAGGGTCAGCGCGGCCTGATCGTTTCCCCGCCCAAGGCGGGCAAGACGCTGATACTGCAGAACATCGCCCAGTCGATCACCCGCAACAATCCGGAATGCCGTCTCATCGTGCTGCTCATCGACGAGCGCCCCGAGGAGGTCACCGAGATGCAGCGTTCGGTGCGGGGAGAAGTGGTGGCGAGCACATTCGACGAGCCGCCCACCCGCCACGTGCAGGTCGCCGACATGGTGATCGAAAAGGCCAAGCGGCTCGTGGAGCACAAGGAAGACGTGGTGATCCTGCTCGATTCCATGACCCGGCTCGCCCGGGCCTACAACACCATCGTGCCTTCTTCCGGCAAGGTGTTGACCGGCGGCGTCGACGCCCACGCACTCGAGCGGCCCAAGCGCTTCTTCGGCGCCGCGCGCAATCTCGAGGAAGGCGGCAGCCTCACCATCATCGCCACGGCCCTGATCGAAACCGGCTCCAAGATGGACGAAGTGATCTACGAGGAGTTCAAGGGCACCGGCAACATGGAACTCCATCTCGACCGCAAGATCGCCGAGAAGCGCGTCTATCCCGCCATCAATGTGCGCCGCTCCGGCACCCGCCGCGAGGACCTGCTCACCGCCGAGGAAGAGTTGCAGCGCATGTGGATTCTACGCAAACTGCTCTCCTCCATGGAAGATGTCCAGGCCACCGAATTCATCCTCGACAAGCTGAAAAACACCAAGACCAACGAGGAGTTTTTCAAGTCCATGCGGCGAAGTTAACCCCTCCATGGCATTCAGGGATTTGCGGGAATTCATTGCCCTGCTTGAGGAGCGGGGGGAGTTGAAGCGCATTTCCACTGAGGTGGACCCCGCGCTGGAAATCACCGAAATCAGCGATCGCACCCTGCGCGCCGGCGGGCCGGCCCTGCTGTTCGAGAATCCCAGGGGCTCACGCATCCCCCTGCTTGCCAATCTGTTCGGCACGACACAGCGAATCGCCCTGGCCATGGGCCGGGAAGACCTTGCCGGGCTGCGGGAAGTGGGCAGGCTGCTTGCCTTTCTGCGCGAACCGGCCCCGCCCAGGGACTGGAAGGACCTCTGGGAAAACCTGCCCAATTACCGCCGCGCCCTGCACATCAGCCCCACGGTGAAGAAAACCGCGCCATGCCAGGAAATCGTGCTCGAAGGAGATGCCGTGGATATCGGCATGTTTCCGGTGCAGACCTGCTGGCCGGAAGACGCGGCGCCCCTGGTCACCTGGCCGCTGGTCATCACCCGGGGGCCGGAAAAGGACCGCCAGAATCTCGGCATTTACCGCATGCAGGTGCTTGGGCGCGACAAGCTCATCATGCGCTGGCTCGCCCATAGAGGCGGGGCGCTTGATTTTCGCGACTGGAAGGCGCGCAATCCCGGCGAGCCTTTCCCGGTTTCCATCGCCCTCGGCGCCGACCCGGCAACGATTCTGGCCACGGTGACTCCGGTGCCCGACACGCTCTCCGAATACGCCTTCGCCGGCCTGTTGCGGGGCGGCAAGACCGAAGTCGTCAAATCCATGGGCAATGATCTGCAGGTTCCCGCACACGCCGAGATCGTGCTGGAAGGCGTGATTCATCCCGGGGAAACCGGCGAAGAAGGCCCTTTCGGCGACCACACCGGCTATTACAACGAAATGGAAACTTTTCCCGTTTTCACCATCGAACGCATCACCCACCGCCCGGACCCGATCTATCACAGCACCTATACCGGCAAGCCGCCGGACGAGCCTTCCATGCTGGGGGTGGCGCTGAATGAAATCTTCGTGCCGCTATTGCAGAAGCAGTTTCCCGAGATTGTCGATTTCTGGCTGCCGCCGGAGGCCTGTTCCTACCGGGTGGCGGTGGTGAGCATCCGCAAGCAGTATCCCGGCCACGCCAGACGCGTGATGATGGGCATGTGGTCTTTTCTGCGGCAGTTCATCTACACCAAGTACGTCATCGTGGTGGACGAGGATATCGACATCCGCAGTTGGGAAGAGGTGATCTGGGCGATTTCCACGCGAATGGACCCGGCCCGGGATACGGTGCTGATTGAAAATACACCCATCGACTACCTCGACTTCGCTTCTCCGGTTGCCGGCCTCGGCTCGAAAATGGGGCTGGACGTGACCAGCAAATGGCCCGGGGAAACCCGCCGGGAGTGGGGGCGGCCCATCCGGATGAGCCAATCCGTCAAATCCCGGGTAGACGAGCTTTGGTCTGCGTTGGGCATTGATTGACACTGCGTGAGAATCATTGGCGAAGGCTTCCGTCCGGCAAAATCCGCAGCGCAGGCGTTGACGTGGCGGTAGAGGAGGTTACACTTGCCGCTTGAACGCAATCATGCTGATTGATGAATGAGGCGAAACATGAAAAACCAGTCTTTGCTCGGTTTTGTGTCCTCCCTGCTGCTCGGCTCAGCCGTGCTTGCCCAGAGTGGCGATTATCAGGCGCCGCGCACCGAATGGGGCCAGCCGGACCTGCAGGGCGTATGGAATTTTTCTTCCGATGTGCCCATGCAGCGCCCCCAGCGCTTTGGCGACCGGCAGTTCCTCAATGAGGAGGAGCTTGAAGAGCGCCGGGCCCAGGTGGCGGCGTCCCGCGCCGCGGCCGATGAAGCCGCCGCCAGGCTGGTGCTCGACCCGGAAGCGCCGGAAGCCACCAGCAATCCCGGCGGCTACAATGATTTCTGGATTGAAGTCGCTGGCCTCGGCGACGTGGTGCGCACCTCGCATATCATTCATCCCGAAAACGGTCGAGTACCGGATGCGGTGGAAGGCGCGCCGCGGCAGTTCGGCGGGCTGGGCCCGGATATTCCCGGCGAGCGTCCCGTGCGCTATGTGGTGGGTGGAATCGCCAAGGATGGGCCGGAAGACCGGGGTCTTTCCGAGCGCTGCATCGTGGGCTTCAATTCCGGCCCTCCCTTCGTGCCGAGCCTTTACAACAACAACATGCAGGTTATCCAGAACCGCGACACCGCCGTGATCATGACCGAAATGATCCACGACGCCCGCATCGTGCCGCTGGTGGAAAGGCCCGCCCTGCATGACGACATCCGCCTCTGGTCCGGCGATTCCCGGGGCTGGTGGGACGGCGACACCCTGGTGGTGGAAACGAGGAACTTCACCGGCCTGCGCCAGACTTTCGCAAGCACCGGCACCGACTACGACATGGTGCTCACCGAGCGCTTTACCCGCACTGCCTACGATACCGTGGAGTACGAATTCACCATCGATGACCCGTCCACCTTCACCGACAGGATTACCGCGGTGGTTCCCATGATCAAGGTGGCCGGGCAGATTTATGAATACGCCTGCCACGAAGGCAATTACGGCATGATGAACACCCTGCGCGGGGCGCGAGTGGACGAGCAGCGCCTGGCCCAGGGCGATAATCTTCCGGAACGGGACTAGGAGCCTGCGCCGTGGGAATTCACGGCTGCAAATCCGCTCCCGTCCACGCCCCCGGCCGCTCGATTTCGTTGAATATCCTCCAATATTCGCCTCAATCGATCGGCCAGAGGCGCGGCGGGCAGGTTCATGGCGGCCTGACATCGAATTGGCCACAACAGGACAGAAAATGAAATTCACGAACGCAATCGGTTTGATCTTTTCCCTTCTCATCGGCTCGGCGGCGCTGGCCCAGGACGACGACATTCCGCGCACGCCTTCGGGCAAGCCGGATTTCAGCGGCATCTGGCAGGCCATGACCACCGCTCATTACGACATCGAGCCGCACGCGGCGCGAATGGGCCCCCACCCCGGCCTCTTCGGCGCCCATTCCGCGATTCCCGCGAGTCTCGGCGTGGTGGACGGCGGACGGATCCCCTATAACGAACAGGCGGCCCGCCAGCGCGACGCCAATCGCGCCAACGCCCTGGAAAACGATCCCCTCACCAGGTGCTTCATGCCCGGCGTGCCGCGCGCGAACTACTTGCCCTTCCCCTTCCAGGTCGTGCAGTCCACCGATGTGATTCTGATCTCCTACGAATACGCCGAGGCCAATCGCATCCTCTATGTGGACCAGCCCGAAATCACCTCCCAGGTGGACGCCTGGATGGGACATTCCAATGCCCATTGGGACGGGGACACCCTGGTGGTGCGGGTCACCGGCCAGATGCCCGATACCTGGTTCGACCGGGCGGGCAATCACCATAGCTGGGAAATGGTGGTGGAGGAGCGTTGGACCTACAGCGGCCCCAACCACATTGATTACGAGGCCACCATTACCGATCCCCGGACTTTCACCGAGCCCTGGACGATCAGCTTCCCGCTCTACCGCCACATTGATCCCGACATGCAGTTGCTGGAATTCAAGTGCGCGGAATTCTCCGAGGAATTCCTGTACGGAGAATGGCGCAGGGAAGGCACCCCCATCGGCAACCCGCCGCAATAAGCTGCGGCATGGTGGTTGAATCTCGAATTTGGCACTGAGGGAGCGCGGTGGTGGCCGAAAGGGGCCCGGCGCAAGCCGGGAAAGGGTTCGGCTACCGACGTAGAGCGACCGGTGTTTGAGAGTTCCAAAGCCTGCTCGCCTTGAGTGGGCTTTTTCCGGAAACCGGTTCGTCGACTCGGCCGACCAATGAGATTGATGCGATGTTTCGAAAACTGTCCGAACTGAGTACAATTTTCGGCGCGGTAATGTGGTTCTGCTGGGCGCCAACGGCGGCAGCCCAGGACGACTTCCGCTTCTGGACCGACGACAACTACGACCCCGCCATCCCCGGCTTCGAGCAGGTGCTCGGCTACGGCCCCGGCGAGCGAATCACCTGGCACCGTGACGCCATCCGTTACTTCGAGGCCCTTGCCCAAGCCGCCCCGGACCGGGTGCGAATCGTCGAATACGCGCAAAGCTGGCAGGGCAGGGAACTGATCTACGTGGTGCTTTCGTCGCCGGAAAACATCGCGAGAATCGAAGAAATCCAGGCCGGCATGAAAGCCCTCGCCGACCCGCGCCAAACTTCCGAAGACGAAGCCACGGCAATCATCGCCGGCCAGCCGCCGGTAACCTGGCTTTCCTATGGCGTCCACGGCAATGAAATCTCATCCACCGACGCCGCCATGCTCACCGCCTACCACCTGCTCGCTTCCCGCGGCGACGGGCGCGTTGCCGACATCATGGACAATACCGTGGTGGTGATCGACCCGATGCAGAACCCCGATGGCCGCGACCGCTTCATCCACCATTTCACCAGCGCCGAGGGCCTGCGCCCGGATTCCGACCGGCTCTCCGCCGAGCACGACGAACCCTGGCCCGGCGGCCGCACCAATCATTACCTGTTCGACATGAACCGGGACTGGTTCATCATGACCCAGCCGGAAACCCGGGGCCGCGTCGCCGCCTTGCGGGAATGGTATCCCGTGGTTTATGTGGACGCGCATGAAATGGGTGGGGACAGCACCTATTTCTTCGCTCCCGAAGCCTATCCCTTCAATCCGCACCTCGCCGCCGACCAGCGCGAAAGCCTGCAGCTCTTCGGCCGCAACCACGCCAGATGGTTCGACCAATTCGGCCTCGATTACTTCACCCGGGAAATCTTCGACGCCTTTTATCCCGGTTATGGCGCAAGCTGGCCCTCTTACTACGGCGCCATCTCCATGACCTATGAGCAGGCCTCGTCCCGGGGTCTCGTCTTCCGCCAGTACGACGGCAACGATCTCACCTTCGCCTACACCGTGCGCAACCATTTCCTCACCTCTCTTTCCACGGCGGAAACCGTTGCGGTGAACCGGGAAAAATTCCTCACCGACTTCCACAACTATCAGGTGACGGCCATCGAGGAAGGCGGGGCCGAGGACAACCGCGCCTATCTGTTCCCCGTGCAGGCCGACCAGGCCGCGGTGATTCGCATCGCCGGATTGCTGACCCGCCAGGGAGTCGAAGTGCAGCGGGCTAGCGAAGGTTTCAGCGCCTGCGGCAGGGATTATGCCGTCGGCAGCCATCTGATTCGCGCCGACCAGCCCGCCAAGCGTTTTATCCGTACGCTGCTCGAACCCCAGGTGTCCATGGAGGATTTCTTCATCGCCGAGCAGGAAGAGCGGCGGGCGAACAATCTGCCGGACCAGATCTACGATGTTACCGCCTGGTCCCTGCCGCACATGTTCAATGTGAAAATGAATATCTGCGACCGCTTTCCCGATGGGGATTTCGAAAGCGCCGGGGAAGAACTGGTCATCCCCGGCGAGGTTGCCGGCGGCGAGGCCGGCGTTGCCTATCTCGTCCCCTGGGGCTCGGCGCCCGCGGTGCGATTGCTCTCCCGGGGCCTGCTCGCCGGCCTCAACATCAAGAGCAATGATCTAGCCTTCACCCATCAGGGCCGGGAGTACCCCGCCGGCACCCTGATCATCGATGTTGCCGACAATCCCGCCGATCTATACGAGACCCTCGGCGAACTCGCCGCCGAAACCGGCGCCGAAGTCATTGCCGCCAACGATAGCTGGGTTACCGACGGCCCGAACTTCGGCAGCGGCAATGTGGTGCGATTCAACGCCCCCAGGGTGGCCATGGCCTGGGACGAGCCCACCTCGGCCTACAGCGCCGGCAATACCCGCTTTGTCATCGAACGCCAGTTCGATTACCCCGTGACTCCCATCCGGGTCGATCGGCTGGCCTCGGCGGACCTCGACCGCTACCAGGTGCTGCTGCTGCCGCTCACCGCTGGGGGCGGCTACCAGTCCGCCCTCGGCGAGTCGGGAGTCGAGAACCTCAAGCGCTGGGTCAGCGACGGCGGCGTGCTGATCGCCTTGGGCAACGCCACCCGCTTTCTGGCCGACCCGGATGTGGACCTGCTGGCGGTGCGCCGTGAACGGGCGGTGGTAGAGGAAGAAGTCGAGGCCACCGCCGCGGATCAGGATGAAGCCGGCAACACCGTGGCTGGCAGCTACATCGCCGAAGACACCGAATTCCGGCAGCGCATTTCCTCGCTGGACGCCGACCCATACGGCGTTGCCGGCGTGATCGCCAGGGCCGACGTACACCCGGAACACTGGCTCAGCGCCGGAGTCGCGCCGGTGCTCAACGTGCTCGTGCGGGGGGCCGACATCTATACTCCCATCCGCATCAGCGACGGTGTCAACGTGGCGCGCTTCCGGGGTCCCGATGACCTGATGGCGAGCGGCTACCTGTGGGAGGAAAATCGCCGCCAGCTCGCCTACAAGCCATTCGCCGTGGCCCAGTCCCGGGGTGCCGGGGAAGTGGTGGCCTTCACCCAGGATCCCACCGTGCGAGCCTATCTCGACGGCCTCAACCTGATTCTGATGAACGCCATCTTCCGAGGCTCCGCCCACGCCCGGCCCGTGCGCTGAATCCGCGCCGCAACCAAAACGCTTGCTGCTGCTTGCGGCGCCAGGGACTACCTGTGCTGCCCCGCGCGTCATGAGCGGCGGGGAGCAAAAGGCCAGGCGCAAGCTGCCCATCGGCATCCAGACCTTTCGCGAGTTACGTGAAGAGGGGCATTACTACGCCGACCTTCCTGGTGGACACGCTGACGCGCCGCGGAGTCAACGCCTACGCCCTCGACGGCATGGCCGGGGACGACGAGTTGCTGTCGAGCTTCGACGTGGACGAGATCGCGACCGAGGCGTTGCTTTTCCAGACCGGCTACCTCACCATCGCCGGCGAGGAGCGGCGGGACGACCGGATATTCTACCGGCTGGACTATCCCAACAAGGATGTGCGCCTGGCCCTCAACAACAGCCTGCTGCGGCGTGTGGCGGGGCGGAGGGGGGAGGTCCGGGAGCGGGGCGGGGACCTGTGCCGCCTGCTGGCCGAAAACGACTTCGACGCCTTCGCCGGGCAACTGCGCGCCTTTTTCGCCGGCGTTCCCTATCAATTTGTGGATTCTCACTCGGCAATTGTTCGCAAAAAAGGTACTTGCTATGATGCTTCGGCAATCTGCATCTGAGAGAGCGCCTTATGTCTTCGGTTTTCATCGTAATTTTCGGGCTGGCCGGCTTCGCTTTCGGCTGGTTCGTCTATTCCCGCTTCATTGCCGAAAATATCTACCGGCTCGACCCGAACCATGTCACGCCCGCGAATCGATTCAATGACGCGGTCGATTACGTGCCCACCAACAAATACGTGCTGTGGGGCGCGCATTTCACGGCGGTAGCCGGCGCCGCGCCCATCGTCGGGCCGGCCATCGCGGTGTACTGGGGCTGGCTGCCGGCCCTGCTCTGGGTCACCCTGGGGTCGATTTTCTTCGCCGGCGTCCATGACATGGGCGCGCTCTGGGCGAGCAACCGGCATAACGCGCGCTCCATGGGCGCCCTGTCGGAGGACGTGGTCGGCGCCCGCACCCGGGCTCTGTTCATGGTGGTGATTTTTCTCCTGCTGCTCATGGTCAACGCCGTTTTCGCCACCATCATCGCCGGCCAGATGGTGGACATCGAGACTTCCGTTGTGCCCGCCTGGGCCGCGATTCCCGTGGCCATCGCCGTGGGCGTCCTGATCCGGAGCAAGATCAACCTGTTCGCCATCTCCCTGATCGGCGTGAGCATCCTCTATTTCACGATTTACGTCGGCACCGAGTTTCCGGTGCAGACGGTGGATAGCTGGGATGGCATCCTGCTCGGACCTCACGGCAACTGGATCATCATCCTGTTCATCTATGCCGGCATAGCCTCCATGTTGCCGGTCTGGCTGCTGCTGCAGCCCCGGGATTACATCAACGGCGCCCAGCTCGTGATCGGCCTGCTCGTGCTCTACAGTTCCGTGTTCATCGTCATGCCGGACATCACCGCGCCGATGATCAACGAAAATCTTGCCGAGGGCACACCACCGCTGTTTCCGATCCTGTTTGTGACCATCGCCTGCGGCGCCCTGTCGGGATTTCACGGCATCGTGTCCTCGGGCACGAGTTCCAAGCAGTTGAACAACGAAAAGGACGCTCGTTTCGTCGGCTACCTCGGCGCCCTCGGCGAAGGAGCGCTGGCGCTCATCACCATTACCGCGGCGACCGGTTCGCTGTATGCCGTGTCCGCTGTCGAATGGAGCAGTCTCTACGCCAGTTTCGGCGACGGCGGCGCGAGCGCGTACATCGCCGGCGGCGCGGCCCTGATCACCGAGGGCTGGGGGATTCCCTTCACGTTCTCGGAAACGATGCTGGCGGTCATGGTGGTGCTGTTCGCCGGCACCACCATGGACTCGGGGCTGCGCCTGCAGCGCTATATCATCCAGGAATGGGGAAACATCTACTCCATCGGACTCCTCAAGAATAGTTACATCTCGACCCTGGCGGCCGTTGGCTGTTGCCTGATCCTGGCTTTCGGAGCGACCAACGGACAATATCCGGGCGACGGCGGCATGTTGATCTGGCCGATATTCGGCGCCTCCAACCAGATTCTCGCCGCCCTCACCCTGCTGGTCCTGTCCGTGTACCTGATGCGGCTCGGCCGCCCGTCCCTGTACACCCTGGCGCCGATGATTTTCATCGCGACCATGGCCTTCCTGGCCAGCCTCTGGTATCTGTTCGACTATTACCAGTCGAGCAACTGGCTGCTGCTCGTGCTGAGTATCGCGGTCATGGGGGCGAGTATCGTCGTCATGCTCGAAGCCGCGTCGGTAATCTCGAAAATCCGCCGCAGCGAGGATGAGCCGGCGGCGGACAAGGCCGTCGAGCCAGCCGAATAAATCGAAACTCTTTCCTGCGGGGACAGTCTCCGCCGGGAAGAACTTCACTCCATGAATGAAACAGACCTGCATTCGCTGATGAAGGATCTGCCGCCCGATTTGCGGCGGGATCTGGGCGAAATTCACCTCTTCGACGAAATCGATTCCACCAATGACGAAGCCCTGCGCCGATTGCGGGGCGGCGCAACGGGCAACCGCTTCCTCGCCGCCGCTTCCCAGAGCGCCGGGCGGGGCAGACGCGGCCATCGCTGGATCAGCCCTCCCGGCGCCGGGCTGTATGTTTCCCTGGTGCGGGAACTGCCCCTGCCGCTGGACCGGATTCAGGCTCTCGGGCCGGTAGTGGCGCTTGCGGTTCGCACCGGCATTGGCGACAGCGAGGTCTATGGCCTCAGCGTCAAGTGGCCCAACGATCTGCTCAGCGGCAACCGCAAGCTCGGCGGCATCCTGGTGGAGAACCACGGCGCCGATGAACAGCGCCATGTGGTCATTGGCGTCGGCCTCAACTTGCGCTTCCCGCCGGAGTTGATGCGGCAAATCGACCAGCCCGCCGTCGATATTGCTTCCATCTGCCAGGACGACATGAACTGGGGCGGTTTGTTGCCGGCGCTGCTTGCGCGCCTGCTCGAATACATCGCCGTCTTCACCGAAGGAGGTTTTGCCGGCTTCCAGCGGGAATGGAACCGGCACGACCGTTACTTCCAGCAGGATGTGGTGGTGCGGGCCGGCGCGGACAGGCACATCGGGCGCTGCGCCGGAGTGGACGAAAGCGGCGCCTTGCTGCTGCGCACCGCGGGCGGCATGCAGAGGCTGGTATCCGGGGCGATATTTCCCTCCGGGGATGGCCCGGTTGAGAAGCCGTGAGCCATTCGGGGATTCTCGAGATCGACGCCGGCAACAGCAGTCTGAAATGGCGCTGGCGGGGCGCCGCGGCGGCAAGCGCTGCAAATCTTTCCCGGCTGGATGCGGACCTCGGTGACACCGCTTCCCCCGAACAGGTTCTCATTTGCAGCGTGCGCGGCGCCGAGTTCGAAGCGGAGTTGTCCGCCTGGCTGGCGCGCAAGTGGAATCTGCGGCCGCGTTTTGCCCGGGTGCGGCGGGAATGCGGCGGCGTGCGTATCCAGTACCCGGACCCGGTCGACCTCGGCGCCGACCGCTGGTTGGCCATGCTTGCCGGCTACCGGCGCGCCCGGGGCGGTTGCCTGATCGTCGACAGCGGCACGGCGCTGACGATTGACATGCTCAATGCCGACGGATTGCATCTCGGCGGATACATCCTGCCGGGATTGCGCGTGGCGCAATCCGGCCTGCTGCAAAACACCGGCATCGTATTGCCGCCGGAAAGCGGTTCCGTATCCAGCGCCCCCGGCAACGACACCGGCGTCGCGGTTCGCAATGGCGCCCTGTTCATGTTGTGCAGCGCGATACAGGCGGCGGCGCGGCGAATGGCGGAAGAAAACAGGACGGATGCCACACTGATTCTCAGTGGGGGCGATGCGCCCCTGCTGCGGCGGGAACTCGAACTGGAACCGATGCTGCTCGTACCCGAACTCGTGCTCGACGGACTCGCCCTGGGAGCCTGATCCATGCGCTATCTGCTGGTTGCACTGCTGCTGCTCAACTTCGGCTATTTCGGCTGGAGCCTGCTGGCTCCGCCCCCGGAACGGTCATCCCCGGAGCCGCCACCCCTGCGCGATTCGGGATTGCAGCTCGTCAACGAAGCCCGCGCCGCCGAGCGCGAACAGGCCCGGACGAGCTCCCCCAATGGCCTGATTTCGCCGCCCGAAGCCCCGAATTGAGCGCTGCGGAAAATCCCTGTGAAATGTTTGCACACGCAGGACATTTACACTAAAATGCCGCCCCCTGTGAGAGCCATCGGCTGAAAGCGCCCGGTTGGGGCTCTGATTTGGGAGGGGTTCCCGAGTGGCCAAAGGGATCAGACTGTAAATCTGACGCGTAAGCTTCGGTGGTTCAAATCCACCCCCCTCCACCACTTGAGTTGTGGAGCGGAGCATTTGCCGGCGGCGGGTATAGTTCAGAGGTAGAACCCCAGCCTTCCAAGCTGGTTGCGCGGGTTCGATTCCCGCTACCCGCTCCAATTTGCATCCGGGCATCGGCGCAACGAATGGCTCGCATAGCTCAGGAGGTAGAGCACTTCATTGGTAATGAAGAGGTCTCCGGTTCAACTCCGGATGTGAGCACCACATTTGCGGACTATTTCATCGATTCGGATGAGCGGGAATCCTGAACCCGCGATTCCGGTTTTCAGTAACAGAACGAGGTCAGGCAACAATGGCGAAGGAAAAGTTTGAAAGAACGAAGGTCCACGTGAACGTCGGCACGATCGGCCATGTGGACCATGGCAAGACCACCCTGACAGCGGCGCTGACCAAGATCTGCGCCGACCGTTACGGTGGCTCGGTCAAGGCATTCGACGAGATCGACAATGCGCCCGAAGAGCGCGAACGCGGGATTACCATCGCCACGTCCCACGTGGAGTACGACTCGCCCAACCGTCACTATGCCCACGTCGACTGTCCCGGCCACGCCGACTACGTCAAGAACATGATTACCGGCGCCGCGCAGATGGACGGCGCGATTCTCGTGGTGTCGGCGGCGGACGGCCCGATGCCCCAGACCCGGGAGCACATCCTGCTCGCCCGTCAGGTGGGCGTGCCCTATATCGTTGTCTACATGAACAAGGCCGATATGGTAGACGACGAAGAACTGCTTGAACTCGTGGAAATGGAAGTGCGCGAACAGCTCGACGCCTTCGAGTTTCCCGGTGACGACACGCCCATCATTATCGGTTCCGCCCTCAAGGCCCTCGAAGGCGACGACTCCGAGCACGGCACCGGCTCGGTGGAGAAACTCGTGGAAGCCCTGGACAGCTATATTCCGGTCCCCGAGCGAGAAATCGACAAGCCTTATCTGATGCCCATCGAAGACGTCTTCTCCATCTCGGGCCGCGGCACCGTGGTAACCGGCCGGGTCGAGCGCGGCGTGGTCAAGGTGGGCGAGGAAGTGGAGATCGTCGGCATCAAGGAAACCGCCAGAACCACCTGCACCGGCGTCGAGATGTTCCGCAAGCTGCTCGACGAGGGCCGTGCGGGCGAAAACGTGGGCGTTCTCCTGCGCGGCACCAAGCGCGAGGAAGTCGAGCGCGGCCAGGTGCTCGCCGAGCCCGGTTCCATCACGCCCCATACCAAGTTCGAGGCCGAGGTCTATATTCTGACCAAGGAAGAGGGCGGTCGCCACACGCCCTTCTTCAAGGGCTACCGCCCGCAGTTCTATTTCCGCACCACGGACGTGACCGGGAACGTGGAATTGCCCGGCGATGTGGAAATGGTCATGCCCGGCGACAACGTGAAGATGTCAGTCGATCTAATCGCCCCCATCGCCATGGACGAGGGCCTGCGCTTCGCCATCCGCGAAGGCGGCCGCACCGTTGGCGCCGGTGTCGTGGCGAAGATTATCGAATAGGCCAGTAGCTCAATTGGCAGAGCAGCGGTCTCCAAAACCGCAGGTTGGGGGTTCGATTCCCTCCTGGCCTGCCAACAGATGATTGCCCTGCAGCGGGGGTGTGCCCGGCGGCAGGTCGGCGGATTTCGTACATACATGTCAGAACAAGGTGATCGGGCCAGAACGGACTGGATCAAGTGGGCGGTCGTCGCCGCGATAATCGCGGGCGGCGTATATGCCAACAGCTATTTTTCCACCGAATCCCTGTTGTTGCGCACCGTCGGACTACTGGCGCTTGCCGGCGCGGCCGGCTGGATTGCGGCGCAGACCGATCGCGGCCGCGCCTTTGTGGAGCTTTGTCTCGAAGCGAGAGTGGAAATCCGCAAGGTGGTCTGGCCCACGCGCCAGGAAACCGTGCAGACCACCATTATCGTGCTGATCGTCATTTTCATTCTGGCGATCATTCTCTGGTTTCTCGACTGGGGTCTGAACGGAATCATTTCCGGCATTATCAGTTAGCGAATGGCAACAAGACCAAGGCCGCCTTCCGGGCGATGGGGACTGGAACCGCAGATGAGCAAAAAATGGTACGTGGTACACGCCTTTTCAGGCTACGAGAAGCGCGCCATGGAGGCACTGCGGGACCGGATCGAACGGTCGCCGTTCAAGGAATGTTTCGACGAGGTGCTCGTGCCCACCGAAGAAGTGCTCGAAATGCGCGCCGGGCAGAAGCGCAAGAGCGAGCGCAAGTTCTTTCCGGGCTATGTGCTGGTGCATATGGAACTGAACGACGACACCTGGCACCTGGTGAAGGAAACGCCCCGGGTCATGGGCTTCATCGGCGGCACGGCGGAAAAGCCGGCGGCGATTTCCGACCAGGAAGCCGCGGCGATCCTGCGGCGCATGGAGGAAAGCGAGGAAACCCCGGCCCACAAGACGATTTACGAACCCGGCGAGATGGTGCGCATTACCGACGGCCCGTTCAACGATTTCACCGGAACCGTCGAGGAAGTGAATTACGAAAAAAGCCGGCTGCGGGTGGCTGTGCTCATTTTCGGCCGACCCACCCCGGTGGAGCTTGAATTCGGCCAGGTAGAGAAAAGCTGAGAGAAGTCGGAGAAAGCGGATGGCCAAAAAGATTGCGGCATACGTCAAGTTGCAGGTGCCCGCGGGCAAGGCGAACCCAAGCCCGCCGGTGGGCCCGGCTCTGGGCCAGCATGGTCTGAATATCATGGAGTTCTGCAAGTCCTTCAATGCCCAGACCCAGGGCATGGAAGCCGGACTGCCGGTGCCGGTGGTGATTACCGTCTATGCCGACCGCAGCTTCTCCTTCATTACCAAGACCCCGCCCGCCGCCGTGCTGCTGCGCAAGGCCGCCGGCGTCGCCAAGGGCAGCGGCCGTCCCAACACCGAGAAGGTGGGCAGGCTCAATCGTTCCCAGCTCGAAGAAGTCGCCAATATCAAGATGCCCGACCTCAACGCTGTGGACATGGACGCGGCGGTGCGCACCCTCGCCGGCAGCGCGCGCAGCGCGGGGCTCGAAGTGGAAGGAGTGGAGTGACATGGCCAGGCTGAGCAAGAGACAGCGACAGATCGCGGAAAAAACGGCTCCCGGCAAGAGCTACAGCGTGGAAGACGCGGTGGTCCTGCTCACCGACGTGGCCGCGGGCGGCTTCAGGGAGTCCATCGACGTGGCGGTGAACCTCGGGGTGGATGTGCGCAAGTCGGACCAGCTCGTGCGCGGTTCCACCACCCTGCCGGAAGGCACCGGCAAGGAGGTGCGGGTTGCGGTGTTCACCCAGGGCGCCAATGCCGGGAAGGCCACGGCGGCCGGGGCCGATGTCGTGGGAATGGATGACCTTGCGGAGTCCATCAAGGGCGGCAATCTCGATTTTGACGTGGTCATCGCTTCGCCGGACGCCATGCGCGTGGTGGGGGCCCTCGGCCCGATTCTCGGCCCCCGGGGGCTGATGCCCAATCCCAAGGTGGGCACGGTAACCCCCGATGTGGAGTCCGCGGTACGCAACGCCAAGGCGGGGCAGGTGCGTTACCGCACCGACCGCAACGGCATCGTCCATGGCGGCATCGGCCGAATCGGGTTCGATGGCGCCCTGGTGCGCAGGAATCTGGAAAGCCTGCTGGCGGATCTGAAGAAGGCCAAACCCGCTTCGGCGAAGGGCATATACATCAAGAAGGTCGTGCTTTCCTCGACCATGGGCCCGGGCCTGGTCATAGACCAGTCATCCCTGGCCATTTGAATTTGAAAGGCTTATTTGGATTGCTCAAGTAAGACTGTCAAAGACCGCGGGCGGCCCCGGAAGTCTGGAGCCTTAATTTCCTGCGCAGACGGTGAGATCCAGTTTGAACCTCCGGTTCGAATTCGAATCACCTGTCAACCAGGCGCTGTTTGCGCCGGGCAAACCGGCGGCCTCCGGGCCGCTCAACAATCTCAGGGGTAGGCGGGAGCAGAACAATGCCACTTGGACTCGAAGACAAGAAGCGTATCGTCGCCGAGGTCAATGCGGCCGCGGGCGGCGCCATGTCCGCCGTGCTCGCGGATTACCGCGGCGTCACGGTGGAAGAGATGGCCGCCTTGCGTCGCGACGCCAGGGAAAACCGGGTGTATCTGCGCGTGGTGCGAAATTCATTGCTCAAGCGCGCGGTGGAGAACACGGAGTTCGCCTGTATCCGGGAAGCGCTCTCGGGGCCGACGATTCTCGCATTCTCCCGGGAGGATCCCGGGTCGGCGGCGCGGGTGCTGAAGGACTTCGCCGACGACAACGACAACTTCGAGATCAAGGCCCTGTCCATTGGCGGCAGATTGCTTGCGCCCGGCGATATCGACGCGCTCGCCAAGATGCCGACACTTGACCAGGCAAGGTCCATGCTCATGAGCGTCATGCTCGCGCCAGTGACCAGGCTTGCCCGCACCGCCAGGGAAGTCCCCGGGCGGCTGACCCGAACCCTTGCCGCGGTGAGGGACCGGAAGCAGGCCGCCTGACCGCAAACAGTGAAACTTACGATCTAGAACCAGGAGAATTGGAGTAATGGCTCTGTCAACCCAGGAAGTTTTGGACGCAATCGCCGAAATGTCAGTTATGGACGTCGTCCAGCTCGTTGAAGCGATGGAAGAGAAATTCGGCGTATCCGCCGCCGCCGCGGTTGCGGCCGCTCCTGCGGCGACCGCCGCAGCCGAAGCGGCGCCGGCGGAGGAAAAGGAAGAGTTCGACGTGGTGCTCACCGCCATTGGCGACAAGAAGATCAATGTCATCAAGGCAGTGCGGGCGATCACCGGGCTCGGACTCAAGGAAGCCAAGGAAATGGTCGATGGGGCGCCTTCCACCGTCAAGGAAGCGGTGCCCAAGGCTGAAGTTGAAGAGATGCGGAAAGCACTGGAAGAAGCCGGCGCGACTGTTGAACTCAAATAAGGCTGGCAAGACTGGCGAACTCCGGACGGCTTCCGCCGTTCCGGGGGTCTTCTGCGCCTGACAATTGCCGCCGCGGCGGTTTATCGGATCCGGGAACACGACATGGCATACACCTACACTGAAAAGAAGCGCATCCGCAAGAACTTCGGCAAGCTGCCGAGCGCGATGGATATTCCGTATCTGCTTTCCATCCAGGTGGACTCCTACCGGCAGTTCCTGCAGACCCATGTGCCCGCAGACGACCGCCGCACCCAGGGCCTTCACGGCGCTTTCAAGTCGGTTTTTCCGATCAACTCCTATTCCGACAAGGCGACCTTGGAATACAAGAGCTACCGGCTCGGCAAGCCGGATTTCGATGTCAAGGAGTGCCAGGTTCGCGGCGCCACCTATGCCGCTTCGCTCAGGGTGACCCTGCAACTGATTCTCTACGACAGGGAATCGTCCCAGAAGAAGATCAAGGAAGTGAAGGAGCAGGAGGTCTACATGGGGGAAATCCCCCTGATGACCGATTCCGGCACTTTTGTCATCAATGGCACCGAACGGGTGATCGTGTCCCAGCTCCACCGCTCGCCGGGGGTGTTTTTCGACCATGACAAGGGCAAGACCCACAGTTCCGGCAAGCTGCTGTATTCGGCCCGGGTGATTCCCTACCGCGGCTCCTGGCTCGATTTCGAGTTCGACCCGAAGGACCTGGTCTTCGTGCGCATCGACCGCCGCCGCAAGCTGCCGGCCACGGTCCTGCTGCGCGCCCTCGGCTACGGCCCGGAACAGATTCTCGACATGTTCTACGAGCGCAATACTTTCCGCATCACCCCCGGGGAAGAGCCGGTGATTTCGGTGGAACTCGTGCCCAGGCGCCTGCGGGGCGAGGTGCTGTCTTTCCCGATCAAGGGCAAGAGCAAGCGCAGCAAGGTCATTGTCGAGGCGGGCCGGCGCATCACCAGCCGCCATATCCGGCAGATGGAAAGGGCCGGCATCACCGCGCTCGAAGTTACCGAGGATTTCGTTATCGGCTCATCCCTCGCGGTGGACGCCATCAATCAGGAAACCGGCGAAATCGTTGCGCCCTGCAATACCGAAATCGGCCCCGAACTCATCAAGCGCTTCATCGACGAAGGCATTGCCGAATTCCAGACGATCTATACCAATGATCTCGACTGCGGCCCCTTCGTTTCGGACACCCTGCGCATCGACCCCGCGAATTCCGAGCTTGAAGCCAAGATCGAGATCTACCGTATGATGCGGCCCGGCGAGCCACCCACCACCGAATCCGCGGAGAAACTGTTCGACAGTCTGTTCTTCAATCTCGAACGCTACGATCTGTCCCACGTGGGCCGCATGAAGTTCAACCGCCGCCTGAACCGCAAGAGTTCCGAAGGCAAGCTGACCCTCGACAGGGAAGACATCGTCGAAGTGCTCAAGACCCTGGTGGGGATCCGCAACGGCTTCGGTTCGGTGGACGACATCGACCACCTCGGCAACCGCCGCATCCGCTCGGTGGGGGAAATGGCGGAAAACCAGTTCCGGGTCGGCCTTGTGCGGGTCGAGCGCGCGGTGAAGGAGCGCCTGAGCATGGCGGATTCCGAAGGCCTCATGCCCCAGGACATGATCAATGCCAAGCCCATCGGCGCCGCGGTCAAGGAGTTCTTCGGCTCAAGCCAGCTTTCCCAGTTCATGGACCAGAACAATCCGCTGTCCGAAGTGACCCACAAGCGCCGGGTTTCGGCGCTTGGCCCCGGCGGCCTCACCCGGGAGCGGGCCGGCTTTGAAGTGCGCGACGTGCACCCCACCCACTACGGCCGGCTGTGCCCGGTGGAAACGCCGGAAGGCCCGAATATCGGCCTGATCAACAATCTGGCGACCTACGCCAGGGCCAATCACTACGGCTTTCTCGAAAGCCCCTACCGCAAGGTCGTCAACCGCAAGGTCACCGACGAGATCGATTTCCTGTCGGCCATCGACGAAAGCGATTTTGTGATCGCCCAGGCCAGCGCGGCGCTCAACAACCGGGGAGAACTCGCGGACAATCTCGTCACCGTGCGCCACAAGGGCGAGACCACCCTGAAGCCCAGGGAAGAAGTCGATTACATGGATGTGGCGCCCCAGCAGATGGTTTCGGTGGCCGCCTCGCTGATTCCCTTTCTCGAACACGACGACGCCAACCGCGCCCTGATGGGCTCGAACATGCAGCGGCAGGCGATTCCCACCATCAAGACCGAAAAGCCGCTCGTGGGAACCGGCATGGAAGGCAATGTGGCCCGGGACTCCGGAGTCTGCCTGATCGCCGAGCGCGGCGGCGTGATCGAAAGCGTCGACGCGGCGCGCCTGATCGTGCGGGTCAGCGACGAGGAAACCGACGCCGGCGAGGCGGGTGTCGATATCTATCAGTTGACCAAGTACACCCGTTCCAATCAGAACACCTGCATCAGCCAGCGGCCGCTGGTGAAGCAGGGCGATGTGGTGAGCCGCGGCGATATCCTCGCCGACGGACCCTCGGTGGATACCGGCGAACTCGCCCTCGGCCAGAACATGCGCATCGCCTTCATGCCCTGGAACGGGTACAACTTCGAGGATTCGATCCTCATCTCGGAACGGGTGGTGACCGAGGATCGTTTCACCACGATCCACATCCAGGAGCTGACCTGCGTGGCCAGGGACACCCGGCTCGGCTCGGAAGAGGTGACCGCCGATATTCCCAACGTGGGGGAAAGCGCGCTCGCCAAGCTCGACGCTTCGGGCATCGTCTATATCGGCGCCGAAGTCGACGCCGGCGACATTCTCGTGGGCAAGGTGACACCCAAGGGAGAAACCCAGCTCACCCCCGAGGAAAAACTGCTGCGGGCGATTTTCGGGGAAAAGGCTTCCGATGTGAAGGACACCTCGCTGCGGGTGCCCACCAGCGTCCGGGGCACGGTGATCGACGTGCAGATCTTCACCCGGGACGGTCTCGAAAAAGACCAGCGGGCGCTGGAAATCGATCAGTATCAGCTCGATCAAGCCCGCAAGGACATCGAGGACGAATACCGCATCGTCGAAGGCGCCACCTTCGAGCGCCTCGGCGAAGCGCTCAAGGGCAGGCAGGTCAGCGGCGGCCCCGGGCTCAAGTCGGGCCAGAAGCTGAGCCAGGATTATCTCGAGCAACTGCCCCGGGAAGACTGGTTCAAGCTGCGGCTCAAGAACGACAGCCTCAACCGCCAGCTCGAACGCGCCCGGCAACAGCTCGAACAGCGCCGGACCGACCTCGACGAGAGCTTGGAGGACAAGCGCCAGAAGCTGACCTCGGGCGACGATTTGGCTCCCGGCATACTCAAGATCGTCAAGGTCTATCTCGCGATCAAGCGCCGGGTGCAGCCAGGTGACAAGCTCGCCGGCCGCCACGGCAACAAGGGCGTGATCTCGGCCATCATGCCGGTGGAGGACATGCCCTACGACGAACACGGCGAACCCGTGGATATTGTCCTCAACCCGCTCGGCGTGCCCTCGCGGATGAATGTGGGCCAGGTGCTGGAAACCCATCTCGGCCGCGCCTCCCGGGGGCTTGGCCAGTTGATCAACCAGCAGTTGCGGGAAAAACGCAGGGCCCCCGCGGTGCGCAGGCTGCTCCACGAAATCTACAACTCCGTGGGCAACCGCAAGGAAGACATCAAGGGCCTGAGCGATGAGGAGGTGCTGGAGCTTGCGGACAACCTCAAGGCCGGCGTGCCCATGGCGACGCCGGTCTTCGACGGCACCGCCGAGGCGGAAATCAAGCAGATGCTGAAGATGGCCAATATGGATGAAAGCGGCCAGGTGGATTTGTATGACGGCCGCACCGGCAACAAGTTCGATACGCCGGTCACTGTGGGCATCATGTACATGCTGAAGCTGAACCATCTCGTGGACGACAAGATGCACGCCCGCTCCACCGGTTCCTACAGCCTCGTCACCCAGCAGCCCCTCGGCGGCAAGGCCCAGTTCGGCGGCCAGCGCTTTGGCGAAATGGAAGTCTGGGCGCTGGAAGCCTACGGCGCCGCCTACACCCTGCAGGAGATGCTCACGGTGAAATCCGATGACGTCGCCGGCCGCACCAAGATGTACAAGAACATCGTCGACGGCGATCACCGAATGGAGCCGGCCATGCCGGAGTCATTCAATGTATTACTGAAGGAAATCCGGTCACTGGGAATCGACATGGAGCTCGAAGTCAGCAAATAGCTGGCAAATGGCGCAGCGGGCGCAAGCCCCTGGCTCTGGTAACGGCAATGTCGGCTCCCCGGAGGAGATAGCATGAAAGACTTGTTAGGCCTGCTCAAATCACAGTCGCAGTCCGAAGATTTTGATTCCATCCGCATCGCGCTTGCATCGCCGGAGATGATCCGCTCGTGGTCGCATGGCGAGGTGAAGAAGCCCGAGACCATCAATTACCGGACCTTCAAGCCGGAACGCGACGGCCTGTTTTGCGCAAAGATATTCGGACCGGTGAAGGACTACGAGTGTCTCTGCGGCAAATACAAGCGCCTCAAGCACCGCGGTTCGATCTGCGAGAAGTGCGGGGTGGAAGTGGCGCTGTCCAAGGTGCGCCGGGAGCGCATGGGGCATATCGAGCTGGCCAGCCCGGTGGCCCACATCTGGTTCCTGAAGTCGCTGCCCTCGCGAATCGGCCTGTTGCTGGACATGACCTTGCGCGACATCGAGCGGATTCTCTACTTTGAATCCTTCGTGGTCACCGATTCCGTGATTGTGGAGGACGAGGCGACGGAAGGGCAGCTCGTCAAGCCGCCCCAGAAGGGACAACTGCTCACCGACGAGCAGTACTACCAGGCCATGGAGAACTGGGGCGACGGTTTCGAGGCCAAGATGGGCGCCGAGGCGGTGCAGGATCTGATGAAGGACCTCGACGTGGAATCCGAAGTCATGCGCCTGCGCGAGGAAATCCCCACCACCAAATCGGAAACGCGCCTGAAGAAGCTTTCCAAGCGGCTCAAGCTGCTCGAGGCCTTTCTCGAATCCGGCAACAAGCCCGAATGGATGATCATGACCGTGCTGCCGGTGCTGCCGCCCGATCTGCGCCCCCTCGTTCCGCTCGACGGCGGCCGTTTCGCCACCTCGGACCTGAACGACCTGTATCGCCGG
>JAJDSZ010000125.1 GCA_022827425.1 Pseudomonadales bacterium | reverse complement strand
GCTCGAACAACATCGCTACGGGCCGATTTTTACTCCGCCCTCACTTCCCACAGACACCAGTTTCGGCACGATTCACGTGCCCGGATACATCGGCGGCGCCAACTGGATGGGCGCCGCGGTCGACCCGGAAACGGGCATCCTTTATATCCCCTCGGTCGCCACGCCGAGCCGTTCCGGACTGGCGGTGCCGGAAGCGGAAGACGCCACCTTGAACTACGTGCGCAACGTCACCACGAATCTGCGCCCGCGGGGCCTGCCCCTGATCAAGCCTCCGTATGGGCAGATTACGGCGATCGACATGAACGCCGGCGAAATCCTGTGGCAGGTTCCCAATGGCATGGGAGCGCCCGCGGTGCGAAACCATCCCCTGCTCGCCGGCATTGATCTGCCGCCCCTCGGCAACGGCTGGGATCAGGTGCTGGTGACCAGAACGCTGTTGATCTCCGCCCAGCGAACCCCCGACGAAGACGGCAGCTACCCGCTGGTGGCGCGGGACAAGCAAACCGGCGTCACCCTCGCCAAGGTGGCGCTGCCGGATCAACCCATTGGCCCGCCGATGACTTTCCTCGTTGAAGGACAACAGCATCTGGCGCTAACCATGCAGGGAACGCCGCCGGAAATGGTGGTGCTGGCTTTGCCATGAAGAACGAAAGGACACCCATTCCGATTTGACCAGCGCAATTTTTACTTGGAAAATTCAAAGTCTGAATTTAAATTTTCCAGATAAATATGCGGCGCTCAAGCTATCTGGCGCAGAAATTACGTCGCAAATCTGCTTGAGCGAGACATCCCCGCGCTCGGGATAGATTTCAATCCCGCGCAAATGCGAAGGCTGTGGGCAATGTTATCCCACCTGCATGGCAAAGTGCCCAATTTTTCCGACCTTGCGCGGTCGCTTGATGTTTCGCAGCCCACGGTTCGCCGATACGTCGATATTCTCGCGGGTGCCTTCATGGTGCGTCGGTTGCATCCCTGGTTCGCAAACATCGGCAAGAGACAGGTGAAATCCCCCAAGCTGTATCTCCGTGACAGCTCACGCCCTCGATGCGCGTGGCACGGGAGGAACTGGACCTGAGCGGAGTTACGGTAGTCTGTCCAAGGATGCAATCCTACTCGATTGAACGAAACCGTGTACGTGACCAATCTTGAAGAATTGCGAGCGTCCGGGCCGGTGCGGAACGCCTGATTGCCCCGGCGGGTATTCCAACAATCAGCTTCCTTATCAATCCGGTTGCTCCGTGGATCAGTCAGGCATTGACCACGGAACTGAGCAGGCGTTCCGGGTTGCCTGACGACCGGTTGCTCCGGGGGAAAATCTCCGCGCCATCGTAGATCATGCAATCAGCATAGGCGTCGATCCAGACTGCCCGCTGGTGCCGCCGGGCAATGCTGATTTTCGAGCGGCTGGCCGCATCGGCGGGGCTGCGGATCAACTTGAAAATCACGAATCCATCTTCCGCCCCGGCGATTGCCCGGGGAGCTTCGTCGACCACCGCCACCACTTCGATCTTGCCCTGGAAATGACTCAGCACCAGGCGCGCCTGGGCCTCGATGCCGGACAGGCCCTTCTGTGATTCGTTGAGAACGCGCCAGGCTTCTTCGATGGGCACATTGAAGGCCTTGTGCCCGATGATGTCGCGACCGCAGAAGAAATAGTGGTTTTCCACACCCGCCCGCTTCAGTTCCCGCTGCAGCTCCCGTAGTGTTTCCGCGTCGTCGTTGATGCCGCGGATGATCGGAGTCTGGTTGCTCAGGGAGACCCAGTGGCGGCGGCGCAGCGCCTCCACGGCGCGCCTGGTGTTCTCCCGCCACAGCGGCGTTCCCGCAGCATTTTCACGCCAGTGGCCGCCGGCGGCCTTCAGCAGAAACTCATCGGGATGGTTGAAGTGCAGCACCATTCGCAACTGCACGTGTGGATAGCTTTCATGGAAGCTGTCGAGCATGGCGAGGAAGGCGTGGTCGATCCGGTCGGGAAAGAAGGCAAGCTCCTTGGTGCCGATGCGGATGGAATCGATGCCGGCCTCGGCGAGGGCAGCGAGCCAGGCGCCGATCTTGCGATTGTTGAGCACCAGGGGGTCGCCGCCGGACATGAGAATTTCCCGCAGGGCAACGCGTCCCGTGGCCGGGTGGCTGCCGCCGTTTTCCGCCACCAGCCGGTTATGCTCGCGGATATAGGCCACCAGTTCGGGAATGCTGGCAAGCCCTTTGGGCGCCGCACTGCCATCGGGCCTGCTGACGGTCTTGCGGGCGATCAATTCCTCGCGGTAGCAGAAGCGGCAATGCGCCGAACAGGTCGAGGCCACATAGATGAGGCCGAGCTCGTACTTGTGGATCAGGCCCTCCACCGGGCTGTAATCCATTTGCCGGCCAGGGTCCGGCTCGCCGGCGAGGTCCATGGTTTCCTTGGGGCTTGCCTTGACCAGGGCTTGCAGGGCTTCGCTGTTCCGCGCCATCTCGAAGTAGTGGCGCGTGATCTTGACCGGCATGCGCGCTTCGATATCCCGGGCGCTGCTCTTGAGGCTCGACAGCGCGGCAAGTTCGCCCTCGCTGTAGAAATGCCTCATTTCTTCGGGGGCCCTGTTCTGGATGAATTTGCTCAGACCGGAGACGATCTGGCGGTCGTACTTGCTGTTGGCGATGGACCCCAGAAAGGCCTGTTCCCTTTCCGTGGGTTGATACTCGTAGTTCGCGGGCATGTTCGGCTCGCGGCGCATGGCAGATCCCTTGTGGGTTTGGATGAGGTCGCGTGGGAGAAGAATAATAGTAGCTTGGCCCGGTTTCCTCAAATGGACGCCTGGCCCGTCAGGAAAAGGCGCCGGCCGGGATCACCCGGGCGGCGCCTGTCGGGTACTGCTTGCGACCAGATCTAGCGGTCGCGGTAGTCGGCTGTCGGCGGCAGTTGCGCGCCGGACAGATCGGCCGGAATATCCCGCTCGGCGACGATGGTGTGAGTCAGCGTGCCGATTCCCTCGATGCTCGCGCTGATGTTCTCACCATCGACCAGGTAGCCGGAACCCGTGGCGCGCTGTACGCGGCCGGCGCCGGTGCCGCCGGAGGTGCCGCTTTGCAGCACGTCGCCGGGGAAGACGGTAATCAGGGACGAGGCGTACTCGATCAACTCGGGGATATTGTGGATCATGTCCCCGGCCTGCGCTTCCTGCACGGTCACGCCGTCGATTACGGTGATCTGGTGCAGGCGCTCCATCGGATCGCCATAGAACTCCTTGGGAACGATCCACGGGCCGTGGGGAGCGAAGGTATCGTGGCCCTTGCCGACGAACCAGTCCTGACCCGATCCGTAGCCGCCCGGCGGACGGCCGCCGCGGTCGGAGACGTCCATGGCGACCATGTAACCGAATACGTGATCGTAGGCGCGGGTAGCCGAAATATACTTGCCGGTCCTGCCGAATACGATGGCCATTTCCACTTCGTATTCGATCTCGTCGCGGCCGAAAGGCATGATGATGTCTTCACCGTGGCCGATCACCGCGCCGCGGGTCGGCTTCAGGAACAGGTAGGGCACGCCGCGGTTCTCCTGGCGCTGGCGCGTGCGTTCCGCCAGTTGCTGGGGAGTGCATCCCTCGCAGGCGTGGGTATAGAAGTTCACCGCCGCGTTCATGATCTTGCTCGGGTACTGAATCGGCGCCATGATGTCGACGGAATCCACATCGTGCACATAGGCAGTGGCGCTGCTCAGCAGATCTTCCTCGACCAGCCAGTTCATGAGTTCGTAGAGCCGGTACTTCAGACCGTACTCGTACTGTTCGATCAGCCCCAGCATATCCTCGGGCATTTCCATATCGCTGTATTGCCATTGCATCTGCAGGGCGCGGTTCGCGGCCGTCAGGTCGACGATCAGCGAGTCGTCGCGTACGACGAGGCCTACAAACGGCGTGTCGTTAACCGCGAAGGTGCCGACCTTGTAAGGCTCCACGGACTCCGCGGCCTGGGCCAGAACCTGTGCGGAGAAGGCGGAAATCGCCAGCGCCGCGGCGAACATCAGGCTTGAAACGGACTTTCGAATCATTTTCTTACTCCCAGCATCGGTTTCAGGGGGTATCGAGCATATGGCGAAAAGCAAAGCGAGATCAAGTACTGTACTCTCGACCTCCCTTCGTCAGTTTTATCGCCGCTTACTCCGTATGTTGGTAATGTCCCATCAGCATACCGGTGGCCAGGACGTGACCGTCGATGGCTTCGAGCAACTGGTCCTTGTTCAGGCCGGGTTCGAGGCCGAGGTCGGCGTCGATGGCGTAGACCCGGAAGTGATAGGCGTGGAGGTGGCCGTTGTCGGGCGGGCGCGGGCCGAAGTAACCGGGCCTGTTCAGGCCGTTATGACCGTTGATCGCACCGTCGAGGCCGCCACCCATGACTTCGGCGTCAGCCGACATTCCCGCCGGAAGGCCGGAGGCGCTCGCGGGAATGTTGTACACGACCCAGTGCACGAAGGGATTCTCCATCATGCCGATCGTGACGACTTCCGGGTCGTCGCAGATCAGCGCCAGTTGCACCGTGCCTTCCGGCAGGTTCGACCAGGACAGGTCGATGGACGTGTTGTCTCCATAGGCGGAGTTTTCCACCGGCACCATGCCGTGATGTTCGAACACGGAACTCGTAACCGTAATGGTTTCGGGGATGTCCTGCGCATAGGCGGCAAACGAAAACAGCAACGCCGT
>JAJDSZ010000020.1 GCA_022827425.1 Pseudomonadales bacterium | reverse complement strand
GGCGCTGGCCAACCATCCCATCGTCGACAATTACGACCTGAGTTGCGTGCGCCTGATCACCTGCGGCGCGGCGCCGCTCGGCGTGGACCTCGAGCAAGCCTGCGCGAAGCGGCTCGATTGCGGCATCATCCAGGGCTACGGCCTGACCGAAGTCGCCGGCGCCTCGCATATCCGCGCCCTCGGCAGCGATCTCGACCTGCCCGGCTCGGTGGGTCCGGTGCTGCAAAACACCGAAAGCAAGGTCATCGACGTCGAATCCGGCGCCGAGCTCGGCCCCAACGAGACCGGAGAAGTGCTCATTCGCGGACCGCATGTGATGCTCGGCTATCTGAACAATCCCGAGGCTAACGCCCACTCGCTGGACGACGAGGGCTGGTTCTACACCGGCGACATCGGCTACGCCGACGAAAACGGCTGTTTCTTCATCGTCGACCGGGTCAAGGAACTGATCAAGTACAAGGCCTACCAGGTCGCCCCGGCCGAACTCGAAGCGCTGCTACTGACCCACGAAGCGGTCGCCGACGCGGCCGTGATCCCCTCGCCCGACCTGGAAGCGGGAGAAGTGCCGAAAGCCTTCGTCCTGCGCAAGGGCGAACTCGGCGGGCAGGAACTGATGGACTGGGTCGCCGAACGCGTGGCGCCCCACAAGAAAATCCGCCGCCTCGAATTCGTCGACGAGATTCCCAAGTCCGCCTCCGGCAAGATCCTGCGCCGCTTGCTGGTAGAAAAGGAACGGCAGCAGGTCGCAAGTTAAATCCGGGAGGAACAGGCAATGGACAGCCTCAATGTACTGATTACCGGTGCGACCGGCCTGATTGGCGGTGCGCTCCGCAAGCGCCTGGAAAGTCAGGGGCATTGCGTGTTTGCGCTCGACCGGAGCGATGCGGGAGCAGCTTTCCGTTACTCGGCTCAAAAGCGGGAAGTCCGTCTCGATCCCGACATTGCACTCGATGTCGTCATCAATCTCGCCGGCGCAAACATCTCCGCAAGCCGCTGGAGCGATAGCTACAAGCGGCTCATCATGGACTCCAGGGTGGAACTCACCCAAGCGTTGGCCGAGGCGATGGCGGCTTCAGCACACAAACCGCGTGTGTTTCTTTCCGCAACCGCCATTGGCTACTACGGAGACACCGGTGCGGAAACCGTCGACGAATCCTCGCCGCGAGGAGCGGATTTCCTCGCCGATGTCGCCGGCAACTGGGAAGCGGCTTGCGAGCCGGCGCTGGCTGCCGGGATTCGCACCGTCAACATGCGATTCGGTGTTGTGCTGAGCCGCGAGGGCGGTGTGCTCAAGGAAATGCTGCTGCCGTTCAAGCTCGGAGGCGGCGGCAAGCTCGGCGACGGCAGTCAATACATGAGCTGGATCGCATTGAGCGACGTGATTTCGCTGATCGAGCTCTGCCTGCGCGACGACAACATCAGCGGCCCGATCAACTTCGTCTCAGGCCAACCTTCGACCAATGCCGAATTTACCCGCGCCCTCGGCAAGGTCCTGAGAAGGCCGGCGTTTTCGCCCTTTCTGCGAGCCTGGCTGATTCGACTGCTGTTTGGAGAAATGGGGGAAACCTTGCTGCTCGGCAGTAATCGAGTCATATCCCGGCGCCATGGGGAGATTGGCTTTCATTCCGAATACTCCGATCTCACCGAAGCACTGACCGCCGAACTTTCCTGAATTAGGATCACGAAAACGCGATACGGATTAGCAAGAAAGCAGTTTACCTCCCTGGAGCAGCGTTCAGCCGCCTGCTTTAATACGGCGGCCAAGACGCACCGTTTTGGCATACCTCCATGGATTCGGCGTCGCCCTGCACTGTTTCGGCCGTGCCCGCCATGATCGGGATTTCGAGTCTCGGGACATGATCGATAAACTCCGCGACCGCGAGCCCAAGGGACAGGCTGCCGCCCCTGGACTGAATAGACCATCACCGGATCGCCGATTCAGTCGCACATGTATCTGGACCTGCACACCTCAATCTTCCTCCTGTCGCCGCAAATGGCCATAGAGGAGTTCTTCCGTGAACTCCACGCATTTGAATTCCAGCAGTTGCATGTTTTCGTCGAGGCGGCGGTACAGCGGCATGCGGATGGTCCAGGGTTCGGTGTATACCGCAGGGTCTTCCATGGTGGCTTCATAGAGCAATACATCGCGACTCATATGAGTCCAGCGTTCGGTGACACGGAGACCTTCGGTATGGTGGTTGCCGGCGTGGTCGAACCAGGTGTCGGGCACCTGGTCGGTGACTTCAATCACCATGGCGTCGCCTTCGAAAGTGACCAGGTTGTGCCCCATCCAGGTGTAGATGGGCGCTTCGAAATCGGGCTGGTCCACATAGCCGATGCGGCTTGCGCTGGCGAATTCGTAGGCGAAGACCACATGGTCGGGGGACTGGATGATCTGGAAGGGAAAAGGCAGGTAATTGGAACGCGGAATGCCAGGCATGTAGCACTTGACCACCGGATCCAGCGCCAGCCAGTCGGCCTTGTTGGCCTGCTGCCGCTGCCGGGCTTCCGGGGTGTAGGGAATTTCCCCGCCCACCACCACGCCGAGCCCCGCCGGGATCGCGCCGATGGCGCCGGTTTCCGGCAGCGGGCCGAAGTCGGCCGCGTGCGGTTCGATATCGTAATGGGCTGAACCGATCGCCTGCCAGATGCCGTTGAAATCCGGGCGGCCGTCGGCGGTTCTGGGTATATCGGTGTTGTCGGCAGCCTGGACGATGGATGCCAGGGCCAAGCTGGCAAGCAGCAGGCTGGCGCGAAGCGGAAAGCTGAGCAGGCGGTCAAAGCACATGTGAATCTCCCTGACTGTGTTGCGGGCCGGAAAATTCTAGCACAGCGCGATGGGCATTGAGCCTCAATTCGCCGCCGCGCGCCTACCCCGTCATCCTGCACTCCTATCCCGTCATTGTGTTCTCTGATCCAGGGCGATCAGGAGCAATTGCGCCACCGTCATGTAGCCGGTCAGGTTCAACATGCCGTAGACCCGCGCCGGCGGCGTTGGCAGCAACGCGTCGGCGTCTGCGGCCCGGTTGTTTTCCGAGGAGTCGGTAATGGCCAGCACCCGGGCGCCGCGTCTGCGGGCAATTGCCAGAGCCTCGTCGGGCAATCGACTGTCCGGCATTCGCAGCACGATCAGCAGGTCGCCCTTGCCGAACCGGCGGATTTCCCGCTGCGATGCAACTCCGGCGCTCTTGCCGCGGCGGGGAAACTCCTGCTGCCGTGACCCGGCATCCGGGTTGCCGCCCGGAAGTACCCGGACTTCGCAGTGGCGACCCCGCTCGCCCAGGCCCCGGGCAAGCAGGGCGGCAACGGGATAGGCCTCATCGGGGCCGATCAGGCAGACGGAATCCGCCCCCCTCAGGAAATCCGCGGCGAGTCGCAGCACCGGCGGCTTGATGCAGTCTTTCAGTTCATGAATGGACCGGATCGCAGCCTGTGAAATCGTTTCCAGCATTTCTGAAACCCCGTCCCAGGCCTTATTGGCTGCGGGCCGGGCGGGTTCTGTTGCGGAATCGTCCATCCGGTCCTGTTTCCCGAGTTGCGCTGGCTGGAATTGAGCGGGAATATAACAAATATTCTATTAATGTTGCATGAATAGAATTTATATTTTTACACGAATCAGCGGGGAAGGTTTGAATTTTCTTGACGATACTGTCACCATTTGCTCGCTCACGAAAACGGGGACGCATGTTTGACAGGCATCGCAAAAGAACAATGAAAGAAAAACCATTACCCAGGGATTTCGACTGGCTCCAGCAGGAAATCAAGCTTCGCTTCGATTCGCTAAGCCCACACCTGCAACGCATCGCGGAATACGCTCTCTCGGACCCGAACCGCTTTGCCCTGCAGACCGTTGCCAAGTCCGCCAGCGAAAGCGGCGTGCAACCCTCGACCCTGATCCGTTTTGCCAAGCTGTTCGGTTACACGGGTTTCACCGATATGCAGCAGATCTTCAAGCTCCGCCTGACCGAAGTAGCCGATTCCTTCCGCAATCAGGTGCGCGAGCACCGGGCGACTCTCGAATGGGCCACAGGCAGCGACCTCGTCTCGATCCTGAACACCCTGGCGGACTCCTCGGCCCTTGCCATCAGCCAATTGCGGCACGATCTCGAACCCGCCAGGCTGCTGCAGGCGGTGCGTATGCTGGAAGGCGCCAGAAGCATTTATGTTCTAGGCCAGCGCCAGGCCTATCCGGTGGCTGCCTGTCTTTCCCTCGGCCTGCTCAAGCTCGGGCGGCGCTGTCATCTGCTCGATTCGGCGGGGGACATGCTGCCACACCATATCGCCAATCTGACTCCCGAGGACCTGCTCGTGGTGATCGGCCTGACGGATTTTTCCCGCACGGTGCTTGAGATCGTCCCGGAAGCCTATGAAAGAAAAGTGCCGGTGCTTGCCATCAGCACCAGCCAGACCAATCCCCTGGCGCGCGATTCCACCCTGAACCTGCTGGTTCGCGACCCGGAAGTGCATCACTTCGAACCGATTGCGCCCTACATCGTGCTCGTGCAAACTCTCGTCATCGCCCTCGCCTCTTCAGGAGACTGAACGCTAGCCATGCAACCGAGCAGGGTCTTTTCCATCGGCGCATTCCAAGTCCGCATCAATTGGATAATCCTCGCGGCGGTGCTGATGAGCATTGCGGGCCTGCTGCGGCTGAGCTGGTGGCAGCTTGAGCGCGCCGGGGAAAAAGTCGACGCCCAGCGCGAACTGGAAGCGGAGCTTTCCCAAAGCGCCCCGCCCATCGAGGAAATTCCCAGGGGCCATCTGCATCCGGCGAATCCCGGCTTGCCCAACCGCCATGTCACCCTCAGTGGCGAGTATGACAATGAACGCCCGATTCTGGTGCTCGCCGAATTTTTTGACGGACAGATCGGCTATGGCGTCGTCACTCCCTTCCGCATTGCCGCCACGGACGAACTCGTGCTCGTGGAGCGCGGCTGGGTGAGCGGTATCGGCGTTGACGCCGGGCAGCTCAACCTGCGACCGGTGGAGGGCCCTGCAAGCACCAGCGCCCAGATCCATGTGCCAACCGCCAATGCCCGGGTGCTGCGCAGTGAAATCGACCCCGAGGTCTGGCCCCTGCGGGTGCGCAGCCTGGAAATAGACGTGCTTTCGGGAGTCTTCGGCGAAGAACTGTTCCCGTTTTCGGTCCGGCTCACCGACGGCCAGCCCGGCGTCTTCACCCGACACTGGCCCGCGGTCAGCGCCGACATCGCCGGTTATGGGCAGAATCTTTCCTACGCCCTCCAATGGTTCGCCGCCGCCTTCCTCGTGCTGCTCATCAGCCTGCTGGCAAGCTCCAATCTCTGGTCCCTGCTGCGCGACACAAAATCACCGCCGCATTGAAGGACAAGGACTGGCTTTACTTGTATACTCCGCCGCTTGGCTTTGCAGATACGACTTCCAAGGCGATTTATCATGCGGGGTTCAGTCTCCGACACAAGAGCAAGCTTGATCGGTCGTAGCAGATTGGCGGCCACTCTTGCGTTCGTGCTGGCATTCGCGGTTAGTACCGATGCCGCCCACAGTCACCAAGACGACCATGACGACCAACACGGCGAGCGTTTCGTCTGTGAAATCTGCCTCAAACAGGCCCAGGAAGACGATTTCATTGCTTTCACGGCGGTTGATCGGGTCACTCCTCCAATCGGCGAGTTGCCTGCTCGCGTCACGCCGGCCCCGCTGTCGGCAGAGATTCCCCAAGTTCGGTCCCGCTCTCCTCCCCTTCCCTGAACCGGAATACGGTTGACCTGGTATTCCGGAGTCGTTCCGCGCCAGTTATTGCGCGAGCGTCCGCGCACTCTGCGCCGCTGACTCTGCGGTATTTCAAACGTTTACAGATTGAGACAACCAATGACCAATCACATATTCAAGCCGGTGGCGCTCACATTCGCTGCCGCACTAACGGTTCCATGCGCGCTGCCTATTGCGGCGCAATCAACACAGACAGGCGACGGCGAGGAAGTCCTGGAAGAGATCTTCGTACTGGGCGAGCGCCGCGCGTATCGAGGAAATTTCGACGATCTCGAAAAACCATCGGCGGACCAGATCATCGATGGAGACCTGCTTCGCGAGGCCGGCGCGATAAACCTCAATCAAGCGCTGGATCTATCGGCGTCCGTTGCGCGCCAGAACAACTTTGGCGGATTGTGGAACAGCTTTTCGATTCGCGGCTTCTACGGAGACATCAATCTGCCAAGCGGATTTCTGGTCAACGGATTCAATGCGGGCCGCGGGTTCGCCGGTCCACGGGATCTGGTGGGCATCGAGTCCGTGGAAGTGCTCAAAGGGCCGCGCTCGGCGCTGTTTGGACGCGGCGAGCCTGGCGGCACGGTAAATCTGGTAACCAAACGACCGCAATTCCAGACGCAGGGGGACTTTCGGGCCACCTTCGGAAGCTGGAATCAAAGGCGTTTCGAAGGGGATTTCCAAACCACGGCGGGGAGCAACGACGAGTTCGGGCTGCGCATCGTGGGATTCCAGGAGGATGCGGAGAGCTTCAGGGAAACGGTTGAAACAGCGCGTACAGGCCTTTATCCGTCGATCGCCTGGGCTATCTCCGATGCAACCAGCCTGACTTACGAGCTGGAATACACAAATCAGGAGATTCC
>JAJDSZ010000033.1 GCA_022827425.1 Pseudomonadales bacterium | reverse complement strand
GAGCCCGGCGTGACCTGGACGCCGTGGCATATCCGCCGCCCTCGGGCGGCGGCCTCATTGAAGCTGGCCAGCATGCCCCAAAAATAGTGACAGATCCGTGAAAATATCCGCCGCCCTCGGGCGGCGGCCTCATTGAAGCTGGTCGCGCTCAAGGACACCGCGCTCGCCGGCCAGATATCCGCCGCCCTCGGGCGGCGGCCTCATTGAAGCCCCCGGCCGCGGGTCGGCGACAGATTCGAGGCAAAATATCCGCCGCCCTCGGGCGGCGGCCTCATTGAAGCCCCGGCGATGCGCGCCAGGTCTCGATAAGCGTCTCGTATATCCGCCGCCCTCGGGCGGCGGCCTCATTGAAGCGACGTCATCGAATAAATGGAGCGCCCGCTGGCGAACGCATATCCGCCGCCCTCGGGCGGCGGCCTCATTGAAGCCGCCGACTGCCGCAAGTATTTCAGCGTCCGGGCCGGGATATCCGCCGCCCTCGGGCGGCGGCCTCATTGAAGCCCAGGCTTTTGGTTGGTAGCTTCTCCAGACATTGCAGATATCCGCCGCCCTCGGGCGGCGGCCTCATTGAAGCATGCAGTATTGTCTCCGGTATTGCTATTTGTGCCTTATATCCGCCGCCCTCGGGCGGCGGCCTCATTGAAGCGTCTCCCACACGGGCGGCAAGCCCTCGGCCGGCGGCAATATCCGCCGCCCTCGGGCGGCGGCCTCAATGAAGCCTCCACTCCCGCCGCCGACAATGTCGCCGCCGTGCTGATATCCGCCGCCCTCGGGCGGCGGCCTCATTGAAGCCATGCCTCCCTCATTGCCGTCTGCCACGGCTCCTGCGTATATCCGCCGCCCTCGGGCGGCGGCCTCATTGAAGCGTCGGGAACGCTGATCGTGACGATGCGACTGTACGAATATCCGCCGCCCTCGGGCGGCGGCCTCATTGAAGCCTTTCGTCTTCGCTCAGTTGCCACATTGTGCTTAGATATCCGCCGCCCTCGGGCGGCGGCCTCATTGAAGCAGCGAAATCCACCCCGTGGCGAAAACCGGGATGTTTCATATCCGCCGCCCTCGGGCGGCGGCCTCATTGAAGCGAAGGATCGCCGGGACCCGCGTGTTTCTGGCCACCGGTATCCGCCGCCCTCGGGCGGCGGCCTCATTGAAGCCTGTACGAACGATATGATTAATTCCTCGCTCATGCTGGCAATATCCTGCCTCGCTTCATAATGTCCGTACGGAGACCGGCTCGGCGGCGGTTCAAGTCCTGGTGCATGTTGAGGACGAGGGCTTCGAATTCGAGCCGCGCATCGTCGTCCTGGCAATACAGCACCTTCCCCGTGCGCAACACTTCGGCTTGAAAGTCGGTCTTGGCTTTTCGCAGATCGATCAAGTCAACCCGATCTGTTCGCGAGGCTTGAGCGATTTCCGCGTTGAGATTGATCCAGACTGTCTGATGTGCGCGAACCGCAAACTCATGGGGCAGCAAAATGGCAAGGTCAAGATCGCTCTCGGAGTTTTGCCAGACGGTCCCCCAACTGCCGAAGCGGTATACCGCCACAGTTGCCGGGAAGGTGGAAAGAACGGTTTTTACTATGGAATCCACCTTACTCATTTCGGGTCGAATGTCTCAGTGGAGGGAAGTGCGCCGCAGCGCGTCGATAATACACCATGCCGAACATGGCGGGAATGAGGAGCACGGAGGCCTCTTTGAAAACTGGATGAGCATTGAATTGAGTGGGGCATGGATAACGTCAGCCGCTCAGCGGATGCATCTGATTTCCAGGCCGGGCAGACCCAGTTGCGCCCAAGCTCGGTCGGCTGTGAGGGCCGGGCATTTCCGGTCGATTGCAACGGCAAGGAAAGCCGGGTCTCCAAGGCCGAGACCAAACTGCCGGCTTGCCATACGGAGACTGCCGCTGGATATTGCCGCGGCCTCATCGAACGGGATGACTGAAACACCCAGTTGAGCGAACACCGACTCGACTTCTTCCTCGTCCCAACCTTCCTGAAACAGGCAGGCCGACACTTCCGCCACATTGACGGTCGACATCGCCACATCGCCGCACCTTACGTATCCGATTCAGTACCAGCAGCGTCGCTCCGCCGGAATTTCCGCGGGATTCCACTGGGGCGGGACTTCGGTGTATCCTCGATGTCTCCGAACCATATCCATGCCGAGGGCAGCCATGTCAAATTCCGGTTCAGGCCCGATTCGTTTTCTGCTCGCCGCAATTCTCGCCTTGCCGCCGGCGCTTTCCCTGGTCGGTTTCGCCGTAGCGGCTGACAACCCCTATCAGGCCGTCTACCACTGGGGCGAATTGCCCGGTGGCCGCACCATGGGCGTGGTGACCGGAGTTCACCCCGACCCGGACGGCGAACACTTGTGGATTCTCGAGCGCTGCGGCGCCAACCAGTGCGCCGGGTCCGACCTGCATCCCCTGCACAAGCTCGACAGGGAAGGCAATACCGTCAAAAGCATCGGCGCGGGGCTATTTGCCTGGCCCCACGGCTTCGATATGGACGCCAACGGCAATTTCTGGATTACCGAAGGCGCGCCGGACGGCGACGCCCGGGGCGAGGCGGGCATGGAGCGCGGCATGGGGCACCAGGTCATCCAGCTCAATCAGGACGGCGAAGTGCTGATGCGGCTGGGCGAGGCGGGAACGCCGGGGGAAGACGCAACACATTTCAACGGGCCAGCCGCGGTGCTGGCGGCGCCCAATGGCGAGCTCTGGATCGCCGATGGCCATCGCGGCGGCAACAATCGCGTAATGAAATTCTCCGCCGAGGGAGAACTGCTGTTGCAACTCGGCGGCGGCGTCGAGGACACCAGCCGCGAAACCGGTCGATTCAACGACCCGCACGACCTCAAGATGGACTCCCGGGGCAGGATCTTCGTCGCCGACCGGGGCAACAACCGCATCCAGATTCTGTCCCAGGAAGGCGAAGTGCTCGACATCTGGACCCAGTTCGGCCGCCCCAGCGGCATGTGGATCGATGAAAACGACAGGATTCTTGTTGCCGACGGCATGTCCGGCGAGCAGTGGAACCGCGGCTGGGAGCGCGGCATCCGCATCGGGGATGCGAGAACCGGTTATGTGACCGAGTTCATTCCCGACTACGAGATCCCCAACGGCAGCGGCATCGAGTTCCTCGCCAGCGATGCCGAGGGCAATATCTATGCTGGCCAGGTCGGTCGGCAACGCTTTGAGAAATATGTGCGGGTGCGGCCATGAACAGGCATCTCCCATCTGCCCTGGCGCTATGCCTCGCCCTCTGGCAGGCGCCCGCGCTGGCTGACAGCGTGACGGGGCCGGAAGGCGAAATCGAAATCACGGCAATCACCCATAACGGTGCCCAGCTTGTGCACGGCGATACGGTCGTTACCGTGGACCCATGGGGAGTCGCGGGACTCGCCGGGCTGCGCACAGCCGATCTGATTCTGATCACCGACAATCCGGGCCACCATCTGGACCCGGAGGCAATCGCTTCCCTCAGCGATGCCGGGACCCAAATCATCATGCCCGCCAACAGCCGGCAACGGTTGCCCCATGGCATGGTGCTGAACAATGGCGAGGAGGCTACGCTGGCCGGCGTCAAAATCGAAGCCATCGCCGCCTACGACATCATCCCTGGCGCACCGGAGCATCCCAAGGGGGACGCCAATGGTTACGTGGTGTCCCTGGGCGGCCTGCGCTTTTTCTTTGCCGGCGTTACCGAGTGCGTGGATGAAGTCAGGGCGCTGGGCGACATCGATGTGGCCTTCATGCCCATGAATATACCCGTGGGTCGGATGACTCCATCCGCCGCGGCGGAATGCGCCCGCCTGCTCGACCCGGATGTGGTCTATCCATATCACTACAATCAGGGTTACGCCCGGCGGGCGGCCAACCCCGAATTCGAGGATAGCGGCCAGATCAACGGCATGACGATAGCGGAAACCCTGGATGCTTTCGAAGGGGAACTTGCGGACAGCGGGATTGAAGTGCGCCGCGGCGAGTTTTATCCGCCGCTGCCCTGAGGGCTGTCAAGGCCGTGCGGTGTATTCCGATAGGCATCGCGCCAGCCGGCAAGGTATTCGCTGACCTCCGCTCGGTTGGCCCGGTTCGACGCAATCAGCCACTTTTCCAGCGCGGCAAGGCAGTGGGCGTAGTAGGTATCGCCAAGGTCCGGGTCGCCCCGCAATCCGGCAAGCCGAATCTCCTCGCCGAGCCTGGCGGACCATTCCCCGGGCTGCAGTTCGCCGGAATCCCGCAAGGCGCAGATCAGCGCGAAAACCTGGGCCTCCCAGGGCGCCCGGAAAGGCGGTTCTTCTCCCTTACCCACAGCGGTCGGATTCCGCATCGAAAGCCTCCAGATAGGGCTCCCACAGATCGATCAGCACCGTGAAGGACTCGGCATCGGCTCCCCACAGCGCATGAGAATCAAAGCACACGCTGTACAGATGATGGGCGATTGCCTCGCCTGCGCTGTTGGCGTCGGGAAAGACATGGCCGCCGAGGCAGGCGCGAATCCAGCCAGAACAGCCCTGGGCGTAGGCCGGCGCGCGGGTATGGCCGGAAGTCAGCTTGCGGCGCAGCAGCACTTGCTCTCCGGGAGCGAAGCGCGGTGGGCTGCTTGACTCCCGCGATGCGGGGCCGCCGCTGCGGAGAATCTTGCGGGCATCGTCCGGGCCGGGTATGCGCATCTCCCGCTTCGATACTGCCCTGGCTCCCTGTCCATCCCGGCTTGCCTGATGTTCCCCGGCCCGCGCCATGGCCTGTTCGAGTTCTTCCGCGCTCAGCAGGCCCGCTTCGAGCAGCAGCTTTTCGGTTCCCGCAAGCCAGTTTTCGTAGTAGGTCTGGGCCAGATAGTCCGCCGGGTGCTGGCGCTCCCGGGCATGGCGCGACTGGTCGATATTCCACTGGCCCAGCATGCCGGTGGCCAGGGTCATGGCGAATACCCGCCGCTCCCACTCGCTGTGGAACACCGGCTCGGCGGATTCCGGCTCGGGGCGGATCGGACCAAAGCCCTGCCGCCCGCCGAGATCGTGGCCTCCCCTCATGATGTCAATTGCCCGGGCAACAAGGCCTGTTCCACGCCGATCATGGCATTGCGGGTCACGAGCCGGGACAATTGTTCCGCGCTCCAGCCATCGGTTCCCGGCGGTCGCATGGGCAGCACGAGGTAGCGCATTTCAGAGGTCGAGTCCCATACGCGGATTTCCACCTCTTCGGATACCTCGGTGCCGAATTCCGCCAGCACGGCGCGGGGCTCGCTGACGGCGCGGGAGCGATACGGAGCGGACTTGTACCATGCCGGCGGCAGGCCGAGCACGGTCCAGGGATAGCAGGAACAAAGTGTGCAAACCACGAGATTGTGCGCTACCGGCGTGTTCTCCAGGGCTTGCAGATGTTCGCCCTGCCGCCCGAAGCAGCCAATTTCGGCAGCGGCTGCGGAAGCATCAGCAAGCAGCCGCTGGCGAAAGTCCGCGTCGGCCCAGGCCAGCGCAACCAGATGCGCGCCATTGCGGGGGCCAACCTGGTTCTGATAAGTCTCGATAATCGCATCGAGCGTTGCCGGTTTGACCAACCCCTTCTCCACCAGCAGACTTTCCAGCGCCTTGGCGCGCAATTCGGTTTCCGATGGCAAATGGATGTGGTTCCGGGACATGTTCCGCTCCGTCCGCTGCTCTTTTCCGTTATCATGCCAGCATGAACCGCGCCATTCCACTTGACTTGGTCCTGCCTTTCGCCGTTGCGAACTGCAGCTACCATCAGGTCTATAACGCCATCCGCGACAATCGCATCCAGAATTGCGAAAACCTCCCCATTTCCCAGCAGGAATACTGCCGCGGCCAGTACCGAACCACCTGGGAAGAATACAACCGCGACTTTGAGGAGTTGCGGCAAGAAAGCCAACCCCGGCCTTGAGAACAGGGCGCAGGCTGCGAGTGAAGCGGGAAAACTTGCGATTTGACCGAAAAACTGGAAGTATTTCTTACCAGTTCAGGCCAAAACCGGTAACGAAACCGAACCACTTTCCAGTCTGGAACATATCTGAGGGCAATCCGCGCATCGTCACGAATTGGATTTGAATTCAGTCTTCGAACAACAGATTGGACAGTAGTTTCTCAAGTGTCGGATTTTCTTTTCTCCGTCTATTGAAGACTTCCAGCGAGAAATTGGCCTGGTAACTTCCCCGAAATTTTGGTTTTCCAGCTATTTTTCAATCCAGCTTTTCCTTGCAGCTACTGCTTCTATCGGGTACAGGTTCTCCAAGAATCTCCAGCAAAAGGCCCTCGATACTAGGAGATGACTGTATTAACCTGATTCTCATGGACCTCGCAATCTGTCCCACTTTGGCGGGTAACAAAATATCTGCATCCAATATAACCAGAACTCGGTCATAATCTGCGCAGAAAAGCTCAGACCCTGCCGCTTCGCCAAAGTTCAGCCCGGAACCGCAGGCGGTTTACGGGGTTTAGCAGGCGTGGCAGGCCTTCGGTGAAGCGCAGGGGCTGATCGAGTACGGCGAATACCAGGCAGCCTTTTTCGCTTTCCGGCTGGTGTTCGTGGCTGGCGTCCCTGAGCAGGAAATCGCCGTCCCGGTATGTGCCGAGTCCATCGTGAAATTCTCCCTGCAGCACCAAAGTGTACTCCCTGCCGTAGTGGGAATGCACCGGTGAAATGGCGCCCGGGGCCAGGTGGATGAATTCGCAGCGGGTCTGATGATCGATAGCGAAGCTGGCCTGGCGGATGGTTTCGGTGAGCTTTCGCCATCGCAATCCGTCCCCAGCCCGGCGAAGGGCCCGGGGCAAACGGAGTCCGGGGAAGATGTCTTTCGGCAACCCCAGGGAAGCGCGCTGCTGACCAGCTTCCCAATCCCGAACCGTAGCGTCCGGAACGGAATCAGGATGGCTAACCGCTCCAGTGCGGGATTCGCTGACAATGCCGGCAGCGATTTCTTGCAGGTTCGGAACCTGCTGCGGCGCAGGTTCCCCCGCCAGCCATCGGTCCAGTTCCCAGGCTTCGATGTCCGCCACCTTTTGCCGGCACAGGGGGCAGACCTCCAGATGCGCAGAGACGATGACACTGACGCCGGGTGACAACTCGCGCCGGACGAATGACTCCAGCAACTCGGTTTCGGGATGATTGGCAGAGTCGGGCTTCATTCGCGAACTCCCGCAAGGTGTTTCAGTTTTTCCAGGCCCAACCGCAGCCGGGACTTGAGCGTGCCGAGGGGAATGCCCAGCTCCCGGGCCGCCTCCTCGTGGGTGCAATCCAGCACATAGACCTGCCGGATCACCGCCTGTTGTCGCTCGGGCAGATTGACCAGCAAACTTCCGATGCGTGAAAGCAAGGCCCCCTGCTCCGCAGGATTGTGTGACTGCGCCTGGGAATCCTCTCCCATGGGCCAGATATCGTCGGCGCCGATGGGGATGGGTTCGCGCTTCACTTTCCGCAGCAGATCAAAACAGCGGTTGCGGGTGATGGTGAAGATCCAGTTGTCGGCGCTGCCCCGGTCGAGATCGAACTGCTCCGCCTTGCGCCAGACGGTGAGCATGGTTTCCTGCACCAGGTCCCGGGACAACTGCTCATTGTTGCGGGTCAGTTGCATTCCGGCCTGATAGATCCTGCTGGCGTAACGGTCAAACAACAGGGTAAATGCCGAGGCATCATCCGAATGGCTGATCGCCCCGAGCAAATCCTCATTGCTGAGCGAATTCTCGCCCATTTTCCGGCTGACGGCCTCCTCATGGATAACTGGAGCCTTGACCTTGTTCCGGCCCCGCAACAGGAACTGCCGCAGGAGCGGCGCGGCGCCTGGCGAAAATCCCCGTAATGGCAATGACAGTTCCATGATAACGGAATTACGCCGGGGCCGGGCAGACGGTTCACACGATGCGGCAAATGATCCGCAGGGGCGGTTTTGGGCGTAGTTTTTTCAGAATGCGCAAACCCGACGGTTGCCAACGGGCAAGATGCGCAATACAAGATGCGCAATCAATGCCGGCTGGAAGCAAGGATACAACAGGGTCGGATCGAATGACTGCCACGGGAAAACCGGCGGCGGGCGCCGCCCGCCGCAGCCGAATCGCCATTGTCGGCGCCGGCATTGCCGGGCTCGTGGCGGCGCGCCTCCTTGGGCGAAAGTACGATGTTCGCCTGTTCGAAGCCAATAATCGCGCAGGCGGCCATTCCCATACCGTCACAGTGAATGTGGCAGGCGGCCAATACCGGGTCGATACCGGATTCATCGTTTGCAACAACCGCAATTACCCGCTGTTCCTGAACTTGCTGGAAGAACTCAATGTGGGCCTGATTCCCGCCGAAATGAGCTTCAGCGTCTCGAATCCCGCCATCGGGCTCGAATACAACGGCCACAACCTCAACACGCTTTTCGCCCAGCGGCGCAATCTCTGGCGCGGTGCCTTTGGCGTGATGCTTTACGATATCCTGCGCTTCAACCGCATTGCCCGCCACCACAACGAGGCCGGCACAGTGGGCGAATTCATCGCGCGCCATGGTTTTGGCGAGTGGTTCGCCGAAAACTACCTGTTGCCCATGACCGCCGCCATCTGGTCCTGCGAGCCGCGTCAGGCCAGTGAATTCCCCATGAAGCTGCTGGCCGGTTTTTTCGCCAATCATGGCCTGCTTGACCTGTTCAACCGGCCCCGGTGGTATTCGATTGCCGGCGGTTCCCGCAGCTATGTGACGGCGCTATGCAGGGGCCTTGGTGACCGCATCGAACTCGACAGGCCGGTGCGCGGCATCAGCCGGCTTTCTTCAGGGGTACGGCTGCGATTTGATCAGGACAGCGCCGATTTTGACCAGGCAGTGCTTGCCTGTCACAGTGATCAGGCCCTGGCGCTGCTCGAATCGGCCGCTGCGGCGGAAACCGAAATCCTGGGCGCCATTCCCTACCAGACCAACATAGTAACCCTGCACGGCGACGCCAGCCTGATGCCTGGCAGGCACCGGGCGTGGGCAAGCTGGAATTTCCGCGCCGGCGATGAATCCAGGAATCAGGGGCCGGCAGTAACGTATTGCATGAACATTCTGCAAAGGCTCAAGGCGCCGCAGCCGCTGCTCGTATCGCTGAATGCCGCCGACCGCATTGCCGCCGAGACCGTGCTCGGCGAATACCGCTACAGCCATCCACAGTTCTCCCAGCGGGCGCTTGCCGCCCAGGCCAGACGCGGGGAAATCAGCGGTGTCGAGCGGATTCACTATTGCGGCGCCTGGTGTTATAACGGCTTCCACGAAGATGCCGTGCGCAGCGCGGTGGATGTCTGCCGGCAGCTTGGAGTCGCGCCGTGAACAGGCGGCTGTCGCCGAGCCATGAATCGGCGCTGTTTCGCGGCAGCGTGCGCCATCGCCGGTTTCATCCCGTCGCGCACGAGTTCCGCTTTCCCCTGTTCATGTGGCTGCTCAGGCTCGACGAGCTTCCCTCGCTGATCGACAGCTATTGGCAGTTCGGCGACAGGCGCTGGCACTGGGCGCGATTCCGGCGGGAGGATTATCTGGAGCCGGGCGAACGGCCCCTGCCCGATGTGGCCATCGAGCGGGTGGCGGAAGGTCTTGGCCTTGGGCGGGAGCAAGTGGAGGGCGAAGTCTGGCTGCTCGGACAGTTGCGCTATCTCGGCTGCTACTTCAGCCCGCTCAATCTATACTTCATCAGGCGCGACGGGGAATTTCGCCATGCCCTTGCCGAGGTCAGCAATACGCCCTGGAACCAGACCCATTGTTATGCCATTGATCTCCACAAGCCCGACCCCAGGCCCAAGGAATTCCACGTATCGCCATTCAATCCCATGGGGCAGGAGTACCACTGGCGCATTCGCCCGCCGGAGTCCGACAAGCTCTTTGTCCATCTGCAAGTACGGGATCAATCCAGCGGGCAGGCAACCATGGACGCCAGCCTGAACCTGCGCCGCCTGGAGCTTGACCAGGGCAGCCTCAACCGCGTGCTGCGGCGCAATCCTTCCCAAACCGCAAGTTTGCTCGCGGGCATTTATTGGCAGGCGCTGCGGCTGTACCTCAAGGGCAGCCCCTTTCATCCTCACCCGGGCGGGCCTGCGACCGCCGGTGGCCATGGGAACCGCAAGTCATGAGTCGGGATTCGGGTTTGCCCATTATCGGCGGCGCCGCGGCTACAGCGGGAGAAACCCGCCAGCGCTGGCCCCTGCGTTTGCTCTTGCGAATGCTGGGCCGGGCGAAAGAAGGTCAACTGATCCTGCGGGAGCATGGCCTGATCGTTGCCCGCATCGGCTCGCCAAGCGGGGAACCGGCGGCGGAAGTGGATGTGCTGGACACCAGGCTCTATACCAGAGTGCTGCTTGGAGGCGATGTGGCGGCGGCGGAAGCCTATATGGACGGTTGGTGGACCAGCCCGGAGCTGACTGCGGTAACTCGTTTCTTCGCCCGCAATCTTGCCATGACCGATGGGCTAGGACGCTATTTCAGCTGGCTGTTTCTGCCGGCGCGGCTGCTGCGCCTGCAAGCCCGCCGCAACAGCCGCAGGCAGGCCCGGCGCAACATCAGCCGTCATTACGACCTGAAACCGGATTTCTACGGCAACTTTCTCGATCAGAGGCTGCAATACTCCAGCGCGATCTTCCCCCGCCCCGGCGGCAATCTGGCGGAGGCGCAACTGCACAAGATGAACCGCATCTGCGAATTGCTCGAACTCGGCCCCGAGGACCATCTGCTCGAAGTCGGCTGCGGCTGGGGCGGGCTTGCCGTTCACGTTGCACAGCAAAGCGGCTGCCGGGTGACCGCAGTGACCAACTCCCGAGTCCAGTACGAGTTTGCCCGGGCGCACGTGAGCCGGGAAGGGCTTGCCGACCGTATCGAACTCGTCAATTGCGACTACCGGCAGCTCGACGGCCGCTATGACAAACTGGTTTCTGTGGAGATGATCGAGGCCGTGGGGCGGCATTACCTGGGCGGATACTTCGCCAGGCTCAATCAGTTGCTGCGGCCAGGCGGGCGGCTGCTGCTGCAGGCGATCACCATTGCCGACCAGCGCTATGGCGACTACCGTCGCAGTGAGGACTTTATCCGCAAGCATGTCTTTCCGGGTGGATTCCTGCCTTCCCTGGGAGTGATTTCCAGCCTGATGGCACGCAAGACCGACCTGGTCATGCGCGACTTGTTCGATATCGGCCTCGACTACGCGGAAACCCTGGCCTGCTGGCGCGAAGCCTTTCTTGCCAATCTCGAAGAACTGCGTCGAAGCGGCCATCCGGCGGAGTTCCTGCGGTTGTGGGACTATTACTTCGCCTTCTGCGAGGGTGGCTTCCGCGAACGCCGCATCAGCGCCGTGCAACTCCTCGCCAGCAAGGCGCCGCACTAGGAGCCTGCGCTGTCGCCGCTCATCTGCAGCGCGGCGCTAGACGAACCAGGCTCCCGCAAAGCGCGTGTTCAGCGAGAAGCCGGGTCGGTTTTCTCCGGGTCGATGTCCAGGGCGGCGGATTTTTCGGCAAGTTCGGCGGCGTCGATTTTGCCGGCCCGGAACAGTCCGACGAGAGCGGCGTGGCAGACGTGGTTGGCGCTGACCTCGAACCAGTCTCGCAGCGCGGCCCGGGTTTCGCTCAGGCCGTAGCCATCGGCGCCGAGCACGAGATAGTTTTCCGGCATCCAGCGGGCGATGGAATTCGGCAGTGACTTCATGTAGTCGCTGGCGGCAACTACCACGCAGTCTTCGCAATCGGCGAATAGCTGCTGAACCCGGGGCATCCGCCATTCGGCGGTGGGATGCAGGCGATTGAAGCGCTCGCAGGATTCCGCCTCGCGATAGAGTTCATTGTAACTCGTCACGCTCCATACGGCGCAGACATGGCCCCATTCCCGCAGCCGCTCCCTGGCCGCAAGCACCTGCTGCATGATGGCGCCTGAGCCAAGCAGGTGGATGTCGCAGCGGGCGGCGTCGGCATCGCTCTGGAACAGATAGGCGCCGGCCAGGATCGACTGCTGCGGGGCATCGTCCCCGGGCGGGGCCGGCATGGAATAGTTTTCATTGTAGGCGGTGAGGTAGTAGAAGATGTTCTCCTGCTCCTCATACATGCGGCGAATGCCTTCCCGCACGATGACCGCCATTTCAAAGGCGAAGGCCGGGTCATAACTCTTCAGGTTGGGGAAAGTGCTGGCGAGGATATGGGAATGGCCGTCCTGGTGCTGCAGGCCCTCCCCGTTGAGGGTGGTGCGCCCGGCGGTTCCGCCAATGAGAAAGCCCCGGCAAAGCATGTCGCCGCAGGCCCAGATCATGTCGCCCACGCGCTGGAAGCCGAAAATCGAATAGAAAAAGTAGAACGGAATCATGGGCAGGCCATGGATCGACCAGGCGGTTCCCGCGGCGAGAAACGAAGCCATGGCGCCGGTTTCACAGATGCCTTCCTGCAGGATCTGGCCGTCTTCGGCCTCGCGGTAGGCGATGGCGCTGTCGGCGTCCACCGGCGTGTAGCGCTGCCCCTGCAAGGAGAAAATGCCGGCGATGCGGAATAGCCCTTCCAGGCCGAAAGTGCGCGCCTCGTCGGGAACAATAGGCACGATGTACTGCTTGAGGGCGGGCTCCCGCAGCAGGGTCGACAGGATCCGCACCAGGCACATGGTGGTGGACTGCGGCCGGTCGTGCTTTTCCAGCAGTGTCTTGAAAATTTCCAGGTCAGGCGCGGGCAAGGGCGGGCAAGTGCTGTTGCGCGCCGGCAGCACTCCGCCGAGAGCCCGCCGCCGGGACTTGAGATAGCGCAGCTCCGGGCTTGCCTCGGGCGGTTTGTAGTAAGCCGCCCGCCGCGCATCTTCTTCGCTGAGCGGAATACCCAGCGAGCGGGCAGTCTCCACCCGCTGCTCCGCGCTGATGTTCTTTTTCTGGTGGGCGGCATTGCTGCCCGCGGCCCCGGCAACGCCTTCGCCCTTGACGGTCTTGACCAACACCACAACGGGCTTGTCGGCGCCAACCGCCCGGCGGTAGGCGGCATGCAGCTTGACCACGTCCTGGCCGCCGCGCTTGATTTCGCGCACTTGCTCGTCGCTCAGGGCGTCCATCATCGCCTCGAGTTCCGGATTGCCGGCGACCCAGTGCTCGCGCTGGCGGTCGCCTGGCAATACCGAGTAGCGCTGGTAATCTCCGTCAAGACATTCTTCCATGCGCCGCCGCAGGGCGCCGTTGATGTCCCGGGCCAGCAGGTGGTCCCAGCCTCCGCCCCAGATGACCTTGATGACTTCCCAGCCCGAGCCGAGAAAGGAGGCCTCCAACTCCTGGATGATCTTGCCATTGCCGCGAACCGGGCCGTCGAGTCTTTGCAGATTGCAGTTGACCACCAGGATCAGATTGTCGAGGCATTCCCGGGCGGCGATATTGATTGTGCCCAGCACTTCCGGCTCATCGGTTTCGCCGTCGCCGATAAAGCACCAGACCTTGCCGCCCTGGCGCGGCTTGAGCCCGCGGTTCTCCAGATATCTGGCAAAGCGCGCCTGGTAGATCGCCATGGGAGTCGACAGCCCCATGGAGGCGTTGGCCACTTGCCAGTAGTCCGGCATGGAGCGCGGATGCGGATAGGAGCTGAGCCCGCCGCCGGGGTGGAGTTCCCGGCGGTAGCCGCGCATCTGATCGTCGCTAAGCACGCCTTCGAGCCAGGAGCGGGCGTATACCCCGGTGGCGGCGTGCGGCTGCAGAATCACCAGGTCGCCGCCGTAGTCCTCGCCGCGCTGGCGGAAGAAATGGTTGAAGCCCACTTCCATCTGGGTGGCGGCGGAGGCGTAGGTGGCGATATGGCCACCGAGACCGAGCCCGGCGTCGCCGCCCTGAAGGACCATGGCCATGGCGTTCCAGCGCAGGATGTTTTCCAGCCGCTTTTCGATTTCCTGGTCGCCGGGGTACGGCGGCTGTTGTTCCAGGGGGATGGTATTCAGATAGGGCGTATTGAATGCCGGCGGGTTCGCCGCAGCCGGCATCTCCCGGGCGCGCCAGTCCCGCAGGCTGTCCAGTATGCTGCCAACGCCTTCCGGGCCGTATTGCTCACGGATGTTCTCGATCGCCTGCAGCCATTCCTTTCGGTCCTGTTCGATGGCTGGGTCGGCGGGTGTCCTGGCGCTCATTTCGCTTCCGGATCGCGTTTCCTATCGCAGTGCGAAAACCGGGCGCAGCCGGGTACCGAGGATGCTGCCGGCAAAGGCCGCGGCGAACCAGAGCCAGCCATGGAGGCTGGTGGAGCTGATGCCGCTGAAGTAGGCGCCTATATTGCAGCCGAAAGCGATGCGGGCGCCGTAGCCGAGCAGCAATCCGCCAATAACCGCCGCAAGCACCGAGCGGGCGGGAATGCGGAAACTCGGGGCGAATTTCCGGGCCATGCTTGCCGCCACAAGCGCCCCGAGCATGATGCCGAAATTCATCACCGAGGTAATGTCGTTGAATACATTGGCCTCCAAAGCCGCTTGCAGATTGGGCCGCTGCCAATAGGCCCATTGGCTGACGTCGATACCCAAAGGCGCCGCCAGCTTCGCTCCCCACAGGGCGAAGGCGGAAGTCACGCCCCAGGGGCGGCCCGCCAGCAGCAGGGTGGCGATATTGACCAGGGCCAGGGCCAGGGCACCCGCCAGCAGCGGCCAGGGCCCGGTAAGCCAGGCTCGGGAAGAAAGCGGGCCCCACCCGTGCTCGATGGAGCCGTGGCGGGCCTTTTCATGGCGCGCCGCCAGCAACCATACCGCGCAGAACAGCAGCAGACTGAGCGCAATGCCGCCAACAACGCCGAAATTCGCCGACAGCGCAACCGGGGCGAACCCCGGCGCATACTGCCATACCGACCAGTGCCAGGTGCCGATCACCGAGCCAACAACAAAGGCCGCCAGGGTTATGAGCATGCGCGCATTTCCGCCGCCGGCGGTGAACAGGGTGCCCGATGCGCAGCCGCCGCCAAGCTGCATGCCGAAGCCAAACAGGAACGCGCCGCAGATGACTGCGAGATTGAGCGGCGAGACATTGCCGCGCAGGGCCGTGCCGCCGATTTCGCCCTGGGCGATCAATGGTGTGAAAACGAGCACCGTCAGCGCCAGCATGATCATTTGCGCCCGCAGGCCGGCGCTGCGCCCGCTGCTGGCGACTTCGCGCCAGGCCGCGGTGAAGCCGAAAGCGGCATGATACAGGGCCACGCCGGCGCCGATGCCGATGCCGAACAGGGCCGCGTGGCGCCAGCCGTGGAAGGCAAGCAGATACAGGCAGATTCCCGCGGCGCCGGACGCGGCGGTGAGCATGGCGGGCCGGTTGAAATCTCCCGACCGACCGCTGGCGGCTTCGGATTGACTCATGACAGGCGGCTCAGTTCAGGGATTTGCCTATTTGCCTATTGCAGGATTTCGCGGACGGCCTCCTCCATGCTCGTCATTCCCCAGCGGCGGCCTTGGGCGAGCGCGTCGTCGAGGCTGGCGCCGCCTTCCCGGGCGCTGAAGGCGCGCAGGGCGCCGACCCGGTTGCTGCTGCCGCAATGCAGCAGAACGGGCTGCCCCTCGAGCCGGGCGAGCAACTGGTCCAGGCTCTTGGCGTTTTCACTGGTCACGCCGCCAGCGACGGCGACAGGGATCGAGTGAAATTCCATGCCGGCGGAATTGACGAGGCCGGATTCATCCCAGTCGATTTCGCCATCGGTGCGCAAGCTGATGACATGTCGGATGCCCGCCTCGGACAGGGTTTCAATCTGCTCCGGGGTAGGTTGTCCGGAGGCGAAAACCATTTCTTCCGGCGCGTTGAAATTGGCGATCCCCGCGGCTTCGAGCGCATCCCTGTCCACCTGGTACTGTGGCCCGCAAGCGGCCGGCACCAGCGCGAAAACCGAAATCAATACAGCGAATACTGGCGTGCGAACATTCATGATGGAATCCTCCGGCTCACAATCTTCTTTATCGAGTGGAACGCTATTGTGCGGCAATCCCGCCGCCAACTCAATGCGCCCCGAATCAGGATTCGCCGGATGCGCTGTTGAGAAAGCGCTTGATCAGGCGGGCGTCGCTGTTCACGCAGCCGGTGCTGTTGTGATAGATGTACTCGGCGCTGGCGGCGGCGATGGCATCGCCCTTGCGCACGGTCTGGCGAAAGGTGTCGATTTCCATGGGCGGCAGCCCGTCGTTCTGGTAGATGCCGATCAGCAGGCGGATTTCCTTGTCGCTGAGGTGTTCGGTGAGAATGCGGGCAATGCCTTCGGCAAAGTTCTCCCAAGCGTAATTGCGGCGATAACATTCGGCGATGGCATCCCGCACGCCCCGGGGCAGGGAACGGTCCGCGGAACCCACAACAATGAGTGAATAGGTGCGGATGATTTCCCGGGCCTGCTCCCGGGTGGCGGATTCGAACATGGCGCCGGTGCTCGTCACCCGCAGCAGGCGGCTCGCCTCCTCGATGGACCCGGAATTCTCATCGGCGGCATCGGCGGGTAGCCAGGCCAGCAAGCCCCAGAGAAACAAGACCGCCGAACCCCGGGACAATCGCGGCATGATGGGTTTCCAGGGAGCCCCAGGCTCCAGTCCGTCTGCAAGTGGTCGGAATGGCAGGATTTGAACCTGCGACCCCTGCCTCCCGAAGGCAGTGCTCTACCAGGCTGAGCTACACTCCGCATTCAATATCGGGCAACGAGCTTGCGCGCCCTGGAATTATAGGCCCAGCGTCTGGGATTTGCATAGCTTCATGAATGTAGGCTCTGCGCAAAACGGGGCAAAAAGAAAAAATATTCAATAAAATTGAAATTCGGGAAACATAGGGTCAATATGGGCAGGCCGTCTTTTCAGGAGCTTCCGCCACGGGCTCCCGGGAGACTGCGCCGCAGGCGGCGGTATACAGTAAAATCGAACCCCTGACGGCGCCGGCCCGGCCGGCTGCCGTGACAGCGGGACCATCTGGAGCCCAGTTGAACAAGAATATTCCTCGCGCCCTCTATCGGGCGGAGCAGGTACGCGCACTTGACCGGCTAGTGCAGCGGCAACCTGGCGTCAGCGAGTTTGCGCTCATGCAAAGGGCCGGCGCGGCGGCATTTGCCTGTTTGCGGGAGCGCTGGCCCCGGGCGCGTCGATTGCTGATTCTCACCGGATCGGGCAATAACGGGGGCGATGGTCTGGTGATCGCCGCGCTGGCGGCAAAGCTCGGCCTCAAGACAAGAATCGTCGGTCTGGCATCGCCCGACAAACTCAGCGGCGCGGCCGCCAGGGCCAGGGAGATGGCTGGCGAGCAGCAGCTTGCCATGGAATCCTTCCGCGAATTCAGGGACGGCCCCGAGCCGGACTGCGACCTCATTGTGGACGCCATTTTCGGCATTGGCCTGCGCCGCGCAGCCGAAGGCGAACAGCGGGCTGCCATCGAGTGGATCAATGCCAGCGGCCTGCCGGTATTCGCAATAGACCTGCCAAGCGGACTTGCGGCCGACACTGGCGCCCCTCTAGGCGCAGTGGTGCGGGCCGATCTGACCATCACCTTCATCGGCATGAAGCGCGGCCTGCTGACGCAGCAGGGTCCCGAGTACGCCGGCGAACTCGTATTCGCCGATCTCGACGCGCCGAAGGAGATTTTCCGGCACAGCGATTCGCCCCGGGCGGAAGTCGAACGCATCGATGTTCATTCCACAGCCGGATTCCTGCCCCGGCGCAACCGCGCAAGCCACAAGGGCAGTAATGGCCATGTGCTGCTGCTTGGCGGCGACCGGGATATGGGCGGCGCCATCCTGCTCGCCGCCGAGGCCGCCCTGCGCAGCGGCGCGGGCCTTGTGAGCGTGGTGACACGGTCCTGCCATCGGCCCGCTGCGCTGGCCCGGCGGCCTGAAATCATGGTTACCGGCACCGAGGACGATCAGGTGGATTTGCCCGCGCTGCTTGACCGGGCCAGCAATATCGTCATCGGCCCCGGCCTCGGTCGCGGCGATTGGTCGCGCAATCTGCTGCGGGCGGCGCTGACGGCCCGGTCGAGCCGGGACATTCCCCTGGTGCTGGACGCAGACGCCCTCGGCTTGCTTGCCAGCGAAGCCGGCGAGGGCGCCTGGGAGCCCTGGGACGATCAGGTATTGACGCCGCATCCCGGCGAAGCCGCCGCCCTGCTCGGCAGCAGCGTGGCGGAAGTCCAGGGCGACCGCTTCGAAGCGGTGGCCGGGTTGCAGCGCCGCTTCGGCGGACACTGCCTGCTCAAGGGCGCCGGCAGCCTGATTTGCGGCCCCGAGCGGCCGCTGCGCTTCCAGCTTTGTTCCGAAGGCAACCCGGGCATGGGCAGCGCGGGCATGGGAGATGTGCTCAGCGGTATCATTGCCGGACTTCACGCCCAGGGATTGCCCCTTGGGGAGAGCCTGCGCTGCGCGGTTTGCGTGCATGGTGAAGCGGCGGACCTGGCGGCGGAAGACGGCGAGCGGGGCCTGATCGCCACCGATCTGCTGCCGTTCATTCGCCACCTCGTCAATCCTGATCAGGGCGGGCGGGCAAAAGGCAATCATGAACCGGATCAAAGGTAGGCTGGAAAACGAATCCGCAACGCTGAACTTCGGCCGGCGGCTGGCGGCGGCCACTCTCGCGGGCGCGAACGCCGGCAGCGGAAAGGCCACGGTCATTCATCTGCACGGCGAACTCGGCGCCGGCAAGACCACGCTGACCCGGGGCCTGCTGCGGGGTTACGGCTTCGAAGGTCCGGTGAAAAGCCCCACCTACACCCTGGTGGAACCCTACGAACTTGCGCAACAGTCGATCTATCATTTTGACCTGTACCGGCTGGCGAACCCGGGAGAGGTGGAGTTTCTGGGCGCGGAGGACTATTTTGCCGGTGGCAGCCTGTGTATTTTTGAATGGGCCGAGCGCGGCGGCGGGCAGATTCCCGCGGCGGACATCAGCATCGAGTTGCGCGGCGCCGGCGCCGGGCGGCATTTCGAGTGCCTGGCGCGCACGGCGGCAGGTAGCGAGATAGTCAAGAAAATGCGGCAAGGCGTCGATGTTCAGGACACGGGGAAATGATTTGCGGAATCCTGCCATGCGGCCCGAGCGAAATCGGCTGATTGCCAGCGTTGCCGCCGCGGTCTGGCTGCCGGGGCTGTTGCTGTATCCCGCCCATGAAGCGGTCGGCGCCGAGGTGCGGGGCGTTCGCGTCTGGCGCGCCCCGGAGCGCACCCGGATCGTGTTCGATCTCGACAGCGCTGTGGTGCATCACCTCATCAGGCTCGATGAAGTCGGTCAACTGCTCATCGATCTGGAAGACTCCAGCTTGGCCCAGTCCTTTGCCGGCCTAGCCGGGCTGGCGCCGGCCGAAGGTCCCGTCACCGGCCTGGGGCTGGAAGAGGCGTCCGGGGACAGCCTGCGCTTTGTGGTTGAGTTGGCGAAAAGCGTAACGCCACGGGGATTCGTGCTGCCGCCGATTGCCCAGTATGGCGACCGGCTGGTCATTGATCTCTACGATATCGACAGCCAATCGCCGCCGGAAAGCCCAACCGCGCCAGCATCGGCCGTTCCGCCGATGGTTTCCCCGCCACCGGCTGTTCCCTCCCTGCCCGACCTTGGCCCGATGCGCGACATCGTGGTGGCGATCGCCGCCGGACACGGTGGCGAAGACCCCGGCGCGGTGGTGGGGAAGGACTACGAGAAAGACATCAATCTGGCGGTCTCGCGCTATCTGTACGAGCGCCTTGCGACCGCCAGCGGCTACCGTCCGGTCATGATCCGGGAAGGCGACTACGCCGTTGCCCTGCGGCGCCGGGCCGATCTGGCCCGGGAGCACCGGGCGGACCTGCTGCTCGCAATCCACGCCGACGCCTATCGCTCAAGCAGCGTCAGCGGCATGACCATCTACGCCCTGTCGGGCGACCGGGCCGACCGGGAAAACGCAGCCCGGGTGGCCCGCAAGGAAAACGCCGCGGACCTGATTGCCGGGGTGGAAAGCGACCTGCGTCTCGGAGAATTCGAGGACGACGTGGCCCTGGCCCTGGTGTCCGTGCATATGGGCTGGAGCATGGAGCAGAGCCTGCTGGCCGGCGAGCATGTCCTGCGGGCCGCTGGAGAGGTGACACGGCTGCGCAAGGACCGGGTCCAGCAGGCGTCCCTGGCGGTGCTGATCTCTCCCGATATCCCGTCGATCCTCATCGAAACCGGCTACATGACCAATCCCGCCGAGCTCTCCCGCCTTACATCGCCCGGATTCCAGCGGCGGCTGGCCGACGCCATGGCCCGGGGCGTGATGAGCTATTTTGAAGAACGGGCCCCGGAAGGCACCCTGGTCGCCGGGCGCAAGGCCAATCCGGACCTGAGCGCCGCCGCAATGCCGGGAGAAGTGGGCCGCATGGCCGACACCCTGGTCAATGCCCTGGGCGGAAGCACTGAACCGGGCGGCGAAGAGTCAGGATTCATTACCCATGCGGTGAGGCGCGGTGATACACTGTCCGCCATCGCTGAGCGCTATTCGGTGAGCCTGCCCCGGCTGCGTGAACTGAATCAGCTTGTCGGCGACCGTATTGAAGTGGGCAGGGAGCTGAAAATTCCCCGGCAATGAATCGCATCAACCGACTGAGCCCGCGCCTGGCCAACCAGATTGCCGCCGGTGAGGTGGTTGAGCGCCCGGCTTCGGTGCTCAAGGAAATGCTCGAAAACAGCCTCGACGCCGGCGCCCGGCGGATCGATATCGAGGTGGAACAGGGCGGCAAGAAGCTGCTGCGGGTGCGCGATGACGGCGGCGGCATTCACAAGGACGATCTCGCCCTTGCCCTCAGCCGCCACGCCACCAGCAAGATTGCCAGGCTGGAAGACCTGGAAGCCATCGGCAGCCTCGGTTTTCGCGGCGAGGCCCTGGCCAGCATCGGTTCGGTATCGCGGCTGGAACTGTCTTCCCGCACCGCCGACGGCGGCGAGACAGGTTGGACCGTGCGCGCCGAAGGCCAGCAGATGGAAGCCTCGCTCAAGCCCTGCCAGCATGGCGTCGGCGCCACGGTGGAAATGCGCGACCTGTTCTTCAACACGCCGGCGCGCAAAAAATTCCTCAAGACCGAAAGAACCGAATTCACCCGCCTCGACGAAGTCTTCAAGCGGGTGGCCTTGAGCCGCTTTGACGTGCAGTTCGGTCTGCGCCACAACCAGCGCACTGTGCATGACCTGCGACCGGCTGCCACCGAGACCGATCAGCGCCGCCGCATCGGCCTGGTGTGCGGGCCCGGTTTTCTGGAAAACTCGGTGCCCATCGAGCAGCGCGCTGCGGGGCTGCTCTTGCGGGGCTGGATCAGCCTGCCGGCATTCTCCCGCAGCCAGGCGGATTTGCAGTATTTTTACGTCAACGGTCGCGTGGTGCGCGACAAGATCGTCAGCCATGCCATTCGGCAGGCATACCACGACGTGCTCTACCACGGTCGCCATCCGGCCTATGTGCTGTTCCTGGAACTTGACCCGAAGACGGTGGACGTCAATGTGCATCCCACCAAACACGAAGTACGCTTTCGCGACAGCCGTCTGGTGCATGATTTCCTGTTTCGCTCGCTGCACCGGGAACTCGGCGACATCAAGCCCGAGGCCCGCCGGGAAGAGGCTCCCCAGGAAGCGCCGGCAAGCCTTCCGGAACAACCCGCCCTGCCCCTGCGCGACGCCTGGCAAGTGCGGGAAGCGCCCGGCGCATACCGCAGCGACCCGGCGGATTCGCCCCGGTCGCCAGACGAGTTCGCGGAGCAGTACGCCAGGCTGTTCGGCGGCGGCGAGGAAACGCCGCCGCTGGGCTACGCCATAGCCCAGTTGCACGGCGTCTACATCCTGGCCCAGAACAAGGATGGCCTGATTATCGTCGACATGCACGCCGCCCACGAGCGCATTACCTATGAGCGCATGAAACAGGCGCTGGAGCAGGAGCGGCTGCGGCGGCAGTCCCTGCTTGTGCCCCTGCCCCTGGCGGTGAGCGCGGCCGAGGCGGACTGCGCCGAAACCCATCGCGAAAGCCTGCTTGCCCTGGGCCTCGAACTCGAACGGGTCGCCGGCGAAGCCATCGTGGTGCGGCAGGTTCCCGCCTTGTTGAAAGATGCCGATATCGAGCAACTCGTGCGCGACGTGCTGTCGGACCTGATCGAGTTCGGCGCCAGCGACCGGCTCCAGAGCCGCCAGAACGAATTGCTTTCCACCATGGCCTGCCACGGCTCCGTGCGCGCCAACCACCGGCTCGGCATCCACGAAATGAACGCCCTGCTGCGGGATATGGAGGCCACTGAACGCAGTGGGCAATGCAATCACGGCCGGCCAACCTGGGTATGGCAATCCATGGCGGACTTGGATAAGCTATTCCTGCGCGGTCGCTAGCTTGGTCAGGTCTAGGCGTCAGTTCGGCAGTTCAGGCCCAGGGGGGGCGGATGTATTCTGTCTGGCTGGTCCCACGGCGGCAGGCAAAACCGCACTCGCGGTTGAGCTGGCGCAGAATCGGCCGCTGGAAATCGTCAGCGTCGATTCAGCCCAGGTTTATCGCGGCATGGACATCGGCACCGGAAAGCCGGATGCGCGCACCCGCGCTTTGGCGCCCCATCGGCTGATCGATATCCGCGACCCGGCGGAGCCCTATTCGGCGGCGGATTTCCGCGCTGACGCGCTGGATGAAATCGGCGGTATTCTCGCCTCGGGCAAGATGCCGTTGCTGGTCGGCGGCACCATGCTTTACTTCCAGGTGCTGCGAGACGGCATCGCATCCATGCCCCCCGCCAATCCCGGCATACGAAGGGAAATCGAACAGCAGGCCGAGCGGGAAGGCTGGGAAGCGATGCACCGCCGGCTTGCCGAAGTGGACCCGGAGGCCGCGGCGCGGATTCATCCCAATGATCCGCAACGCCTGCAACGAGCGCTGGAAGTCTGGCAAGTGACAGGGAAATCGATCAGCAGCGTTCACGCTGAAAGGAATAGTCGCCCCGACGGGTCTATATCTTTCAGACTTCATTTTTTCGCAACCCACCCGTCTGAGCGGGCGGAACTGCATCAGCGCATCGATGCCCGTTTCAGGCAAATGCTCGATAACGGACTCGTGGCGGAAGTGGAGCGCCTGCATCGGCGCGAAGACCTTCATCCGGGGCTGCCGTCGATGAAGTCGGTGGGTTATCGACAAGTATGGCAGTATCTGGACGGCAAACTGGCTTACCCGGAAATGGTGGAAAAAAGCATCGCGGCAACCCGGCAACTCGCCAAACGGCAGTTGACCTGGCTTCGTTCCTGGCCCGGGTTGCGTCGCTTTACCGGAGATCCTGGAAGGAACCGGGATCAAGCATTGCAATTTGTAGATTCATTCACAATCTGGTAATCAGATGAACAGGACTTCCCTGAAAACCGGCGAGCCGCGCACCGCGGCAGAATTTTGGGAGAACAAGAAATGTCCAAAGGACACAGCTTACAGGATCCGTTCCTGAACGCATTGCGGAAAAACCGCGTACCTGTTTCAATTTATCTGGTCAGCGGCATCAAGCTGCAGGGGCAGATCGAGTCCTTCGATCAGTTCGTGATCCTGCTGAAGAATGCCGTGAGCCAGATGGTGTACAAGCATGCGATTTCCACCGTGGTGCCTGGGCGAATGGTCAAGATTCAGGTCAACCATTCGGCTGCTGACCAGGAAGAAGATGCCGAGTTCTAGGTCGGCGCCGGCAAATCTCCGCAGCTTCGGGTCTGAGGTCTGGCTTGTTTTTTGAGCGGCCCGACTCCGGCGAAAGTTGTGTGCTCGTGCATATCAACATCACTGCGGAGAAGAATCAGGAAGATCTGACCGAATTCGAGGAACTGGCTATCTCCGCAGGCGCGGAGCCGGTGGCGCTCGTGTCCGGTTCCCGGGAGAGGCCGGAGTCGGCCACCTTTCTCGGCTCGGGAAAACTCGAGGAACTCGCCCGGGTGAGGGAAAGCCACGGCGCCGGCCTGGTGTTGTTCAACCATGCCCTGACGCCGGGCCAGGAGCGCAATCTCGAACGCGAATTGCGCTGCCGGGTGCTTGATCGCACCGGATTGATTCTCGACATCTTCGCCCAGCGGGCACGGTCGCACGAAGGCAAGTTGCAGGTGGAACTTGCCCAATTGCGCCATTTGAGCACCCGCCTCAAGCGGGGTTGGTCGCATCTCGACCGGCAGAAAGGCGGTATCGGCCTGCGCGGCGCCGGAGAAAAGCAGCTTGAGCTGGACCAGCGCATGATCGGACAGCGCATCAAGTCGATTCGCAAAAGCCTGAACCGGGTCCACGGTCGCCGCGAACTCGGCCGCAATGCGCGCCAGCGGGCGGAGCTGCCGACGATTTCGCTGGCGGGCTACACCAATTCCGGCAAGACTTCGCTATTCAATCGACTCACCGGCGCCAGCGACTACGCCGCCGACCAGTTGTTCGCCACCCTGGACCCGCGGCTGCGGCGCATCAGCCTGCCGGCTGTGGGCGCGGCGATCCTGGCGGATACCGTGGGCTTCATCAGCCATCTGCCACACCAGTTGGTGGAAGCCTTCAAGGCCACGCTGGAGGAAACCGTGGCGGCGCAGTTGCTGATCCACGTGGTGGATGCGGCGGGCGCCAGACGCGTCGAACATATCGAACAGGTGCGGGAAGTGCTTGCCGAAATCGGCGCCGAGGACATTCCCCAGCTTGTGGTCTGCAACAAGATCGACCTGTGCCCGGAGCTTGGGCCGCGGATCGACCGGGACGCAAACGGCCGCCCGCTGCGAGTCTGGATGTCGGCTCTGACCGGCGCCGGCGAGGAGGAACTGCGCACAGCGCTCGGCGAATGGCTTGGCTACGATCTGCGGCGCGAATCGCTCGTGCTGCCGCCGCGGCAGGCGGGATTGCGCTCGCGCCTGCTCGCCAGGGGCTGCATCGAAAGCGAAGCTGTGGACGAGCGGGGCAATTTCCACATTACCGCCCGCCTGAGTCCCGCGGAGTCCCGCCGCATCGCCTCGCTGGAAGGTTGCCGGGTCAGGCCGCGGAAAACCATGGCGGCGGATACTACTGTGTCCGCGTGGCCCAAAATTCGGTACAATTCCGCTCTTGAGCGCAAGCCTTGCAACGGAGACTCCCATGGCCTGGAATGAACCCGGCAAAAATGGCAATGATCCCGACCCCTGGGGAAGTGGAGGCGGTCGCCGCGGCGGCGGCAATCAGGGCCCGCCCGATATCGATGAGGTAATCCGCAACCTGCTGGGTCGCTTCGGCGTGCTCGGCGGCGGCTCCCGGGGCAGTTCCGGCGGAAGCTCCGGCGGCGGCAAGTCGGCGCCCGGCAAGGGCATGTCCGGCGGCCTGCTCGCCGGTTTCCTCGTTGTCGCCCTGGTGGTCTGGGGATTCCTGGGCTTCTACATCGTCGACGAAGCCGAGCGCGCCGTGGTGCTGCGCTTCGGCCGCGTGCTCGACAATACCGTTACCCCCGGGTTGCACTGGAACCCGCCGCTCGTCGACGAGGTCAACAAGGTCAACGTCTCGGAACTCAACTCCAAGGAGTATCAGAACCGGGCGATGTTGACCACTGATGAGAACATCATCGACATCGTCGTGACGGTGCAATACCGTATCGACGATCCGGTCAAGTACGTTATTGCGGTGCAGGATCCCGAACGCAGTCTCGACAGTGCCGCGGAATCCGCGATCCGGCACGTGGTCGGCGGCAATTTCATGGACCAGATCCTGACCGAGGGTCGTCCTATCGTGGCGGCCGATGTGCATGAACGCCTGCAGAATTACATGGATCTGTACAACACCGGCATTTTCGTCAATCAGGTCAACGTCGCCGAGGTCATTCCACCGGAAGCCGTGCGACCGGCCTTCGAGGACGTGATCGAGGCGCGGGAGGATGAGCAAAGAGCCCAGAACCAGGCCCAGCAATACGCCAACCGCGTCATTCCCGAGGCCCGCGGCGAGGCCCAGCGGCAGATCGAACAGGCCAACGCCTACAAGGAGGAAGTGATCGCCCGGGCGGAAGGCGACGCCTCGCGTTTCGACCAGTTGCTGCTCGAATATCAGAAGGCGCCCGAAGTGACGCGGCAGCGCATGTATATCGATTCGATCCAGGATGTGATGACCGCGTCGAGCAAGATCATGATCGATGTGGAAGGCGGCAACAACATGCTGTATGTGCCGCTGGACAAGATTCTGGAACAGAATACTTCCCTTACCGGCGCCGCCCGCCCGCGTTCGGCATCCGAGTGGCGCGATTTCGCCGACGAGTTGGCGCCGTATCTGCCGAACGTTTCCAGCGGCGGGGCGGTTGACGCGACTCGCCTTCCCAATGGCAGAAGTGGAGTAGTGAGACCATGAAAAAGTATTACGGTTTAGGGCTGGTTGCACTGCTGCTATTGTTGGCCGCCAACAGCCTGTTCGTGGTGCGCGAAACCGAGCGCGCCGTCATGTTGCGCTTCGGCGAATTGGTGAACGCCGACATTCCCCCGGGACTGCACGTGAAGATTCCCTGGGTGAATCAGGTGCGCAAGTTCGACGCCCGCATCCAGATTGAAGACTCGGTGCCCGCGGACTTTTTTACGCTGGAGCAGAAAGCCCTGGTAGTCGATTCCTACGCCAAGTGGCGGATCGTCGACGTGGGCCAGTTTTACGTTTCCACCCAGGGCGAAGTGTCCAGGGCAGGCTCGCTGCTCGCGCAACGCGTCAACGACGGCTTGCGCGACCAGATCGGCGAGCGCACCTTGCAGGAAGTCGTCGCCGGCGAACGCGACCAGCTCATGCTCGATCTGACCGCGAACCTGAACATGGATTCCGCGGTCGATATCGGTATCGAAGTCATCGATGTGCGCGTAAAACGCATCGACCTGCCCGAAGATGTGCGCGATTCCGTGTACGAACGCATGATTACCGAGCGCAACCGGGAAGCCCAGGAACTGCGTTCCCGCGGCGACGAACTCGCCATCGGCATCCGCGCCGACGCCGACCGGCAGGCAATCATCTTCGAAGCCGAGGCCTATCGCGACGCCGAGCGCATTCGCGGCGACGGCGACGCCCAGGCTACAGCGGTGTACGCCGACGCCTATAACAAGGATCCGGAGTTCTACGCCTTCACCCGCAGCCTGAACGCCTATCGGGAAACCTTCGCCAACAAGGGCGATGTGCTCCTGCTCGATCCCGAGAGCGAATATTTCCGATACCTCAAGGATCTGGACAACGGCGAACCAGAATAACTTCGAATCGCAGCCCATCCGGCCGTCGCCCGCATGGCGGCCGGATTCCGAGCCTTGAACTTTCATGTGGCATGATCTCGCCGTGGCGTTTTGCCTGTTGCTCGTGATCGAGGGCCTGCTGCCGGCGATCAGCCCGGGTGGCTGGAAGCGCCTACTGGCGAGCCTCGGGGAGGTTCCCGAGCGCCACATCCGCCAAGCGGGCCTCGGCTTCATGTGCGCCGGTGCCCTGTTGTTGTTCCTGATCAACTGAAGAGTACATCCAGGCCATAGAGAACACTGGCATGAGTACCGCCAACCGATGGCTGTTGCCCGACGGTGTCGAGGAGATACTGCCGGAAGAAGCCCGCAAGCTGGAAACCCTGCGCCGGGAGATTCTCGATCTCTACCGCGGCTGGGGTTATGAACTGGTAATTACGCCGCTGATCGAATTCCTCGATTCTCTGCTCGTGGGTTCATCGCGCGAGCTGGACCTGCATACTTTCAAGCTGATCGACCAGTTGAGCGGCAAGCTCATGGGCGTTCGCGCCGACATGACGCCCCAGGCCGCCCGCATCGACGCACACCGGCTCAACCGCACCGGCCCCGTGCGGCTGTGCTATGCCGACAGCGTGCTGCACACCCTGCCCCGGGGCATGCAGACTTCCCGGGCGCCCATCCGGGTCGGCGCCGAGTTCTACGGCCATGCAGGCGCGGCCTGCGATATCGAAGTGATCTGCCTGATGTGGGCCATGCTGCGCCAGGCGGCGCTGGAAAATGTTCACCTGGTGCTTGGTCATGTGGGAATCTACCGCGCACTCGTGGCGGCGGCGGAAATGGACTCTGGAGCCGAAGAAACCCTGTTCGACGCGGTGCAGCGCAAGGACTACGGCGAGGTGGACCAGCTGCTTGCAGCCGGCGTCGACGACGACCGCCTGCGCGCCATGCTTGCCCGGCTCGTACGGCTCAGCGGCGGGAAAGAAGTCCCCGGACAGGCACGGGACGCCTTCGCCGAGGCGCCGCCCGCGGTCCATGCGGCGCTCGATGAACTCGCGGCGATTGAAAGCGGCGTCCGGCAACGAATCCCCGAAGCGCCGCTGAGTTTTGACCTGTGCGAATTGCGGGGCTACCAGTACCACACCGGCATAGTCTTCGCCGCCTATATCCCGAGCTACGGCCGCGCCGTGGCCAAGGGGGGACGTTATGACAACATCGGCGCGGTGTTCGGCCGGGCGCGCCCCGCCACGGGATTCGACAGCGACCTGAAAACCCTGGCCCGCTTCACCACCCGGGATTTCCGCCGCGCCGGCGGCATTCTCGCCCCGGACAGCGATTGCGAAGCGCTGGGAGACAAGGTCGCGGCGTTGCGGGCCAGTGGCGAAATCGTCATTACGGATGTCGGCGGCAGCGCCGATGAAGCCACTGCGCGGGAACTCCACTGCGACCGGCGCCTGCTGCGGCGGTCCGGCGCGTGGGTCGTACAGGCAATCTGACCATTCGAATCATCGAGAGCGACCGGGAGCATGACACAAACCCTCGTAGTACTGGGCGCCCAGTGGGGCGATGAAGGAAAGGGCAAGGTAGTTGACTTGCTGACCGACCGGGTCGATGTGGTGGCCCGCTTCCAGGGCGGCCACAACGCTGGCCACACTCTGGTCATCGACGGAGAAAAAACCGTTCTGCACCTGCTGCCGTCAGGCATTTTGCACGCCGGCGTCGAGTGCATTATCGGCAATGGCGTCGTGCTGAGCATGTCCGCCCTGCTACGGGAAATCCACGGCCTGGAAGAGCGCGGCCTCGAACTGCGCGACCGGGTCAGGATCAGCGGTGGCTGCCCCCTGATCCTGCCCTCGCATATCTCACTCGACCAGGCCCGGGAAGCCACCAGCCGGGGCGGCGGGAAAATCGGCACCACCGGCCGCGGCATCGGCCCGGCCTACGAAGATAAGGTAGGCCGCCGGGCCATCCATCTGGCCATGACCCGGAATGAGTCGGATTTCAGCGCCCGGCTGGAAGAACTGCTCGATTACCATAACTTCCTGCTCAGAAGCTGGTACCAGCGGGAAGAAGTGGATTTCGCCGAGACGCGGGACGGGATGCTGGGGCAGGCGCGGGAATTGCGGCCCATGATTGCCGATTCCGTGGATATCCTGCACCAGCGCCGGGAAGCGGGCTGCAAAATCCTTTTCGAAGGCGCCCAGGGTTCCTTGCTCGATATCGACCACGGCACCTATCCCTTTGTCACTTCCTCCAATACCACCAGCGGCGCCGCCGCCACCGGCAGCGGATTCGGACCGCTGCATCTTGACCGCGTGCTTGGCGTCGCCAAGGTGTACACCACCCGGGTCGGAGACGGTCCTTTCCCCACGGAACTGTTCGACGCCACCGGCGAACACCTGGCCAAAAAGGGGAACGAGTTCGGCTCCACCACCGGCCGCGGCCGGCGTTGCGGCTGGTTCGACGCACAAGCGGTGAGGCTGGCCACCCGGATCAACAGCATCAGCGGCCTGTGCCTGACCAAACTCGATGTGCTTGACGGGCTCGAACGCCTGAAAGTCTGCGTTGGCTATCGCGAGGGTTCGGCGCGGGATGACAGCGGGGAGTTGCAGCCGGTGTATGAAGAATTGCCCGGCTGGCTGGAGTCGACCGGCGGCGCTCGGGCGCTCGAAGACCTGCCCGCGAACGCCCGGGCCTATATCCGCTTCATTGAAGAAGCCGTGGGCGCTCCGGTGGACATCGTTTCCACCGGCGCCGACCGCGCCGAAACCATCATCCTGCGCCAGCCTTTCGATTGACCGGAGGGGGGCGCGCGGAACGTAGCGAAGTCGCAGAATCTCATGCAGTGGCCTCCGCGGCCTCCGTCATACTCCACAAACAGGCCGCTCCCCTCGCGCCGCTGGCGTCGCCGAAGCGCGGCGGGGAAATCCGCGTCCGCACCTCGTCGGTGAATACATGGTCCCCGAGCATCCGGGGCACGAGCTGGTAAATCTGCTCGATATTCGACAGCCCGCCGCCGAACACGATGACTTCCGGGTCGAGCACATTGATGATGGTGGCGAGGCATTGAGCGATCTGCCGGCAATAGTTTTCAATACAGACCAGCGCCTGCCTGTCACCCGCCCGCGCCAGCCGGGCGATTTCCGCGGCCTCCACCGCCGCGCCCCCCGCCTCGACAAAACTGCGCTTCAGCCCGGCGCCGCAAAGCACGGTTTCAATGCAATTCAGTCGCCCGCAATAGCATATGCGGTCTTCCCTGATCGAATTGCGCACATTCGCCGGAACGCAATTGTGACCCCACTCCCCGGCGATGCGATTGGGGCCGGTGTGCAGCTTGCCGTCGATGACGATGCCGCCGCCGGTTCCCGTGCCGATGATGACGCCGAATACCGAACGATAGCCCTTGCCCGCACCGTAATGCGCTTCCGAAAGGGCGAAGCAGTTGGCGTCGTTCTCCAGCTTTACCGAATAGCCGAGCCCCTGCTCGATATCGCGCTTCAGGGGCTTGCCATTGAAGCAGGTGGAATTGGAGTTCTTGATTGTTTCCCGTCCGGGCGTCAGCGCCCCCGGCGTACCGATTCCCACCTTGAGCCGGCGCCCCTGTTGCAGGTCTTCTATCAGTCCGGCAAGCGCCTCAAGCACTTCCGCATAGGAATCCGGCGGAGTGGGGCGCCGGATCACCTCGGCCACATCGCCCGCCGGCGTGAGAACGATGCCTTCCATCTTGCTGCCGCCCACATCGACGCCGATTCGCAGCGGCCCGCCGGCATTCCCGTTCCCGGCGGTTTTCATGGGTTCTTCCATTTGCGAAAAACTCAATATATTGTTTGACTTCGCGATTTCAACACTATATGTTGATTCCATTAGCTCCGGGACACAGCTTGAATGTCCACCGGAACACATTGTAACAGTGCCGAATGGCCGGCGAGGTTAGCAGGAATGGCCGAAGCAGCAAAGCAGCGCGATGTGGCGGCGGAGGAAGAGCCCCCCAGGGCGAAAATGAAGGCCCGGGACCAGCTTCGCCTGTTGCTTGAAAAACGCAGGCGCGAAGAGGAAATTCGCGAGCGGCTTGCGGCCTTCGCCGCGGAAATGGAACAGGCCCGGGAACGGCGCGGGAAAATGCGGTAATTCGGCATGTGCCGCCTGCTGATTGCCGCCCTGTTCCCCCTGCTGCTCGCCGCCTGCAATGGTGAAGGGAAATACAGTCCCATTCTGAATTCCGAACCCGCCGCCGATTCGGTCCAGACCCATATTCCGCGCACCCTGCGGCTATACTACAGCGCCTTGCCTGACGTGGAACGCAGCAACCTGCGCCTCGCGGGTCCGCAAGGCGATATTCCACTGCGGGGCCTGCACACCATGGCCGCCGACGATCTCATGATTGAAATCATGGAGCCGCTCGCCAATGGCGACTATGCGATCCACTGGACCACGGTAGTCGCCGACGACCCGGACGAATACTCCGGCGTGGTGAATTTCTCGGTGGAGCTGGCCCGGGAAGACCCATAACTAACGGCTGCCGGGCGACCGCCGGAAATTCTCCAGATCCGCCGGCGTGTTGATGTTCACAAAGCTGTCCGCCAACTCTGGAAGCCGCGTCGAAGGAATTTCCTCGGCGTCGAGCCAGCGATGCACCGCGCGACCGCCGTCGGCATAGAAGTCCATCAGTGAATCCGCTCTCTCGCGATGCAGCAGCATGGTGAGATTCTGTCGCCTGTTGCCGTCATGGGCCACTGCGACGCCGCGGTCCAGGGCGTCCCTGAACAGCGATGCCGCCAGATTCGGCGCGGTCCAGGGCGTATCGCCGGGGCAGGTCAGCAGCCAGGGGCCGGCAAGTTCGGCAAAGCAGGAAACCAGGCCGCCGAGCGGCCCCTGGTCCGGCTCCCGGTCGCGAACGAGTTCACAGCCAAAGCCCTGATACGGCTCTGGCTCGCGCCCGATGCTTAGCACGATGCGGGACGCCTGGGGCCGCAGCCTGGCGATCACGTATTCCACCAGCGTCTTTCCGCCGACGCGAAGCAACGGCTTGTCCACGCCGCCGAGGCGCCGCCCGCCGCCGCCGCAAAGCACAATGGCGGTGATGTCTTCAGGGGGTGACAAGGCCCTGACCGCGGCAATAGAGGTTGAATCCTCTGGATTTGAGAAAGCCGATCAGGGTGATGTTCTCCTGCTCGGCCAACTCCACCGCCAGGCTCGAAGGCGCGCCGATGGCGGCCACCAGACCCATCCCGGCCATGGCCGCCTTCTGGATGAGTTCAAAGCTCGCGCGACCGCTCAGCAGCAAGCCCGAATGGGCCAGCCCGCCTTCCCGAAAATACGAGCCGATCAGCTTGTCGAGGGCGTTGTGCCGCCCGACGTCTTCGCGGCTGCGCTGAATCTGCCCATCGGCGGCAAAACACGCCGCGGCATGCAGGCCGCCGGTGCGGGCGAACTCATTCTGATGCCCGCGCAAGGCTTCAGGCAATTGCCGCAGGGCTTTTGACGGAATGGCAAATTCGCTCCGCTCGCGCTCGGGCATTTCCAGCGCAATGGCCTGGAGCGAAGCCTTGCCGCAGACGCCGCAGCTTGAGCTGGTATAGAAGTGCCGTTTCAGCGCTTCCAGGTCCACCCGAACCGAATCCGCCAGTTCGACCCGCAGCACGTTGCGCAGGCCCTTGTCCGGGCTTGGCGGCCCGCAGTGGCTGATACGCCGGATATCCTCCGGGCGACGGATGATCGCCTCTCCCGCCAGAAATCCCGCGGCCAGCTCTGGGTCATTCCCCGGGGTACGCATGGTGATGGCAATGCTTTGTTCCCTGCGCGCCTCCCCGTCCCGGTGGGACAGACGGATTTCCAGCGGTTCTTCTATACTGATCGAGTCTTCGGCTTGCTCCGCGCCGCCCGCGGCGAGCCGCGTGATCCGGCGCCGCAGGCTACCCGCCGCCGCCGGCGACCGGACTACGATGGCTTCGTTCATGTGGCGGCGGGTTCCGCCGGTTGCAATTCGCGCTGGCGGGCGTCCCGCTGCCGGAATTCCCGCTGCCAGTCCGAAAGGTGATTGGCGGGGCGAATCTCCACCGCGGTCACCTTGTATTCGGGGCAATTGGTGGCCCAGTCGCTCAGGTCGGTGGTGACCACATTGGTGCCGGTGGCCGGGTGGTGGAAGGTGGTGTAAACCACTCCGGGAGCCACCCGGGTGGTCACCGTGGCCTTGAGCATGATCTCCCCCATGCGGCTGGTGATGGAAACCCGGTCTCCCGTGCGCACCCCGCGCAGTTCCGCGTCGCTGGGATGGATTTCAAGCTGGTCTTCCGCCAGCCATTCGAGATTCCGGGTACGCCGGGTCTGGGTGCCCACGTTGTACTGATGCAGAATGCGCCCGGTGGTCAGCAGCAGGGGAAACTTGCGGCTCGTGCGCTCATCGGTGGGCTGGTAGTCGGTGAGCATGAAACGGCCCTTGCCGCGCACGAATTGCGCCTCGTGCATGATGGGGGTGCCTTCCGGGGCGCCATCATTGCAGGGCCATTGCACGCTGCCGAGCCGGTCGAGCTTGTCGAAGCTGACGCCGGCGAAGTCGGGCGTCAGGCTTGCGACTTCCGCCATGATGTCGGCGGCGCACTGATAGTTCATGGGATAGCCCAGGGCCGCGGAAAGCTCCTGCACCGCCTCCCATTCGGACTTGCCGGATTTCGGTTGCATCACCTGGCGCACCCGGTTGATGCGCCGCTCGGCATTGGTGAAGGTGCCGTCCTTTTCCAGGAAGGAGGTGCCGGGCAGGAAGATATGGGCGAACTTGGCGGTCTCATTGAGGAACAGATCCTGCACGATGACGCAGTCCATATTGCCAAGGGCAGCTTCCACCCCCTGGGTGTTGGGGTCGGACTGGGCCAGATCTTCTCCCTGAATGAAGATGCCCTTGAAGCTGCCGCCCCGGGCGGCGTCGAGCATGTTGGGAATGCGCATGCCGGGTTCGGGCAGCAGCTTCACCCGCCAGGCCTGCTCGTACTTTTCCCGCACCCCGGCCTCAACGATTTGCTGATAGCCCGAAAGTTCGTGCGGGAACGAGCCCATGTCGCAGGAGCCCTGGACGTTGTTCTGGCCGCGCAGGGGACTGACCCCCACGCCTTCCCGACCGATATTGCCCGTGGCCATGGCGAGATTGGCCATGGCCATGACCATGGTGGAGCCCTGACTGTGTTCGGTAACCCCGAGGCCGTAGTAGATGGCGGCGTTCTTCACCGAAGCGTAAAGCCGGGCGGCGCCGCGGATGTCCGCGGCGGGCACACCGGCGACCTCGGCCACGGCTTCCGGCGAATTCTCCGGCTGCGCCGCGAATTCACGCCAGGCCGCGAAAGATTCCCCGTCGCAGCGCTCTGCGACGAATGCCTCGTCAACAAATCCCTCGGTGACCACCACATGGGCAAAAGCGTTCATCATGGGCACATTGGTGCCCGGCAGCAGCGGCAGGTGGGATTCCGCCTCGATGTGGGGCGAGCGCACCAGGTCGATGCGCCGCGGGTCCATGACGATCAGCCGGGCGCCCTGGCGCAGCCTGCGCTTGAGTTGGGAGGCGAAAACCGGATGGCCGTCGGTGGGATTGGCGCCGATCACCATGATGGCGTCGGCCTGCATCACCGAATCGAAATGCTGGGTGCCCGCCGAAGTGCCATAAGTCTGCTTGAGACCGTAGCCGGTGGGTGAATGGCAGACCCGGGCGCAGGTGTCCACATTGTTGCTGCCGAAGGCGGTGCGCACCATCTTCTGCACGGTGAAAATCTCTTCATTGGTGCAGCGCGCCGAGGTGACGGCGCCGATGGAGTGCAGGCCGTGTTCCGCCTGGACCGACTTGAGGCGCGCGGCGGCCTCGGCAATGGCTTCCTCCCAGGAAACTTCGCGCCAGGGGTCGCTGATCCGGTCGCGCAGCAGGGGTTTTGCCACCCGCTCCGGGTGGTTGGCGTAGCCCCAGGCGAATCTGCCCTTGACGCAGGAATGGCCGTGATTGGCCTTGCCCAGCTTGTCGGGCACCATCCGCACCACCTGATCGCCCTTGAGTTCGGCGCGGAAGGAGCAGCCCACGCCGCAATAGGCGCAGGTGGTGCGGACGCTGCGGTCGGGCACGCCTTCTTCGATCACCGACTTCTCCATCAGCGTGGCCGTGGGGCAGGCCTGCACGCAGGCGCCGCAGGAAACGCATTCTGAGCCGAAGAAGTCCGCCGCGCCGGTCTTCACGCTGGAATCGAAGCCGCGCCCGTCGATGGTGAGGGCGTGGGTGCCCTGGACTTCGCCGCAGGCGCGCACGCAGCGCGAGCAGACGATGCACTTGCCCGGGTCGAAGCTGAAATAGGGGTTGGAGTCGTCGATGGCGGCGCTGAGGTGGTTTTCGCCTTCCCCGTAGCGGACTTCCCGCAGGCCCACGGCGCCCGCCATGTCCTGCAGTTCACAATCGCCATTCGCGCTGCAGGTGAGGCAATCCAGGGGATGGTCGGAGATATACAGTTCCATGACGCCGCGGCGCAGCCGGGCGATCTTCTCATTCTGGGTCCGCACCCGCATGCCGTCGCGCACGGGCTCTGTGCAGGAGGCGTGGACGCCGCGCCGACCCTCGATTTCCACGAGGCACAGCCGGCAGGAGCCGTAGGCGTCCAGATTGTCCGAGGCGCAAAGTTTCGGCACGGGAATGCCGGCCTCGATGGCGGCGCGCATGATCGAGGTGCCCGCCGGCACTTCGATGGAGGCGCCGTCAATGCTGAGACTTACCCGCTCTTCGCTGTTCGAGGCCGGGGTGCCGTAATCGAGGTCGTCGAGTCTCATTCGCTGATACCTGGCGCGATACCGAGGGCGCTGCGCACCGGAATGGGAGTCATGCCTCCCATCTGGCACAGGCTGGCCTCTTCCATCACATCGCAAAGTTCCGCAATGACTGCGATCTTGTCTTCAGTGTACTCCCCTGCGGCCAGCGCTTCCATAGTTTCCTTGCCGCGCACCGCGCCGATGCGGCAGGGTGTGCATTTGCCGCAGGATTCGTGGGCGCAAAAAGCGAATGCGAAATGGGCCTGCCGCACCCGGTCCATGGTGTCGTCAAACACCACCAGCCCGCCGTGGCCGATGCCGGCGCCGAGTTTTGCCGTGGCTTCGTATGTGAGTGGCGTATCGAGGGCGTCCTCGAACAGATAGGCGCCAAGCGGGCCGCCCAGCTGCACCGCGCCGAAAGGCCGCCCGCTGCGGGTGCCGCCGCCCCAGTCTTCCACCAACTCGCGCATGCTGAGACCGAAGGGCAACTCATACAGCCCGCCGCGCTGGATATTGCCCGCTAGCTGGAATGTCATGCTGCCGGTGGATGGGCCCACGCCGATTTCGGCATAGGCGGCGCCCCCCATCCTGAGTATGCCCGGCACCGAACAGAGCGAAATGACATTATGCACCAGGGTCGGCTGCCCGAACAGGCCGGCGACGGCAGGCACCGGGGGCTTGCTGCGGACTTCGCCGCGCCTGCCTTCCAGGCTCTCCAGCAGCGAGGTCTCTTCGCCGCAGATATAGGCCCCGGCGCCGATGAAGAGCTCAAGCGCAAAGTTTTCCAGCAGGCCGAGTTCCCTGGCTCTGGCGATGGCCTGGTCGAAAATCCGCGCCGCCAGCGGATATTCCGAACGCAGATAAACGATGCCCTTGTCCGCCCCGACGGCATGGCCCGCAAGCAGCATGCCTTCGATCAGGCGGAACGGGTCGCCTTCCATGATGAGCCGGTCGGCGAAAGTGCCCGAGTCGCCCTCGTCGGCATTGACGACGATGTATTTCTGCGGCGCCGGGGTGTCGTGAACGGTTTGCCACTTGATATGGGCCGGGAAGCCCGCTCCGCCGCGCCCGCGCAGGCCGCTGGCGCGGATTTCGGCAATGATTTCCCGTGGGGAGCGCCGCAGTTGGTCGAGCAGCCAGGCCGGGTCGTAGTCCATGGGGTTGCCCCGGCCGCAGCGGTCGAAAATGATCCGCCGCTGGCGGGCGATCGCCGGGATTTCATTCACCGGGCCAAGGGCGACTTCTTCCAGCGCGTCCAGGTCCCGCACCGGCCCATAGGCCTGCCCGTCAATCACCAGCATGGGCTCCAGCCAGGCGAGCCCGAAGCCGCCGCTGCGAACCACCTGGTAACCTCGTGCCCCAAGCTCCCGGGCAAGTTCATTGGCGCCCAGGGCGTTGGCAAGGGTTTCGTTGGGAACCAGGGCGCGGCTCATTGCAGCAAATCCTCACGGGTGGCGTGGGCAATGATGCGTTCATTGACCATGGCACTCGGCCCCGAGGCGCACAGCCCCAGGCAGTAGACGCCTTCGAGGCTTACCGCAAGATCCTCGCTGGTCTCGCCAAGCCCGAGGCCAAGCGCTGCGGAAACTTCCCGGGTAAGCCCGCGGCAGCCCACCGCCTGGCAGGCTTCCGCCTGGCAGATGCGGATGTGCTTGCGCCCCCTGGGCGTGGTGCTGAAATCGGAATAGAAGGAGACAATCCCGCGAACGTCCGCCCGGCTCAGATTGAAGACATCGGCAACGATGCCAACGTGCTCGTCGGTGATATGCCCATGGGTCGCCATGATTTTCCGCAATGCGGTGACCGGCGCGCCCGTCTGTCCAACACAGGCGCTGACGAGTTCACGAATGGCGCTGTCATTCTCCACGGGCGCACTCCCCCGGCAACCGGATTGCCGTTTACCGACAGGCGAAGCCCAAGGCCTGACGGCGGTTTCAGGCGGAAGAACTTCTGCGAGGATATTACGTCCAACGAGGATATGACAAACAATTCTCCCCAAAACCCCTTCCCACAAGCGACCAGCACTGCGGCAAATGCGAAATGCCGACCCTGAAACTGTTTTCGCCAAAAACTTGCCAAGGGCCGGGAAACCTGTCCAGGAGCCTGCTCACGCGTGGCGAAACCCGCGCAGCAAACAAAAAGGGCTCCCGAGGGAGCCCTTTTGGGTTGAGGCGATTTCCAGGTCAGAAATCGTAGACCACGCGCCCGTAGATCATGCGGCCCAGCGGGTCCTGCAACTGGCCGATGACGCCGGAGAACAGCGGGGAACGCTGCGCTTCGCGGTCGAACACATTGCGCGAGCCGATCGTGAACGCCATTTCACCATCCCAGAACTCAAAGCCCCGGTAGGTGTAGGCGATATCCATGTCGGTCCAGGCGAAAATGCCGGCTTCGGTGATCCAGGGGCCCACGTTGTGGGTGCTGTTGGCTACGGCGGGATTGCCGAAGGAACTGCCGTAGACCGGTCCGCCGACGTAGGTGCGATTGCCGTCGCCATCCTCGCTTTCGGTCTTGTACTCCACCGAATCGATGTAATGGACGGTGGCGTTCACCGTGTGATTGCCCATCGACCAGACCGCTCGCAGATTCGCCTTCAACTCAGGCAGCGCCGGCGCCGCATCCGTGGCCACGTTGTACAGACCTTCGGCGTGGCGCACGTTCTGGGTCGGGTTGTTCTGGTAGGTGAACTCGTCGATGTAGGTGGCCAGCAGGTTGAATCGCAAATTCCCCCACTCGTTCAGGGAGAAGTTGTAATTGCCCTGAATGTCATAGGCGGTTACCGCAACCTGGGATGCATTCGAGCTACCCGTTTGCACCAGCAGGATCTGGTGGATGTCTTCCGGGTCGCGCACGATGCGCGGGTCCGACAGGCCACTGGAAAGCCAGGAACGAAGCTGGTCGAGGCTGGGCTGCTGGCCCGCGCCTTCGCCGGTGCCGCTGAACCCGGACCAGCCCTGGAAATTGAGGAAATCAATATCCATGATCAACTGGCCGGGAGCGGAGACGATGCGGTTGACGAACTCGGTATTGTTCCAGGTGACGCTCAGGTCCCAATCTTCGAAGGCCAGGTCAACCCCGAATTGTTGCGATTCCGAACTTTCGTTCTTCAGATTCGGATTGCCTCCGGCGCAGCGGCTGGTGAAAGCATCCCAGGGGCCGAAACGGTCGGTCACCGAACTCAGGCCGCAGACTTCCGGCGCATACAGTTGCTGCAGCGTCGGCGCGATAAAAGCCTCGCTCTGGGTCGCCCGCAGGGTCAGCCACTCCAGCGGCGCATAGGTAATGCCGTACTTGGGGTCGGTGGAAGTCTGGCCGGTGCTGAACTCCTCCCGACGCACGGCAAGCTCCAGCACCAGTTCGTCCAGCACGGGAATCGACAGTTCGCCGAAGAAGGAATCCACTTCCCGGTTGCCGTGGTTGATGTTTTCGGGAGTCGAAGATCCGATGTAGGGAGCGCCTCTGATCTCCACGGCGGCGGGCGTATCCTTGAAGGAATCGTCACGGTACTGGTAGCCGACGGCCGCGGCTACCGGCCCGCCCGGCAACTCGAAGCCGAACAGCGGCACTTCGCCGGTGAATACGATATCCAGCAGACCCAGGGTGTCTTCCTCCTGTTCGCGTTCCCGCGCCGCGATGGCGTCAAGCACATGGGCGTAGGTGCCCTGGGATGGATCGGTGATATAGAACGGCACGTAGCAGCCGTCCCGGTCATTTACCACATCACAACTGAGACCCTGAACGATCGCATCGAAATCGTAGTTCTGGTTCGACATGAAATCGATTTCGCGGTAGTTATAAGTATAGGCTGCCATGCCGCGCCAGCCTTCCATGAAGGGGATGTTGAAATCACCCTGGAAGGTAATTCGATGCAGTCGATCCATATTGTCCGACAGGTTGTCCTTGTCGGGAGAGTGCGCGGAGATCTGCGTCATGGACTTGTTGAGAATCCGGATGCCGCGGATACCCACGTCTTCGTATAGGGGAATCCAGGGGTCGAGCCCGCCATTTCCGGTCAGAATCGGGTCGGGCACGCCATCGCCATTCAGATCCATATTTGGATCCCGGTCCGGAATTCCGTCGCCATTGTGGTCTACGCCATACAGAGGCTGCCCCGCGGCATTCATGGCCCGGAAAGGATTGTGCGGTATTTCGCCGCGAACGATGGGCAGTTCCCGCACGCGCTGGTTGCCGGGGTTTGAAGTCGAACCGTAGCTCACTTCGCCATAGCGTGTGGTAAAGGCCTGCAGAGAGAGCGTCAGATCGTCGTTGACGTCCCAGGTCGCATTGGCGAAGAACTTGTTGGCGCCGATGGGGTTGCGATAGCTGTGGTTATCGCCGTATTCGAACATGCAACTGACGCCGTCCGGGTGGGCAAAGCCGTATCGGCTGGCTACCTGGTGCGGCGTGATGTAGTCGCGTTCGGCGCCGCAATTCGGATCCTTGGCCCTGATCCTGTCGCCGGTATATTGACCATTCTCGTCGCGAGTCGGCAACCAATAGTTGCCGGGTGCGGTGGATGACCAGGTGAGACCGGAGTTGGCCAGCACCGGGCGCTCGTCGTAGCCGAGCCGGCCGGACTGGCGAAACTCGCCAGCCAGCACCAGGTCCAGGTCGCCGAACTGCTCGCCCCACAACACCTGCACCGCATGTTCGTCGTAATCGCCGCGGGAATCCTGCTCGGCGAAGGTCTCAACCCGCAGGCCCTCGTAGCTGCGGTAGGGGACGAAGTTGACCACGCCGGCCACCGCCTCGTTGCCGTACAGCGCCGCGGAGCCATCCGCCACGATATCCATGCGCTGGATGGCGATGGTCGGAATCAGCGAATTGACGTTCTGATTCACCAGCCGCTTGCCGTCCAGCAGGGTCAGCGTGGCCCGCGCACCCAAGCCGCGCAGGTCGATATAGGTGGCGCGGGAATCCGCTCCGGAGCGCTGGAAGGTATTGGTGATGGCAGATGAGCCCCCATTCACGAAGGACAGGTTCTGCACGACCTCGCCGAGATTCATGGTGCCTTCGGCTTCGAGATCCTCGGCGGTCAGTTGGGTAACCGACGACGCCTGGGTGAAGCCCTCGCTCCGCCGGATGTAGGAACCGGTTACGATAACTTCCTCCACCGCGGCCTCGTCCTGCGCCTGGCTCATGCCGGCGACGGGAAGCAGCGAAAGTGAGATGGCGGCGCAAAGCAGCTTGCGCCTGTGTCGATTCTTGAACTGCATGACTACTCTCCTCTGAGTGTTGAGCCCGATGCTTGCCAAGACCCGCCTAAAGCCCCTTTGTGTTGTTGTTGCGGCGTTCAATCGCCCGGGGACGGCTGCTTCCGCGAAGCCTGCTAGCTGGACCAAGTACAGCATTCCACCGGGAGAGTCAACGAATTTTGCCGATTTTTTTGCCTGTTGCGCCAATCACGGAATTTTTGGCGAGTATTCCCCTAACGGATTCCGACCCCGAAACTATTTTTGCCAAAAACTTGCCAAGGGCCGGTAAACCTGTCTAGGCTATGCCATGAAATAGATGGGGCGGGAGGAGCCCGGCATGCTGAATACACTGTTGACGTCGTTTTCCGAGAACCTGGCGGTGCTGGTAGTGTTGTTGCTGTGGTTCATCTGGTTCCAGACCCGCTGGCACAGGGACATGACTTCACTGCGCAAGGAAATCTCCGATGTGAAGGACGACCTGCGCAAGGAAATCTCCGATACGAAGAACGAACTGCGCAAGGAAATCTCTGACACGAAGGACGAACTGCGCAAGGACATGGGGACCCAGGGCGAACGGCTTGCGAGGATCGAGGGCCTGCTCACGCGTGGCGCAGTCTACGATGCGGTTGCCGAGCCGCCGACCGGGAGCGGGCCCGGGTAATCAGGAGGGTTGCGAGCCTTTCGGCAGTGGCGCAATATCGTTACCAAATGTAGCATCTGCGGTATCTCGGAGGTGAAATTGACACGTTTCCTTCTCGACAAAGCCCACCGAACAAGCCAATTTCACCGAAATCGCGATATTGGTTTGACACTTCCGATTCACTCCTTTTAGTATCCGGTCGGCGCGGAAATCTCCGGCGTGGCGGTTTGTATGTCCGTAAGGTCTGGTCAGGCCCAATCGGTCGTGGAACAGTCCGGCCTGACAGGGAAGTCACTGAAAACAGATCCCTGATCTTCAAGTACGTACTGGCTTTGCCATTCAAGCTGATCGGGCTTCGGCGGATACGCTGCCCTGCCAGGGAAAGCCGCAAAAACTGATCGCAACGGCGCGCTGCGCGGTTCCGGTCTTACAACAGTCGAAATTTCGATGGAGAGATACTATGCGGTTCAAGATTCCACACAAGCGTAACTTGCTCTGCGCGGCCATATCCCTGTCGCTGCTGCCGGTCGCCGGCGCCAGCTTTGCGCAGGATGAGGCCACGGTAGAGGAAGTTATCGTAACCGGTTCCTACATCCGGCGCTCGGAAGGATTCAATCAGGCGTCTTCAGTTGTTCAGCTTACCGCCGAGGACCTTGAAGCCGAAGGCACGCTAAACCTCGGCGAAGTGGTTTCGCAATTGACATTCGTGAATGGTGACGCCTCCCAGATCACCAACACGATTCAGGGACAGGATTCCCGTTCCACCGCGGTTGACTTGCGCGGCCTGGGCGCCCGCTCGACGTTGACCTTGCTCGATGGCAAGCGCATCGTGGACGAAAACATTCTCGCCACGATCCCCACTATCGCCATCCAGCGAATGGATATCGTGGCGGACGGAAACGCGGCCCTGTATGGCAACGAGGCGGTGTCGGGCGTTGTCAACATCGTGCCTTATACGTCTTATGACGGATTCAGGATCGAATCTTTCGCCGAAGGCGATACCCGCGGCGATTACGACGAGCATTCGGTGCAGTTTCTCTGGGGCGGCGATGTTGGCGGCGTTGACGTTGTGCTGGCCGGCCAGTTTCACCAGAACAGTCGGCTGGCCTGGAACGAGCGCAATCTTATCGCCAACTCCGGACTGACGATTTCCTCCAATGCTCCAGGTAACTGGTTCCTTCCGACTCGTGATGAGAACGGCGAGTACACCGGCGAGCGCACATCCGTGGCGGATCCAAACTGTGCACCAGCGTCGGAACGTACTGATTACACACCCGGCGTGGCTGCCAACCCCTATGGAATGAGGCTGGGCAGCAACTGCTTCTTCGATTTTGGAGACCAGCGCAGCGCACGCGAACCACTTGAGAAAACACAGTTGTTCGCCAACCTTACCTACGATGTTAACGACGATCTGACCCTTTCCTTCCAGGGCTACCACACCCGTTTGGCTGAGCGCACATACACTTCGACCTCCAATCCGGGCAATTCTCGCATCGGCGAGTTGCCGGCGGTGAGGGGCGAAATACCAGGCAATCCGTTTCGTGCGGTAAATTCCTTGGGTCAGCCACTTTTCGCGGTTGACCACAACGGAGATGGAATTCCAGATCGTGACCCTAACAAGGATCTGAACAACGATGGACTTCCCGATGTGATCCTGACTGGCAATGGAGGGCTGGATGAATGGAAAGGGATGGAATTGTATGAAGACGTGGTTGCACGAAGATTGCGCCCAATCAACAAGACTCATACAAGATCTCATGGCCACTCGCCGGACGCCGCCAACCTGTCGGACAATATCAACCATGTCAGCCGCTACTCGTTCGAGGCGGATTTCACGGTTCCGTTCCTGGAAGGCTGGCAAGGTAGCGCGGCATATACTCACAGTTATGGCGAATTCCAGTTCATGTCGAATCAGAATTACGACATTACGGCGATGATTCAGGGCCTGAATTGTGACGTGGTTAACGAGCGTAGCGCCTGCTACAGCCCGTTCCTGATCGTGAATCCCGAAGACAATAATTCGGTTCATGTGATGAATGCGGTTGCCGGACGCAGCATCGAAATCCTCGAGGATAAGCTGACTACCGTGGACATCATTCTCAACGGCGAGGTTCCCCTGGGAGGTTTCGAGTTGCCGGGTGGACCGATCGGCGCCGCTGTCGGCTACCAGTTCCGCGACGACAAGTACCTCAACATTCCTTCGGAAGAGGAACTCGCCGGCGTCACCTGGATCGGCAGCGAGAACCGGGAGCGGGCCAGCAGCGGGTCGCGAAACATCGACGCATTTTTTGCCGAGTTCGCCCTGCCGGTGCTCGACAACCTGGAATTGGAACTGGCGGTGCGCCACGAGGAGTTCAGCACCGGCCAGAGTGCTACGGTTCCCGAGTTTGGCGTAACTTTCGCGCCACTCGACTGGCTCACCTTGCGCGCCACCACGGGTGAGGCGTTCATCGCGCCGACGCTGGAGCAATTGCTGAATCCGGTCACTTGCGGACTGGGTACGGTGAGCGACCCATTCAGCACTTTCGAAGCCTGGACCACGACCTGTGGCGGCGGCAATCCGAATCTGGACAACGAGACTTCCGACTCCAAACAATTCGGTTTCGATATTACTCTGGACGACTTTGATTTCAGCGTCACCTGGGTGCAGATAGACTTCCGCAACCGGATTGTCGACAAGAATGCCCAGGATTTGCTCGACGAGGAGTTCGAAGTATTCAGGCAGGCGACCGGATTTTCCGGTGATGGCAAGCCAACTCTTGAGGAACTGACTGAATGGGTCGCGGACCCCCGGTCCAACTCGCAAATCATTCGCGACCGGAATGACGTCGGGACGATTCTTCAGATCTGTTGTCGCGGATCGATCAATGCTGAATTCGTGAAGGTGACCGCCATGGACTTCGACGCCAACTATACGTTCGGCTTCGACAACATCGGCGACTTCCGCCTTGGACTGCAAGCCACATACGTCCAGGAGTTCCTGGTGCAAAGCGACCCGGAATCCGACCCGCGTGATGTGGCCGGCGGTTACAATTGGCGTACCGGCGCGGCGCCCGAGTTACCGCACTGGAAGGCGAATCTGCGCATGAGCTGGACCAACGGCAATCACTCGGTGGTTTCGACAGTCCACTACATCGACGATCTGCCTTACGACGGACCGTCCTACTCGCATATGGACTTCTTCAGCGGATTCTATCGCCCGGGCAACATCTTCGAGACCGGCATCTACGCCTGGACCGATATGGACCTGGCCTATACCTACCGCGGCTTGGAGATGTTCGATGGCGAGATGGCCATGACCATCGGCTCGCGCAACGTCTTCGACCGCGAACCCCAGCGCTCTCCGGAGTTCATGGGCGTAGTCGGCGGCTTGCAGGATGTAATGGGCCGTATCCTCTACGCACGAGTAGTTTACGATTTCTGATCCGGAAATCGCCTCAACCAGAAAGGGCTCCTTCGGGAGCCCTTTCTGCTTTGATTATTCGCATTTGCCACCAGCCTTTTCGCTGGCTTGATAACGATGGATTGCACTCAACCCGAACCCACGTAGGGAATCAGCCTGCCGAGCAGGAGTATGGCGGTCCAGATCAGCAGGGAGGCGAAGGCTACCATTCGGGTCATGGGGGTGGTTGAGGGCCCGGCGCCCCAGTCGGACAGCAGCGGGCGCACCTGCAACTGGTAGGCGAGCAGATTGAGGCCCGCCGCCAGGATCAGCAGCATTTTCAACTGGAAGCCGATATTGACCGCGTAGCGCAGGGGGTCGCCGATGAAGAACAGCGAACCCGTTGCCAGATTGATCAGAAAGCCGAACCAGACCAGCGGCGTCAGGCGCCGCAGCATTTCCCCCTCCAGCATTCGCAGAAACCCCAGCAGGCGCAGGTCGACAAGCAACAGGGTGCCGAACAGCAGGCTCAGGCCGATGAAGTGGAGTATCTCCAGCACCGGCCACAGCCAGTACGTCTCTGAAATCCACTGGTTCAGGCTGCTGTCGGCGAGTGCGCTGGCGAGGTTGCGGAACACGGCGAATCAGAAATACGCAATCAGCCGACCGGCGCTGATGGCGCCCAGCCACAGCATCAGCGATACGAACGCCAGCAGCTGCGGGCTGTCTCCCCGGGACAGGGCTGATTGGTATTGCCCAGTGGAAACCGACTGCCCCCGCAGCCGCGAATGGATGGATCTGGCGAGCAACATGGCGGCGGTGATGCAACTGATCTTGATCAGAAAGGGCGTGCTGGCGGCAAATGTCGTGGCCTGGGAAGAAAACAGCAGCAGCCCGGAAAGGAGATTGACGGCAAAGCCCATTCCGGCCAGGGGAGCCAGATTGAGAAAGATCCGCGGATTCACGCCGGTCGTCAGGCCGAGCAGGCGCAAATCCCGCAGCAGGTAGATGCCCACCACAATGGCAAGGCCCAGGATATGCAGGCTGAGCAGGGCCGGATAAGCCCAAAGCGACAGCGCAACCCAGTTCGCCAGCGGGGTGGTTTCGAGCCAGCCAAACATTCAGGGCATGTCCGGTTGCCAAAGCCGCCAGAGTAAGGATTTTTCGCCCGGGATGAAAGCGGAGATTTGCCGGGCTCTCCCCAAAATTGAGAATGCCCATGTATACTCCCAAGGCTTGAACCATCAGGCGCAAGGAGACCCGCCATGCCAGTTGCAGACAACCTCATCGACCCCGACCTGATTCCCTCCCGCGCCGGCCCGCCGCATCATCTTTTCGACGCCTGGCGCGAGAACGATCCCGTGCACTGGAATCCGCCGGTGGACAGCTACCGCAATCCCCAGCCCGGCGCTTCCCTGACCCATGGATTCTGGGTGCTTACCACCCATCGGGACATCACCGAAGTGTCGCGCAACCAGGAGCTGTTTTCCTCCTGGGAAGGCGGCCCGACAATCTGGGACCTGGAACCCGAGCAGCTCGCCCACCAGCGGGCGAATATCATGGGCATGAAGCCGAAAGACCACCTGGCGGTGAAGAAACTCGTGCTGCCGCCTTTTTCCGCCGCTGAACTCGCGGCGTTCCGACCGGAAATCGACGAGGTGGCGAAGGCCATCGTCGATTCAGTCGCCGGCCGGGGGGAATGCGAATTCGTGTTCGACGTGGCCTCGAAACTGCCGGTCTACACCTTCTGCAAGTTGCTCGGCGTACCCGAAGACATGTACGAAACCGTGTTCACCCTGGGCAACCAGGCGGCGGACACGGAAAATCCAGACCGCGCCGACGCCGACAATTCCGCGCCCCTGGCGCTGCTCGAAATCGGCAAGCAGGTGGCGAAGGAAAAGCTCGCCAATCCCGACAATTCCATGATGAGCCGTCTGGCCCATGGCGAAGTCGACGGCGCGAAGCTGCCGGAAGACTCGCTGGGCATGTTCTTCCTGACCCTCTCCATCGCCGGACACGAAACCACGCGCAACACCACGGTCCACTTCCTGCGCCTGATGGGCGAGCATCCGGATCAGTTCGAATTGCTCATGAGCGATCTGGACCGGTATCTTCCCAACGCCGTCGAAGAAGTGTTGCGCTACTCGCCGCCGGTAATCAAGTTCCGCCGCACGGTGACGGAAGACACCGAGATCAACGGACAGGCGGTCGCGAAGGGCGACAAGATCTATCTCTCCTATCCCGCCGCCAACCGCGACCCCGCGGTATTCGACGACCCGCACCGCTTCGACATTACCCGCGAGAACGCGAACAAGCACCTGGCGTTCGGCACCGGGCCCCATGTCTGTCTCGGCGCCCGGCTCGCGCGCTACCAGCTCCAGGCGCTGCTGAAGGAGATTTACACCCGCATTCCCGATATCCGCCCGGACGGCGAGACGGAAATGCTCCGCAGCATCTGGTTCAACGCGGTGATCCGCATGCCGGTGGCGTTCACCCCGGAGGCCGCCGCCTGAGTCTACCCATCGGATGGGCTCCTTTCGGCGAGGATCCGCTGCATGATGGGTTCGAGGTCGTACCGTTCGTCGCCTTCCCGGCGCGGCGCCTGCTCGGCGAAGGCCCGGCCGATTTCCTCCCAGCGCGATTGCGCGAATTTCACCGCGTGGGGATGGGTGACGATGAAGAATCGGCCCTGGCGGATGCCTTCGACGGCCGCGCCGGCGACTTCTTCCGCGGGCATGCCGACCTGGCTCATGAAGGCGCCGGCCATTTCCGGGGCGGGGCTGGCGCCGCCGAAAGTTTCCTGACGCCGTTCCGAGGCGCGCCAGAGCGTGGACTCCACGATTCCGGGGCAAAGCACGCTCACCGTGACGCGGTCCGGCAGCTCCCGGCGCAGCACGTCGGACAGCCCAAGCAGGGCGTGCTTGGAAGCGGTGTACAACCCGCCGCCGAGATGGGGCACGCCGAGAGCATGTTCCGACGCGGTATTGACGATATGGCAGGGGCCGCCGGAGGCGAGGAAGCGCGGCGTGAACACCCGGACGCCATTCATCGCCCCGCCCACGTTGACCGCGAAGATCCAATCCAGGTCTTGCGCGCTGGTTTGCGCCAGCGGCATCGAAGTCTGGGCGACGCCGGCGTTGTTTACCAGAATTTCCACCGAGCCGAAAGCTTCCCAGGCCGCGTCGGCCAACGCGGCGACGCTGGCCTCGTCGGTGACATCCGTCGCGACGCCGATCGCCTGGACGCCAAGCTCCGCGGCTTCGCCCGCCACCCCGCGCGCCGCGTCCGCCTCGATATCGGCAACCGCGACATTGACGCCTTCACCGGCCAGGGCCAGACAAATCGCCCTGCCAATGCCATTGCCGCCGCCGGTCACCACGGCGGATTTTCCGTTCAGATTCATTTCTTGCGCCCTGGTAGTTTCCTGAAAAATCCTGCACTATGATCCGTTCAGCTCGAACCGCCGGGCGTGATCTGCAGCACCTGATTGATGGCTAACAAGTCGCTGGTGAGGCCGTTCTGGCTCCTGATCCGGTTCACGCTGGTATTGAAGCGTCTGGCGATGTGCCAAAGCGTATCGCCGCGGCGGACCTTGTAGGATACTTTTTCGATCGTCGCGGTGGCGTTTGCCACTGTGGTGGTGGGGATCAGCAACTGCTGGCCTGCATTGATGAAATCACCGGTGATGCCGTTCACTTCGCGCAACTGGGCCACGGTGACGCCAGCGGAAGAGGCGATGCCGCTGAGGGTGTCGCCCCGGCGCACGAAGTATTCCCGGGTGGAATTGGTCAGCCTCGCCACGTAATCCATGTATGGGTCGGAAAACACCGCCACGTGGTAATGCGGCGGATAGCGTTCCCGGGTGACGTCGAGCACACCGGAACCCTCTAGGGACAGCAAGGTCTGCTGCAGCCAGGCGCGGCATCTGCCCCGGGAGGGAATCCGCAAATCAAAGGCCATTCCCGCCGGATGAACCGAGCGGCTCGACGCATTCGCCGGCTGCTGGTCCATGGGCCGCAGCAGCGAGGTCACCGTAAGCTTTTCGCCGCAGGCCCGGCGGTACTGGCCGCCCAATCTCTCCAGCAGGAGCTTTGTTGCCGGCAGCGCATAGGGATAGGACACCTGGTGCAACACGATATTGCGGTTTTCGCGCACCCGCAGCAATGTGCCGCTGTCAACCAGGCTCGCAATCTGACTGCCGGTCTCGATAAACTCGAATCCATCCTGTACGGCGACGCTGTGCTGGCGTTGCACCGAATCGCTTGAGCCGCGCAGGGTTTGCGCCTGCGCGGCGTGGAATGCGGCCGCAAGTATCAGCGTCAGAATCGCAAGTCGCGGAACAAACAAAATCCGGTTCCTTGTTACAAGCCGTTATGGTTTGCCCTAATAATGCCCAACATCAACTTATGTCGGCAAGTGTCGCGGAATCCTCACAATAATTTCCATATGGCGCAAAACACTGTTCCGTCATTCCAGGCGAAGCCACTCCCGTCCCACTCGCATCCCGCGCAAAGCACAGTCCCTCCCTCCGTTATCCCGCACGAAGCGAAGCCCCCCTTCCGTCATTCTGCGCGGAGCGAAGCGCAGTCGCAGAATCTCAAGCCGATGGCACTTCGCCGGATCGGCCCGCACTCAATCCCAGGGCCAGGCAACCCGCCAGCGCCGCCAGGGCGGAGCCGGCCAGAATACCCAGCCGAACCCGGTCGTAATAGGCGCCCCCGGCATGTTCAAAGGCAAGCCCGGCAATGAACAGGCTCATGGTGAAGCCGATTCCGCAGATGAAAGCCGCCCCCGCCATTTGCAGCCAGTTCACCCCGGCCGGCAGCCGGGTCAGGCCAAGCGCGACGCCAACGCCGGTGAACAGCAGTATGCCGATGGGATTACCAAGCAGCAGACCGCCGATGACCCCCAGGGTAACCGGGTGCGACAGATCGTCAAGGCCCAGGCCGACCAGCGAAAGGCCCGCATTGGCGAATGCGAACAGCGGCAGGATGAAGTACGCCACCGGCGTGTGCAGGTCTTTCTCCACGTCTTTCAGCGGTGATCGCTCCCCTTTGCCAAGGGGAATGCAGAAGGCGATGAGCACCCCGGCCAGGGTGGCGTGCACGCCGGATTTGAGCACCGCGACCCACAGGGCCACGCCGATAATCACATACGCCGAGACCCGCATCACGCCCAGCCGGTTGGCCAGCACGGCGCAGGCGAGTATCGCCGCGGCAATCCCCAGGTTCGCCAGGGACAGGTCTCCCGCGTAGAAAATGGCGATGACGAGGATTGCGGCGAGATCGTCGAAAATCGCCAGCGTCAGCAGAAACACTTTCAGGGAGGCCGGTACCCGGCTGCCGAACAGGCTCAATACTCCGAGGGCGAAGGCGATGTCGGTGGCGCTCGCCACGGCCCAGCCGCTCATCGCCACGGAATCGCCCCAGTTCAGCCAACCGTAGATCAGCGCCGGCGCCGATATGCCGCCAAGGGCGCCAAGCGCGGGCAGGACAATCTGTTCCGGCGAGGACAGTTCCCCCTCCAGCACTTCCCGCTTGACCTCAAGCCCGATGAGGAAGAAGAAAATCGCCATCAGCCCGTCGTTGATCCAGAGCAGGAAGGGCTTGTTCACGGCGAGGGCGCCGATCTGGACCACCATGGTGGTGTCGAGCAGGGCCGCGTAGTAACTCGATAGCGGACTGTTGGCCAGCACCAGCCCCAGCACGGCGGCGCCGAACAGCAGAAAGCCCGCGGCAATTTCAAGCCGCAGGAACTCCTTCAGCATTCCGAATACCCCGTTCGCGTCGATTCGCTGTTCCGTCATTTGCCCCTCATTTCCGCGAAAAGTCAGAATTCAGGCCATCGCCCAAGGCGGGCACCCATTCCCCGGCGGCTCGATTCGCCGTGCGCTGGCGGAAAAGCTTGCCCACCATGCAGGGCTGGCCCATGTTGTTGGATGCCTCCATCTTCGCATTCAGGCCCTTGAGAGCCTGGGAAGACTTTTCCGGTGTTTGCTGATATACGGTCTTTCCACCATGGTCGGGTCGGGCCGTAAGCATAAACCAATTCATTCAGTTCCAGGTACATGCCCCCGCACCAGCACCTGAACAATTTCAATTCTGAATCGCAGATACCTAGGTACTCTCTGAAAAATTCCATCCATGGAATTTTTCATTGTCGCAAAACAAAAGCGTGGTTTTGTTTTGCTCACGAATTCAATGGCTTGCGCCATCGAATTCGGCGGCACTTCCATGTGCCGCAGGGAAACTCTGACTTAATCAGAGCTTCCCTAGCGGTGTTTGGCCCGGCATGGTTTTTGTTCCTCATCTTTTAGAGCAATGCTATTCTTGACGGGACTTGGCAATGGCATTGCCGGAAAACGGGCAGGTATCGTTTGGGCATGAGCATGATCAAACCGCTTGCAGTCTGCATTGGCGTCTGGGCTTCCGGAGCGCTGCTGGCTGGCGAAGCTCCCGGCGATGCGAGCGCGCAACGGGCGCTGCTCGACCGGTATTGCGTCACCTGCCACAACCAGGCGATCGTCAACCTGCCTGTCACGCCGGGCGAATCGCAACTCTTTGCGCAGCTTCGCGACCTTGGCCTGACCCTCGACACCGAGGATGTAGCCGACGTGTCGGCCAATCCCGCGCTGTGGGAGGAAGTCGTGCGCAAGTTGCGGGTGGGAGTGATGCCGCCCCCGGAGAATCCCCGCCCCGACAAGGCGAGTTACGACGGATTCCGCAACTGGCTCGAAGCCGAACTCGACCGGGTAGCGGCGGCGCGGATCGATCCCGGCCGCACCGAAGCTTTCCATCGCCTGAATCAGACCGAGTACCGCAACGCCGTGCGCGACCTGCTCGACCTCGACATCGAAGTCGCCGAACTGATTCCGCCCGACCCGCCCGATCAGCACGGCTTCGACAATAACGCCGAAGTGCTGTCGCTGTCGCCGGCCCTGATGGAACGATACGTTTCCGCGGCGCACAAAGTGGCGGAACTGGCCGTGGGCGCGGCGCCGCGGGCGGCCGCCATCAAGACCTATGAAGTGCCGCTGAACCTGATCCAGGACGCTCGGCTCAGCGAGGAATTGCCTTTCGGCTCTCGCGGCGGGGCCGCGTTCGAGCATAACTTTCCGGTCAACGGCGAGTATCGCATCACGGTCAAGTTGCAGACCAATTACGTCGATTTCGTGCGCGGTTACGACGCGCCCCATGAGATCGAAGTCAGTCTCGACGGCGCGCAGCTCGAATCATTCGCCTTCGGCGGCGACGCGCCCGGCACGCCGGCGCCGTACAGTTTCGCGGGCAACATCCGCGGCAGCGACGACTGGGAAGAATTCATGATGGCGCTGGCGGAGGAAGGCTTCGAAATCGAGGTTTCGGTGGAAGCCGGCCCGCGCGTCATCGCGGCGACTTTTCCCCGCGAGACCTGGGAACCCGAGGGTATTTTGCAGCCGCGGCTGTTCGGCTATCACCTGGCGGTGACCGAGTTGCCGGACGCCAATCCCAGCCTCGGCAGCATCTCGATCGAAGGACCCTTGTCGGTAGCCGGTCCGGGCGAGACGCCGAGCCGCCAACGCATCTTCACCTGCCGCCCGGCGAGCGCCGACGAAGAACCGGCCTGCGCCCGGGAAATACTCGGCACGCTGGCGCAACGCGCCTACCGCCGCCCCGCGAGCGAGCGCGATCTGGCGGAACTGTACGAATTCTACGAAGCCGGCCGCCGCGAAGGCGGATTCGATACCGGAATCCAGTTCGCGCTGGAGAGAGTGCTGGTGTCTCCCGACTTCCTGTTCCGCATCGAACAGGATCCCGCCGACGCCGAACCCGGCGCCGTCTATGCCATCAGCGATCTCGAACTTGCTTCCCGGCTGTCCTTTTTCCTCTGGAGCAGCATTCCCGACGACGAATTGCTCGATCTGGCCGCACGCGGGGAATTGCGCGAGCCCGGCATGCTCGAAAGCCAGGTGCGGCGCATGATGGCCGACCCGAAGGCAAACGCCTTTCTCGAGAACTTCGTTGGACAATGGCTCTATCTGCGCAATCTCGACAGCCATTACCCCTTGCCTGCGGGCTTTCCCGAATTCGACGAAAACCTGCGCGAGGCATTCAAACGCGAGACGCAACTGTTCCTCGACGAACAGATTCGCACCGACCGCAGCATGCTCGAATTGCTCAGCGCCGATTACACCTACCTGAACGAAAGGCTCGCCCGGCACTATGGAATCCCCGGCATTTACGGCAATCGCTTCCGCAAGGTCACGCTCGACGGCGGCCAGCGCGGCGGACTGCTCGGCCACGGCAGCCTGCTGACGGTGACTTCCTATCCGAATCGCACTTCGGTGGTGTTGCGCGGCAAGTTCGTGCTGGAAAACCTCCTCGGTGCGCCGCCGCCCGAGCCGCCGCCCAATGTGCCGGCGCTCGAGGAAGCGAACGCGGAAGGAAAAGTACTGAGCATGCGCGAAGCGATGGCCCAGCATCGGGAAAATCCCGCCTGCCGCTCGTGTCACGCCGCCATGGACCCCATTGGATTCTCATTGGAGAATTACGACGCCGTGGGCAAATGGCGCGAGCGCTTCGCCGGCGAGATTATCGACGCTTCCGGGGCGATTCCCGGCGGCGCCGAATTCAGCGGCCCCAACGGGCTCGCGAACCTGCTGCTCGACAAGCCCGGCGACTTCGTCGGCGCTGTTACCGAGAAACTGATGACCTATGCCCTCGGGCGGGGTCTGGAGTACCATGACATGCCCACGGTGCGTTCCATAGTTCGCGATGCGGAAGCGGACGACTATCGCTGGTCATCGGTGATAATGGGCGTGATCGAAAGCGCCCCGTTCCAGATGCGGAGAACAGGATCATGATCATTCTGAAAAAGAAACTCTCACGGCGCACGATGCTGCGGGGTCTCGGCGCGAGCCTGGCGCTGCCGCTGCTCGACAGCATGACGCCGGCGCTCGGCAACACCGGGCCGCAAACGGTTAGCCGGCTAGGCGTGGTCTATGTGCCCAACGGCATGGCGATGAAAGCCTGGACTCCCGCCGCCGAAGGGGCGGATTTCGAGCTCACCCGGATCCTGCAGCCCATGGCCGCTTACCGCGACCGCATGCTGGTGTTGACCGGACTCAACGGCGTGGCGAGCAACGCCGGCGTCCACGCCAGCGCCTCGACCCGCTTTCTCACCGGAGCGACCCCGGCCCGCACCGAGAACGATCTCCAGGCCGCGGTTTCGATCGACCAGCTCGTGGCGCGCCGGTTCGGCCGGGAAACCCAACTCGGTTCGCTCGAACTCGCGCTCGACGAAAACGACGTTTTCGGTTCCTGCGACATCGGCTTCAGTTGCATGTACACGAGCACCATCGCCTGGCGCGACGCGAACACGCCACTGCCGATGGAAACCAATCCGCGGCTGGTGTTCGAGCGGCTCTTCGGCGACATCGGCACCACCGACCCGCAAGTGCGGCTCCAGCGCATCCGCAAGGACCGCAGCCTGCTCGACTCCCTGACCGAACGCGTGGCCGAACTGAACCGGGAAGTCGGGGCCGGCGACCGCGCCAGGCTCGATCAGTATCTCGACGCCGTTCGCGACGTCGAGCGGCGGATCCAGATGGCCGAGGCGCAAAGCGGCCGCGACCTGCCCGAAGTGACGCAGCCGTCGGGCGTGCCCGACACATACGAAGAGCACGCGAAGTTGATGTTCGACCTGCAAGTGCTCGCCTATCAGACCGACCTGACCCGTGTCATAACGTTCATGATGGGGCGGGAACTGAGCGGCCGCACCTATGCGGAGATCGGCGT
>JAJDSZ010000057.1 GCA_022827425.1 Pseudomonadales bacterium | reverse complement strand
CGGGAAGGTTCGCGACGGAACGGGGGAGTCCATGGAGGATTTCCTCACCGACGCCCTGCACGCCGGCCTGCTGGCCCCGGCCCCGGAGTTGCCCGATCACTACCGGATTCCGATTCCGTCCCTGGGGGACTACCTGCGGGCGCTGCCGGCGGCTCCCGCCTGATACCGTATTTCCTTCAAGCGGCGAACCGATCAGTCCCTTTGGCCGCAGCGGCCCCGGCGGCTGGCGGACCGCATGCATTCCGACTCGCGCATCAAGCCACCATCCAGTCCCTGGCGTACTTGTCCACTTCGTCGGGCTCGTAGGGCTCCCAGGATTCGAAATTGTTGGTGAGCTGGACGGAATCGTCGAGCATCACCACATACAGGCCCTCGAGCCAGACCGCGCGGTACACGCGGTGGCCGTCGAGAAGGCGGGACATGGCGTCAACAAAGCTCATGACAATACCGGATTCTAGCGAAACCGGACGCCGCGGGTAAATCCTCCGCGGCAACGGGATTGAAGAACCCGGCCACAACCCCGGTCCGCGGAAGGGTTTGGTGCCCGGGGCCGGAATCGAACCGGCATGATCGCGATGATCGAGGGATTTTAAGTCCCTTGTGTCTACCAGTTTCACCACCCGGGCGGAGGGAGCAGGACACGGGCGGCACATTGTAAGTGCTCATCCAGCCCAGCGGAAGCGAATCCCCCCGCTCGGCCGCAATTCTCATTTTGGCGTTTCATCCCTCATGCCATTCCGCGCGGAGCGAAGCCCTCCCCCCTGCGTCATTCTGCGCGAAGCGAAGCGTAGTCGCAGGATGACCAAAGAGCGCGCGTTCAGCTCCGTCATGAGAATTGCCGCCCGCCCGGGAATCCGGCGCGCCGTTGCGGCCCGGCCATCAGCGGCTGCCGAAACCGCTCCGGCACAGGCGCTGGCCACATTGACCTTTCCAAAATTTTCCCGCTGGTGTATTTTTACCGGTTCCTTTCGTAGTCAAAATGAGTTTGTTTCCATGTTCAATCATCCTCTCGTTATCGGAATCATCATGGCGGTGTTGGCGAGTATCCCCCTTTATCTGCTTTCGCTTGGGGGCTATCAGTTGCAACTGGTGCATTTGCCCGTGTTCCTGGTGTCGCTGCTGGTGTTCTTCATTGGCACCGCGGTCTGGAGCGCCCGGGGCGTCCAGACCTCCGGCGGACGAAGTTCGACGCCGCGCTATCGCAGCCGGAACCGGAGTTCCGCGCCGCCGCCGCCAAGCGGCAATGTCCAGCCCCGGGGCCCCCGGGAGACAGGCACGGTCAAATGGTTCAATGTCAACAAGGGTTTTGGTTTCATCAGCCGCGAGGACGGCAGCGACATCTTCGTGCATTTCCGTTCGATTCGCGGCTACGGCCACCGGGTGCTCGAGGAAGGCCAACAGGTGGAATTCGGCGTGGTCATGGGCGAAAAAGGCGATCAGGCCCATGACGTGGAGATTCTGGGCTAGGAGCTTGCGCGGTAGATTGCCCATGTGGCCAATGAGGGTTCGACAACATGATTCAGATCATTCGCAAGTTTGTGTTCCCGGCGCTGGCCGCCTGCTTGTTCCATGTCCCCGCGCTTGCCGTGGAGGAAGGCGACGAGGCGCCGGACTTCAGCCTGCCTTCCATCCATGAAGGCGAACCGGCGATCAGCCTGGCGGGCCTTGCCGGCAAGGTGGTGTATATCGATTTCTGGGCTTCCTGGTGCGCCCCCTGCCTGACTTCCCTGCCGCTCTACAATGACCTCTACCACCGTTACCGCGACCAGGGGCTGGAAGTACTCGGCATCACCGTGGACGACCCCATCGAGGACGGGCTGGAATTTCTCGCCGATGTGCAACTCGATTTTCCCATCCCGGCGGATCCGGAAGGCGAAGTCATGGACCTGTACAGCGTCTATGGCATGCCGACTTCGTATCTGATCGGCCGCGATGGCACGGTCAAGCTGGTGCATATGGGATTTCGCGATGGCGACATCGAGTTGATCGAACAGGCTATCAGGGACGAGTTGGCGGGCGACTGAATCCCGCGAAACCGCCGGTAGCGCGCGGTGCCGGGCGCCTATTCGCTTTTCGCCGAATCCGCCCTGCCGCCACCGATAAAGGACACCGGCAGGGGCGTGATGTTGTCGCCGCTGGAAATCCTGGCATCGCCACTCTTTTCCACCTCGTCGATGCGAATCACCGACTGGATGGGGATGAAGCTGCGGTTCACCCCGGCGAATTCCTGTTTGAGCTTCTCCTCGCCCGGGTCCACCACCACCTGGGTTTTCTCATTGAAAACATAGTCTTCCACTTCAATGAATCCATACAGGTCGCTCTGGTAGACCTGCCGCACGAAGAGTTCATACACCTTGCCCTTGTTGAGAAAGGTGACCTTGTAGATTTCCGGGGAAGCGGGCATGAAACGGAACCTGACTGGAAAATGCGAGAGTAACCCGAATATCAGGCCATTTCGAGAAAATTCAATACTGTTACAGCCTGTCGGTTTGCTCAGAGGGAGCGCCCACATGGGTCATCCTGCGCGCAGTCGCAGGATCTCATCGGGTGGCCACTGCGAGAGATTCTGCGACTACGCTTCGCTTCGCGCGGAATGACAGGAAGGTTGGAGCGCCATAAATGAGAATTCTGGAGTCTGAATCGTCTGCTGCCCTTGCCTTATCTGATTCGGTATAATCCGGCTTCCATTTGCCGCTGTACCCTATTGCATGCAAAGCCTGAACCATCCGGGCGCCGGCGAGACGCCGGCGAATTCTCCTTCGCCCACCCGGGTGCATATCAAGACCCACGGCTGCCAGATGAACGAGTATGACTCCTCGCGCATGCTCGATCTGCTGCGGGAGACCCGGGCCGCCGAACTCGTGGAGTCGCCGGAGCAGGCGGATATTCTCGTGCTCAATACCTGCTCGATTCGGGAAAAGGCCCAGGAGAAGGTGTTTCACCAGCTTGGCCGCTGGCGCGGCCTGAAGCAGGCCAGGCCCGAAGTGAAAATCGCCGTGGGTGGCTGCGTCGCCAGCCAGGAAGGCGAAGCCATCAGCAAACGGGCGCCCTATGTGGATGTGGTCTTCGGGCCCCAGACCCTGCACAAGCTGCCCGCCATGCTCGACGACGCCGATGGCGGCAATGCCGTGGTGGACGTGAGTTTTCCGGAAATCGAGAAATTCGACCACCTGCCCCGGCCCAGGGCCGCTTCCTGCCAGGCGTTCCTCACCATCATGGAAGGCTGCGGCAAGTATTGCAGTTTCTGCGTGGTGCCCTATACCCGGGGCGAGGAAGTCAGCCGTCCGCTCGACGATGTGCTTGCCGAAGCCGTGGAACTCGCCGAACAGGGCGTGCGGGAAATCAATCTGCTCGGCCAGAACGTCAATGCCTGGCGCGGCCGGACCCATGACGGCGGCAGCGCCGATCTCGCCCTGCTCATCCATTACCTGGCCAGCATGGACGGCGTGGACCGAATCCGCTTCACCACCTCGCATCCGGCGGAATTCCAGGCCGGGCTTGTGGACGCCTACCGCGACGTGCCGGAACTCGCCGGCCATCTGCACCTGCCGGTGCAAAGCGGCTCCGACCGGGTACTGGCTGCGATGAAGCGTGGTTATACCGCGCTGGAATACAAATCCCTGGTGCGCCGCATCCAGGCCGCCAGGCCGGGCATAAGCCTGTCTTCGGATTTCATCGTGGGCTATCCCGGCGAAAGCCAGCGGGATTTTGAGGACACCATGGATCTGGTCATGGAAGTCGGTTTCGACACCTCCTTCAGCTTTCTCTACAGCCTCCGCCCGGGAACGCCGGCGGCCCAGCTCGCGGACCCGACGCCGGAGCGGGAAAAGAAACATCGCCTTGCGGCGCTGCAGGTGCAACTGACCCGCCAGGCCCGGGCCATCAGCGAGTCCATGGTGGGCAAGCGCTATCCGATCCTGGTGACCGGCGCGTCGAAAAAAAGCGCTTCCGCCATGCAGGGGCGCACCGAAAACAACCGCGTGGTGAATTTCCCCGCCACGGATCCGGCGCTGGCGGGCAAATTCATCACCGTGAGAATCACTGACGCCCTGCCGAATTCATTGCTGGGGGAACGGGAAAATTGAACCAGTCATTCTCTCCATGAATCAGCATAGCCTGGACCTCAGCCTGGACCCGGATGACAGCCGAAGACTGGCCAATCTCTGCGGCCAGTTCAACGAAAACATCCGCCAGATCGAAAAACTGTTGTCGGTGGCAATCCGCCAGCGGGGCAACTGGTTCCAGCTCAGCGGCAGCCGGGCCGCGGTGCGGGACGGCCGCGCCCTGCTGGAATCGCTGTACCGGGCAACCGAACAGGGCGAATTGCTGAACGCCAGCCTGATCCAGCTTGCCCTGCAGGAGATCACGAGTCCGCCGCCTGAATCCGCCGGGGGCAGGACCACCGCGGCTTTCATCCGCACCCCGCGGCTTTCCATCAAGCCCCGCAGCAGGCGGCAGGCAGCCTATGTCAACAGCATCGTCCGGCGGGATCTCAATTTCGCCATCGGCCCCGCCGGCACCGGCAAGACCTATCTCGCCGTGGCCCGGGCGGTGGAAGCGCTGGCGGCGGAACAGGTGAGCCGGATCGTGCTCGTGCGGCCGGCGGTGGAGGCCGGCGAAAAACTCGGCTTTCTGCCGGGCGACCTGATCCAGAAGATCGACCCCTATCTGCGCCCGCTGTACGACGCGCTGTATGAAATGCTGGGCTTTGAGAAGGTCAATCGCCTGGTGGAGAAGAACATTATCGAAGTCGCCCCGCTGGCCTATATGCGCGGGCGCACCCTCAACGAGTCCTTCATCATTCTCGATGAAAGCCAGAACGCCACCGCGGCCCAGATGAAGATGTTCCTCACCCGGATCGGCGTCAGCTCCCGGGTGGTGGTGACCGGCGATGTGACCCAGATCGACCTGCCGGACGGCACCCGCTCGGGGCTGGTCCAGGCGGCCCGGATCCTGCGGGACGTGGAAGGCATCGGATTCAACTGGTTCACTTCCCGGGATGTGGTGCGGCATCAGCTGGTGCAGGCCATCGTGGAAGCCTACGAAGACTTCGACCAGTCCCGGATCGGCGAATTGCGGGAGCAGGACGCCCAGAATCCGGACGCCTGATGAAGGTGAGGCTTGCCATCGCCGATCGCGCGGCGAATCACTGGACGCCGAACCACGCGCAATGCCGGGCCTGGATCGAAAGCGCGCTTGCCGCGGCGGATGGCCGGGATTCGCTTGGCGTAAGCCTTTGTTTTATCGAGGCGGAAGAATCCGGGCGGCTCAACCTGCGCTACCGCCGGCAGGGCCGCCCAACCAATGTGCTGGCTTTTCCCAGCGGCTCATGCGGGCCATCGCAGGAAACTTCGGGCGGCGGCGAACTCATCGGCGATATCGCCGTCTGCGCCGAACTCGCCGAACAAGAAGCGCTGGCCCAGGGCAAGGAACTGGCCCATCACTGGGCGCATCTGCTGATCCATGGCTGCCTGCATCTGCTTGGCTACGATCATGCGGACGAGGAACAGGCGGAGTGCATGGAAGCCCTGGAAATCGGTATACTGCAAAGGTTTGGAATCCCCAACCCTTATCTAGTATAAATCCTCTTTTGACAGGAGCACCAACAGCGCATGGCCGAAGACCAGGCTGGCATCGATCCGGGACGCCGTTCCTGGATCGATAAAATCGCACAAGTCTTTTCCGACGAACCCACCGACACCCGCAGCCTGCTCGAGCTGCTGCGCAACGCCGAACAGGACGACCTGCTCGACGCCGACGCGCTTGGCATCATCGAAGGCGCCCTGCAGGTGTCGAGCATGCAGGTGCGCGACATCATGATTCCCCGCTCCCAGGCCGTGATCGTGTCCACCAGCATGCCGGTGCGGGAGACTGTGGAAATGGTGGCCGGCGCCTCCCATTCGCGTTTTCCCGTCATCGAGGAACAGGTGGACAACATCATCGGGGTGCTGCTCGCCAAGGACCTGCTGCCGCTGTGCCTCGAGGGCATGCCGGAAAATTTCAATCTCAGGAAGATCGTCCGGCCCGCCACTTTCGTGCCGGAATCACAGCCGCTCAATACCCTGCTCAAGGAGTTTCGCGAAAGCCGCAACCACATGGCCATCGTGGTGGACGATTATGGCAGCGTCAGTGGCCTCGTCACCATCGAGGACGTGCTCGAACAGATCGTCGGCGAAATCCAGGACGAAACCGACATCGAGGACGACAGCCATATCAAGCGTTTCGACGACCGCAACCATATCGTCAAGGCGCAGACTCCCATCAGCGACTTCAACGAGCATTTCGCCACCGAACTGGACGAGAGGGAGTTCAACTCCATCGGCGGCATCCTGCTGCGGCGGTTCGGCTATATTCCCGAACGGGGCGAAAGCATCCGTATCGGGCCTTATCTGGTCAGCGTGGTGCATGCCGACAATCGGCAGATCAAGCTGGTCAAGGTCACCCTGACCGGCAATGGCATGCGCAAGGAAGACGACGGCGATGACCAGATCGGATAATCCCTACCAGCCCGGAGAGGTGGAGGAGGAGGCCCAGCGCTACTGGCGGGAAAACGATTGTTTCCGCGTCACCGAAGACCCGGAGCGGGAAAAGTTCTATTGCCTGTCGATGCTGCCCTATCCCAGCGGCCATCTGCATGTGGGCCATGTGCGCAACTACTCCATCGGCGACGCCATTTCCCGCTTTCATCGCATGCAAGGGAAAAATGTCCTGCAGCCCATGGGCTGGGACGCCTTCGGCTTGCCCGCGGAAAACTCGGCCATCCAGAACAAGGTCAATCCGGCCACCTGGACCTACGCCAATATCGACTACATGCGGTCACAGTTCAAGCGGCTCGGCTACGCCTACGACTGGCAACGCGAAGTCGCCACCTGCCACCCGGATTACTATCGCTGGGAGCAGTGGTTTTTCACCCGCCTGTTTCGCAAGGGCCTGGTGTACAAACAGGAAGCCGAAGTCAACTGGGACCCGGTGGACCAGACCGTGCTCGCCAACGAACAAGTGGTGGACGGCAAGGGCTGGCGTTCCGGCGCAAGCGTTGAACGGCGGCGAATTCCCCAGTGGTTCTTCCGTATTTCCGACTTTGCCCAGGAACTCCTCGACGATCTCGAAGGACTCGACGGCTGGCCCGACGCCGTGCGCATCATGCAGCGCAACTGGATCGGCCGCTCGGAAGGCGTGGAGGTCGATTTCGCCGTGGCCGGCCGCGACGAGACACAAACCATCAAGGTGTACACCACCCGGCCCGACACGCTGTTCGGCGTGACCAGCCTTTCGCTGGCGCCGCGGCATCCCCTGGCGCTGTCGGCAGCGGCGGACAATCCGGCCCTGGCGGACTTCATTGCCGGCCTGGCCGGCGTCAGCGTCGCCGAAGCCGACCTGATGACCATGGACAAGCAAGGCATGGATACCGGCCTCAAGGCGATCCATCCCCTGAGCGGCGAGTCCCTGCCGATTTATGCGGCCAATTTCGTGTTGATGGCCTATGGTTCAGGGGCGGTGATGGCGGTGCCCGCACACGACCAGCGCGACTGGGAGTTCGCCGTGAAATACGGCCTGGAAATCCGCCAGGTCATCCGCCCGGCGGAAACTGGCTCCGCGAGTCCATCGGCCTGCGACCTGAGCCGGGAAGCCTTTGTGGCGCATGGCGTTCTGGTCAACTCCGGACAATTCGACGGTATGGATTCTTCCGCGGCTTTCCATGCCATCGCGGACCATCTCGAATCGCTCGGCAAGGGCCGGCGGCAGGTGAATTTCCGGCTGCGGGACTGGCTGGTGTCGCGCCAGCGTTTCTGGGGCGCCCCCATCCCCATCATCCATTGTCCCGCCTGTGGCCCGGTGCCGGTGCCGGATGAAGACCTGCCCGTGCGCCTGCCGGAAGAGGTCGATTTCCACGGCCACGGCTCCCCCCTGCCCGAACTTGCGGAATTCGTGGATGTAAAATGCCCGACCTGCGGCGCGGCGGCCAAAAGGGAAACCGACACCTTCGACACCTTCATGGAATCTTCCTGGTACTACGCGCGCTATACCTGCGCCGACCAGGGCGGGGCCATGCTTGACGAGCGCGCCCGTTACTGGCTGCCGGTGGACCAGTACATCGGCGGAATCGAGCACGCCATCCTCCACCTGCTCTATGCGCGCTTCTACCACAAGCTCATGCGCAATGAGGGCCTGGTGAACTCCGACGAGCCCTTCACCCGGCTGCTGACCCAGGGCATGGTGCTGAAGGATGGCGGCAAGATGTCCAAATCCCGGGGCAATACCGTGGACCCCCTGCCCCTGATCGAGCGCTATGGCGCCGATACCGTGCGCATGTTCAGCCTGTTCGCGGCGCCGCCGGAGCAGTCGGTGGATTGGTCGGACTCCGGCGTGGAAGGCAGTTTCCGTTTTCTCAAGCGGCTGTGGCGGATCGTCGGCGAACACGAAATTTGGGAAACGCCGGATTTCGCGGGCCTCGCCCTGAATCCGGCCCAGCGGGACCTGCGCCGCAAGACCCACGAAACCGTGGCCCGGGTCGGCCGGGATTACCGGGACCGCTACCATTTCAACACCGCCATCGCGGCGGTGATGGAACTGCTCAACGCCCTGACCCGGTTCCGGGGGCAACTCGACAAAGCCGAAACCGCGGACCGCCAGGTAATGCAGGAGGCATTGGAAAATTCGATTCTCATGCTGGCGCCCATCGTGCCGCATTTCTGTCATGTGGTCTGGCATCGGCTCGGCCATCAAGGCGCCATCATGGACGCCCCCTGGCCGGAAATCGATTCCGCGGCGCTGGAGCGGGAGAAGAAACTGGTTGTGCTGCAGGTCAATGGCAAGCTGCGGGGCCGCGAGGAAGTCCCCGTGGACCTTGGGGAGGAAGAACTGCGGGAAATCGCGCTGAACAACGACTCCGTCCGCAAATTCACCGAAAATGCCGCGATCCGACGGGTCATCGTCGTTCCCGGCAGGCTGGTGAATGTCGTGACAGGTTGATCGCCCATGGGCCGGCGGCTGTTGCTCCCCCTGCTGCCGGCGCTGCTTCTGGCCCTGGCGCCGGGCTGCGGCTATCAACTGCGCGGCATGGATGGCGCGGCGCCGGGATTGCGCGATCTGCGTTTGCGGATGCCACAGTCCGAACCCGGCTTTGAAGACTTGCTGCGGCGCAGGCTCGAATCCGCGGGAATCACCCTGCACGCCGCGGCCGACCCGGCGGCGCAAGCCCATCCCCTGCTGAGCATCGGCGGCGAAACCTTTTCCGGGCGTCCGGCGAGCACCACGGTGCTGGCCAGGGCGGCCCAGGTCACTCTGCGGCTTTCCCTGCGCATCCAGCTTGTGGCTGGCGGACAGACCCTCATCGATGGGGAAAACCTGTCGGTGGAACGCACCTATTACCAGGACCTGCGCAATATCGCCGGCAACCGCGAGGAAGCCGAGTTGCTGCGGAGTGAAATGCGGCAGGAACTGGCGGCGCGAATCCTGCGGCGCATCGAGGCCGCGGGCCGATGAAAATCCGCGCGGACCAGTTGGCGGCGACCCTGCGGCGGGAGTCCATGCCGCTGTACTGGCTGGCCGGCGATGAAATCCTGCTGCTGCAGGAAGCCGCCGATGAAATCCGCGCCCACTGGCGCGCCGCCGGTTTTGTGGAGCGTGAGATCTATCATGTGGAGCGGGGCTTCGACTGGGATGATTTCCTTTATGAACTCGACGCCACCTCGTTGTTTTCCGAGCGAAAACTGCTGGAACTGCGGCTGTACGGGGCCAAGCTCGACAATCCCGGCCGGGAAGCGATTGGCGCGTATCTCGACAAGGCGCCGGAAGACTTCCGGGTATTGGTCAGCGGGCCGAGAATCGACGGCGCCAGCCTGCGGACCCAATGGTTCAAAAAACTGGAAAGCCGGCTGGCGCTGGTGCAGATCTGGCCACTGGACCGGGCCCGCCTGCCAGCCTGGCTGCGGCAGCGGCTGAATCGGGCGGGAATCGTTCCCGACAGTTCCGCCGTGCAGGTGCTTTGCGACCGGGTGGAGGGAAACCTGTTGGCGGCCCAGCAGGAAATCGACAAACTCGCCCTGCTTGCCGGGGCGGAACCCGGAGCGGAAATCGAACTCAGCGGCGAAAATGTGTTGCGACTGGTGGCGGACAGTTCCCGCTACGACCCGGGCAAACTGGCGGAGGCCGCGCTCGCCGGGGAAACCGCCAGAGCCCAGCGCGTTCTCGCCGGCCTGCGGGCGGAAGGCGTTTTTCCCCTGATCGTGCTGGCGGTCATCGTCCGCGAACTGCGGCAATTGCTCGAAATCCGGGAAAAAATGGACCAGGGTCAGGAACCCGGCCAGGCCATGGCAAGTTCCCGGGTCTGGCACAGCCGCAAGAATCTGGTATCCCGGGCGCTTGGGCGGCTTGACGCGGACGACCTCTGGCGGATGCTTGCCCATTGCATGCGCATCGACCATGCCGTCAAGGGCCTGCAACGGGCCAATCCCTGGGATGAATTGAGCCTGTTGCTGCTCAGATTCTGCGAATCCGGCTAGGAGCCCGCGCCGTCACTCTGCGCCCGATCTTGCCCCGCCATCCTGCGTGTGCGCCCGTCATTCTGCGCGAAGTCGCAGAATCTCCCGAGGAGGACTCTGCATGGGATTCTGCGACTTCGCGCAGAATGACGGGCACACGCGCGGAATGACGGGAAGTACCCACTTCCTAATTCAAGCCCCGGCGCTCGAGCAGGGCATTGATGTCGGCGTCCCGGCCGCGGAAGTTGCGGAACAGGGTCATGGCGTCTTCGGACCCGCCGCGGGACAGCAGGCTGCTGCGGAAATGGGCGCCGTTCTCCCGCAGCAGCCCATCGTTCTCCTCGAACCACCGCACCGAGTCGGCGTCAAGCACCTCACTCCAGATGTAGGAATAATAGCCCGCCGAATAGCCGCCCATGATGTGCGAGAAATACGTCGCCCGGTAGCGCGGCGGAATCTCGTCCATGGCCAGCCCGGCCCGCTCCAGCGCGGCGGCCTCGAAAGCCATGACTTCGTCCGCACCCGGGACTTCCTCCGGGGCCAACTGGTGCAGCGCCTGGTCAACGATGGACGCCGCCAGATACTCGGCGGTGGCGAAACCCTGATTGAATTGCCGGGTGGACAGGACCTTGTCGAGCAGTTCCCGGGGCATGGCTTCGCCGGTTTCATGATGCACCGCGTAGTTTTCCAGCACCTCGGGCCAGACCGCCCACATCTCGTTGACCTGGGACGGATACTCGACGAAATCCCGGGGCACCCGGGTGCCGGAAAAGCTCGGATAGCGCACATCGGAAAACATGCCGTGGAGGGCATGGCCAAACTCGTGGAAGGCCGTGACGACCTCGTCGAAAGTCAGTAGGGTCGGTTCGCCTTCCGGCGGCTTGGTGACATTCAGGTGATTTCCGATCACGGGGCGGGTTCCCAGCAGATGGGACTGGGCGACATAGGCGTTCATCCAGGCGCCGCCGCGCTTGTTGGGGCGCGCGTAGAAATCGGCGATGAACAGCGCCAGGGGTTCGCCGGTGACGTCGAACACTTCAAACACGCGGACGTCTTCCTGGTAGACCGGCAAATCGGGGCGTTCCTCGAAACGGATGCCGAACAGTTCTTCGGCGGCAAAAAAGACGCCTCGCCGCAGCACATTGTCGAGTTCGAAATAGGGCCGCAATTCGCTTTCGTCAAAATCGAAACGCTCGGCGCGGAGAATCTCGGTGTAATAGGACCAGTCCCAGGCCGCAAGTGAGAAATCTCCGCCTTCCCCGTCGATCATCCGCTGCAGGTCCGCCGCTTCCCGGCGGGCGTTGACCGCGGTGGGAGGCGCGAGTTCGGCAAGACGCTGGTTGACCGCCGCCACCGAGCCCGCGGTCTCGTCCTCCAGCACATAGGCCGCGTGATTCTCATAGCCGAGCAATCGGGCGCGCTCCGCCCGCAAGCGCAGTACTTCGGTGAGGGTTTCGCGATTATCGTACTCGCCTCCCCGGGAGCCCCGGGACAGGGAAGTCTCCAGCATGCGCCGGCGCAGATCGCGATTCCGCAGGCTGGCCAGGGCCGGCTGGCCGCTGGTGTTGAGCAGGGGCAAAACGAACTGCCCCGGCAGGCCGCGCTCCCCGGCTTGTTCCGCGGCGGCGGTAATCAGGGCCTCATCGAGACCCGTCAGTTCCTCCCGGCTGTCCACCACAATGGCGAGATCGTTGACCTCGCTGAGCACGTTCTGGCTGAAGCGGGTTTGCAGCACGGCAATGCGGGCGTTGATGTCCCGCAGCCGTTCCTGCTGGCGCGCATCGAGCGCGGCGCCGGCCCGGACGAAATCGATATAGGTTCGCTCCAGCAGGCGCAGCGATTCCGGGTCGAGTCCCAGGGATTCCCGGTCTTCATGCAGCGCGGAAACGCGGGCGAACAAATCCCGATTGAGCAGAATCGCGTCGTTATGGGCGGCAAGCTCCGGCGCCAACTGCTGCTCCAGCGCCTGGATTTCCTCATTGGTGTGGGCGCTGGAAAGGGCGAAGAACACCGCCGACACGCGGCTGAGCAATTGCCCGCTCAATTCGAGGGCGGCAATGGTGTTTTCGAAATCGGGACCGGCGCCCTGACCCGCAATGGCCTCCACTTCGGCGATGTGTTCGGCCATGCCGCGCTCGAAAGCCGGCAGGTAATGGGCATTTTCAATGCGGTCGAAAGGTGGAAAGCCGAGGGCATGCGGACTTTCGCTGAAGAACGGATTTCCCCCTGCTTCGGCGTCGGCGGCGGGGGGCGATTCGGTTGCGGATTCCGCCGTATTCATGGCCTCGGGCTCCGGCGCCGGTTGCTCAGGGGAGCAGGCTGTGAGCAGGGCGAGCAGCGTTCCAGCTGCCACGGTCTTGCGGTGTTTGTTCATCGGGTCTTGCCTCTTTGCCAGTCAATGCTTGCAGGGTTCGGGTCACGGCGGGAGCGGATTGGGTTTAGGCGCCGGCTCAAGCGCGGCGGGCGTTTCACGGAATAGTTCCGCATTGGGATCATCTCCGGAAACCATTCTGAATTTGGCGCTTCACCCCTCATGTCATTCTGCGAAACGGGAATTGCCGTATCACCAGTTCCATGATTGCAAAAATACCACCAGAATGGCTAGTGGGCAGACGAATTTCACATAGAGCGGCCAGATTTTCCAGAACAGGCCGGATTCGGCTTCAGGAGCGCCTTCGGCGATTTCCGCCAGCACCGCATCGCGCCGCCAGATCCAGGCGACAAAGATGCAGAAGAAGAATCCGAGCAGAGGCTGGCTTGCTTCCGTGGCCCAGCTCACCACCAGATCAAACAGCGGATCGAAATTCAGCACGATCAGCAGCGAGATTCCCGCCACCGCGGCGCCGACGAGAATGGCCGCCCTGCCCCGGGCCATGTCCAGGTACTCCACCGCAAAGACCACCGGCACTTCGAGCATGGAAATCGACGAGGTCAGCGAGGCGATGGTCATCAGCAGAAAGAAGGCCAGCGCGACGAACAGGCCCACGGAGCCCATGGCGCCGAAAAGTTCCGGAAGCACCGAGACGATCAGGGCGGGGCCGGCAACCAGGCTGCCGTCGGGGTTGAAGATTTCGACGCCTCCGGCAAGCGCCACGTACATGGCCGGCAGAATCAGCATGCCGGCAATGACCGCGATGCCGATATCGAGCAGGGCCACCAGGCTGCCGGTCACCGGCAGATTTTCCCGCTTGCTGATATAGGAGCCGTAAATCAGCATGGTGCCCACTCCCAGCGACAGGGAAAAGAACGCCTGACCCATGGCGTCCACCAGCAATCGCGGATTGGCAATCTGGGAAAAATCGGGCACCAGATAGGCGCGCAGGCCATCCATGGCCCCCGGCAGGGTCAACACATAGACGATCAGCAGCAGCAGTATCCCGATGAGCATGGGCATCAGCCGGGAAGCCCAGCGCTCGATGCCGTCCCGCACGCCGGCCCGGATGATGTGGATCGTCAGCGCCATGAAACCCAGCATGAACAGGCCGTTGCGCCATTCGCCATCGGTGGTGAGCCAGCCCGCAAACTGCTCCGCGCCGGCGAGGCGGGCGATGGGGTCGAGAAAGAAGGCCATCATCCAGCCGCTGACGATGGCGTAGAAACTGAGTATGAAACTGACGGTGAGAATGCCGAGGCCGCCGACGAATACGGCAAAGGCCCGGGTTTTCGGCCCCCGGGAGATGCCTTGCAGGGCCGCGATGGAATTGGCCCTGGCATGGCGACCGATAATCAGTTCGGCCATCAATGCGGGATACGCCAGGGCGAAGGCGAGCAGCAAATAGGTGAACAGGAAGGCGGCGCCGCCATTGGAGGCGGCATTGGTGGGAAATCCCCAGATATTGCCCAGCCCCACGGCGGAGCCCGAGGCCGCCATGAGGAAACCGAATCGCGAGGAAAATTCGCCGCGGCCGCTGGCGTGTGTTGTCGAGGCTACCACCGGCTCAGCCCCATGGCGTCGCGGACGCGGTCCATGGTCGCGGCGGCGGTTTGTCTGGCTTTTTCATTGCCTTGCAGAATGATTTCGCGGACTTCCCCGGGGTTGTCCACATAAGGCTGGGCGGCCTTGCGGATGGGTTCGAGTTCGGCGAGCACCGATTCGATCAAGGGCTTTTTGCAGTCGATGCAGCCGATGCCGGCGCTGGTGCAGCCTTCCCGCGCCCATTGCCGGGTTTCGTCGTCGGAATAGACTGCATGGAACCGCCACACCGGGCATTTGGCCGGGTCGCCGGGATCGCCGCGGCGAATCCGGGCCGGGTCCGTGGGCATGGTGCGGATTTTTTTCTCCACTTGGGCGGGGTCTTCGCGCAGGGTGATGGAATTGTTGTAGGACTTGGACATCTTCTGCCCGTTAAGGCCCGGCAGTTTGGTCACCGGGGTATGCAGGGCCCTGGGCTCGGTGAGCACCTGGGCGCCATGGAGATGGTTGAAGCGGCGGGCGACTTCCCGGGTCAGCTCCACATGGGCGGCCTGGTCGCCGCCCACGGGAACGAAGGCGGCGTCGTAGATGAGAATATCGGCCGCCTGCAGCAGCGGGTAACCGAGAAAACCGTAGGTGTCGAGTGATTTTCCTTCGAGCCGGTTCTGCTGCTCCTTGTAGCTCGGCACCCGTTCCAGCCAGCTCAGCGGCGTGGTCATGGAAAGCAGCAAATGCAATTCGGCATGTTCGGGAAGCGCGGATTGCAGAAAGATCGAAGACCTGGCCGGGTCGATTCCGGTGGCGAGCCAATCGATGACCATGTCGATCACGTTATTGCCGAACAGATCGGTATCGCCGTAATCGGTGGTCAGGGCGTGCCAGTCGGCGACGAAATAGTAGCACTCGTAGCCATCCTGCAATCTGGCCCAGTTCTTCAGGGCGCCGTGGAAATGCCCGAGGTGCAGCTTGCCCGTGGGCCGCATGCCGGACAGCACCCTTTTGCCTTGTTCCTGCTCAGTCACCATTCACTGCCTGTTCTGATCCGCGGCGCCCGCAATCCGGCCATTGCATCAGACAAAGGAGCTGCTGTCACCCTTTCCCTGCCGCATGAGTTCGGGAACGCCATCCACCAAGTCCACCATGGTAGTCGGTTCGATGCCGCAGGCGCCACCGTCAACGATCAGGTCCACGAGTTTGCCGATGCGGTTCCGGATTTCCCCGGCGTCGCTGAGTGGTCCGTCATCGCCGGGAAGAATCAGGCTGGTGCTCATGACGGGTTCTCCCAGTTCGGCGAGCAGGGCCTGGGCCACCTGGTGTTCGGGCACCCGCAGGCCGATGGTCTTGCGTTTTGGGTGCATCAGCCGCCGGGGCACTTCCGGGCTGGCCTTGAGAATGAAGGTATAGGAGCCGGGGGTGTGCGCCTTGAGAATCCGGTAGGCGCTGTTGGGCACCTGGGCGTAGGTGGCCAGGGAAGACAGGTCGCTGCACACCAGGGTGAAGTTGTGCCGGTCGCCAAGCTGGCGGATGCGGCGGATGCGGTCCAGCGCGCTCTTGTTGCCGATATTGCAGCCCAGGGCGTAGGTGGAATCGGTGGGATAGACGATCACGTCGCCCTGCCGCAGATGATCCACGGCGATGCGGATGCTGCGCGCCGAGGGATTGTCCGGATGGACCTTGAGCAACTGCTTCATTCGCTTACTCCCAGTCGCCGCCGAGGGCGAGGTTGAGGTGGACCCAGCTATCGAGGCGGGCGCGTTGCAGGCTGCTCAGGTCGGCTTCGGAAGAGAACAGCCGCTGCTGGATCGCGAGCACTTCGAGCAGGTCGGTTTCGCCTTCGTCGTAACGCAGCCGGGAAATGCGCAGGGCGTCGCCGGCGGCCTCGGCGGCGGCCACCGTGGAGCGGGTCTGTTCTTCGAGCGCGCCGAGCTGGTCGAGGCCGGCTTCCACTTCCCGGAAAGCGTCGAGCACCGCCTGGCCGTATTCGGCTATGGCCCGCCGCTGGTCGGCGCTGGCCTGGTCGATTTGCGACTGGGCCAGACCGCCGTCGATGAGCGGACTGGTCAAATTCACCGCCGCCATCCAGGCGAGATTCGCCGGATTGAGGAAGTCGAGCAGGTCCGCCGAGGCGCCGCCGAGTTCCCCGGTGAGGGAAACCGAAGGCAGCCGCGCCGCCCGGGCCGCGTCCAGGCTGTTGAAGGCGGCCGCCACCCGGCGTTCGGCGGCGACGATGTCGGGCCTTCTTTCCAGCAGTTCCGAAGGTATCCCCGGCGGCGGGGGAAGCGGCATGTCCGGCAGATCCGCGCTTACCTCGACATCCGCGGCGGGATAGCGGCCAAGCAGGGCTTCCAGCGCGCGCAGGGCGTCGCGGCGGGCG
>JAJDSZ010000100.1 GCA_022827425.1 Pseudomonadales bacterium | reverse complement strand
ACCGGGAACGCGCATCCTGCGAGCTCGTCCCTGCCATCCCTGGCGGGACTGCTGCGGTTTCGCCAAACCCCAGTCTTGCCATCCATGGCAAGCCGTTCGGCCCTAAAAGAGCTTCGCTCTTTTTCGGCTGCGCCGACCGGGCCTCACCCATATCTTCCAGTAATGTATTCTTCGGTTCTTCGTCTCACGGGGTTGGTGAAGATTCTGGCTGTGGTGTCGAATTCCACCATTTCGCCCATGTCCATGAAGGCTGTGTAGTCGGCCACCCGGGCGGCCTGTTGCAGATTGTGGGTAACGATGACAATAGTGTAATTCTTCTTTAGTTCGCTGATCAGTTCCTCGATTTTCAGGGTGGAAATCGGGTCCAGCGCCGAGGCCGATTCGTCGAGCAGCAGGACTTCGGGCGCAACCGCCAAAGTTCGGGCGATGACCAGACGCTGCTGCTGTCCGCCGGAAAGCTCCAGGGCGCTTTTGTGCAGGCGATCCCTGACTTCCTCCCAGAGCGCCGCGGCGCTGAGCGATTCCTGCACGATTTCATCGAGCCGGCGGCGCGACTTGATGCCGCGGATGCGAAGGCCAAAGGCGACATTTTCGTAGATCGACTTGGGAAAGGGATTGGGCTTCTGGAACACCATGCCCACCCGCCGCCGCAATTCGGTCACATCGACCTTGGCGGCATAAATGTTCTTGCCCTCAAGCCGCACCCGGCCGGTGATCACGCAATCATCCACCAGATCGTTGAGCCGGTTGAAGCAGCGAAGCAGGCTGGTTTTGCCGCAGCCGCTCGGGCCGATCAGCGCGGTCACCCTTTGCCTGGGAATCGTCAGCCTGATCTTGTTCAGGGCGCGCCGGTTGCCGGCATAGCGCAGGCTGAGATTGCGCGTTTCCAGGCAGGGCTCCGGCCTGACGCCGTCCGCATCCGGATTGAGTTCGCTCAATTCCTCGCTGTTCATGTATCCATGGCCCGATAGCGTTCCCGCAGCCGCCCGCGCAGCAGCACCGCGCTCAAGTTCAGCGCGGTCACCAAGGCGACGAGCAGAAAGGCGGTGGCGAAAGCCTGGGGCATGGCGGCCTCCACGTTGGGACTCTGGGTGGCGAGATCGAACACATGGTAGCCCAGGTGCATGAATTGCTGTTCCAGGTGCAGGTAGGGAAACTGGGTATCCAGGGGCAGCGAAGGCGCCAGCTTGACCACTCCCACGAGCATGAGCGGGGCAACTTCCCCGGCGGCTCGGGCCACGGCGAGAATCAACCCGGTGAGCATGGAAGGCCGCGCCAGTGGCAGCACCACCCGCCACAGGGTCTCGAACTGGGTCGCGCCAAGCGCCAGGCTCGCCTCCCGTAATGAAGCGGGAACATTGCCCAGGCCTTCCTCGGTGGCGACGATGACCACGGGCAGGGTGAGCAGCGCCAGGGTGAGGGATGCCCAAAGCAGGCCCGGGGTGCCGAAAGTCGGCGCTGGCAAAGATTCGGCATAAAACAGCCGGTCGATTTCGCCGCCGGCAAGATAGATGAAAAAACCCAGGCCGAACACACCGTAGACGATGGAAGGCACCCCGGCCAGATTGTTCACCGAAACCCGGATGATCCGCGTCAGCAAGCCCCGGGGGGCGTATTCGCTGAGATACACTCCCGCCACCACGCCAAGCGGCGTTACGATCACCGACATCAACATGACCATCATGGCGGTGCCATAGAGCGCAGGCAGCAGGCCCCCTTCGGTATTCGCCTCCCGGGGATTGCCGCTGAGGAATTCGATCAGCCGCGCAAGATACACTCCCAGTGATTCCGCCCAACCCATGGCATTGGGCCGGTACGCCCGGACGATATCGGCGACGGGGATTTCCACCACGCTGCCATCGGCTATGCGCAACAGCGCCGTATCGCGCTGAATCTGCCGGTTGATCTCCAGCAGCCGCAGGCGGATTTCGGCGTACTGCGCGGCGAGGGATTCGCGCTGCCGGGCGTTTCCCCGCAGGGCGTCAGCGCTGTCGCCGCCGGCGAGCACAAGCCGCCTTTCCTCCAGCCGCAGGCGCTCCATACCGAAATTGATATCGGCGATGATGGATCGTTCAATGCGCTCGATCTCCCGGCGCAAATCCCGCGCCCGGTCGAGGCGCGAACGCAGTTCATTCCAGCGTGATTCATCTGTCCCGTTAGCTGCTCCCGCAGGCAATACCGCTGCGCCCGCTTGCCGCAATCCGCTCAGATAACCATACAGATTGCCCCACTCCCTGCGTTCCAGCACGGCCAGTTCCGCGGGATAACTGACATCTTCCAGCAGTCCGGTCAGCACCCAGGCGAAATCACTGCCGCTGATGTCACGGTTGCCGAGCTTGAGCAGTTGCCGCTCGACCGCACCATTGTCTTCCGCCAGCGAAATGGAATTCAACTCGCTGGCGTCAATGATCTCGCTTGCCGCGAACTCTCCAATGATGGTTGCCGGAGGCTCCGCCGCAAGATATCTGGCCTGCATTACGGGACGCGGCCAGAAATGCCCCAACCCCTTCACGCCCAGCAGGAGCAGCAGGCCGAACACCATGGCCAGGCACAGGGTTACCGCGCCAGCATTGATCCAGACCCAGGGGGCGCCGCTGTCCAGCCAGTTGGCAAGGGATCGTTTCATATCAGCCGGTACTTCCGGCGCAGGCGCTGGCGCACGAGTTCGGCAGCCGAGTTGATGACAAAAGTGAACAGCAGCAGCATCAGGGAGGCGAGAAACAGAATCCGGTAGTGGCTGCTGCCGACTTCGGATTCCGGTATCTCGATGGCCAGATTGGCTGCCAGGCTGCGCATGCCCTCGAACAGGTTGACGTCCATGATCGGGGTATTGCCCGTGGCCATGAGCACGATCATGGTTTCCCCGATGGCGCGACCGAAACCAATCATCAGCGCACTGATAATGCCAGGCGCCGCCGCCGGCAGGATCAGCCAGCTCAGGGTCTGCCAGCGATTGGCGCCAATCGCCAGGGCGCCGTTGCTGAGGTGGCGGGGCACGGTGAAAATCGCATCTTCGGCGATGGAGTAAATCGCCGGAATCACCGCAAATCCCATGGCGGCGCCAACGATAAGAGCATTGCGCGAGACATAGTCCAGCCCCCAGCGCTGCACCAGCCAGTCTCTGAGACTGCCGTCGAAGAGCAGACTTTCCACGTCTGGCGCGAGCAGCCAGGCTACCATGCCAGCCAGCAATAGAACCGGCGCCAGGGCGAGTATCTGCCAGCCTTCCCGCCACTCCAGGTCAAGACGTTCCGGCAATCGCGCCATCGCCAGACTCGCCAGCAAAACCCCCAGCGGCAACAGCAGGGCCCCCAGCGCCAGAGCCATGAGATTGGCGTCCACCAGCGGCGCCAGCCAGAGCCCGGCTAAAAAGCCGATCACCACTGTGGGCAGGGCTTCCATGAGTTCGATCAAGGGCTTGATCTGGCGACGCGCGCCAGAAGGCATGAAATAGCCGGTGAAAACCGCGGCGCAAATCGCCAGTGGCGCCGCGAACAACATCGCGTACAGGGCGGCCTTGAGCGTTCCGAAAGTTAATGGCGCCAAGCTGTATTTTGGCTCCAGTGCATCGTCCGCCGCCGCGGCCTGCCACACCAGGGCCGGCTCGGGATAATTTTCGTACCAGGTTTCGCTCCACAGCGCGGCCGGGGAGAATTCGGCATGGGGGTTGTCGATGCGCCAGGTCGCCAGGCCTCCCGCGACATTCTCCGCCAGTAGCAAGTCACCTGCCGGAGCAAGCGCAATGGCGCGCACCGCCGGGCCGTCCCATTCTCCCGGAAAACTGACGGTTTCCGCTGTGACGTTGACCAGGGCAATCTCGCCACTCGCGCTGACCGCCGCGAACACCCGGCGGCTTCGCTCCACATCAAGGGCGGCCACTGCACTGTCGAACAGGGGGAATTCCCGAACCCGGGCCAGGCTTGCCCGGCCGCCCTCGGCGACGATGAACCACTGGGCAACGCGACCGCTTTCGTCCGCTGCGACCAAGGACATGCCACCGGCGAGCAGCCGCATTCGGGTCAGGCCGGCGATGGCTGTGGTCAGCGCCGCGGTATCGAGAGTTTCCACCCGATTGCCGGGTCCGATGGCGACCAGATTGAGTTCACCGGCCGCGGTCAGCAGCAACATCCAGCGCGGGTCCTGGGGCAGCAGGATCTGTTCAGGCCGGATGTCGCCGATAGTAAACTCCCGGCGCCGGTTTTCCGCGCCCATGCGCGGCAACGCCGGCAAGCCGAGAGGGCCCCTATCGAGAGTGTGTTCGAGCATTATCAACGGGCCGCTGTCGCCAGCTGCGGCGATACTGATGCCGCCCGGGCCGCCGCGCAGTCCCAGGGCGCGCACCGCCTGGCCGTCAAGCAGCGCCCGGGGTTGTGGACCCAGGGGGTATTCCAGCCGCGGGGAAATCGAATCCGCTCCCGGCGCCGCATTCCAGCCTGCCACCATTACGCTGCCGTCATCGAAACCCGCCGCGAATAGGCCGCTTCCTGCGGAATCCGGGACGATGGCGGTCAGCGCCGCGCCGGAAGGAGCGGCAAGCGCTTCGGTATCCAACAGATTCCCCGTGTTCAGGTCATGAAAAAACGCCAGCCCCTGCCCGTCTATCCGCAGTGCCACCCCGGCGCCGGTGTCGGCTTCAAGCCATACCGCCCCGCCCGCCACGACTTGCGGCAAAATTTCCGCGTCCCCCGCCTCGGCGCCGCCAAACAGCGGCAGCACTTCGTACACGAGATAGAAAAAGATCAGCAAAATCGAACTGATGATACCCAGGCCGCCGATGGAAACCACGGCTCTCGCCGCCCGGTCCCAGAGTCGGCGGCGGGCGGCGTAACGCAACAGCCGCCGCCGCGCCCGCCGGGCTTTCGGTTTGCGCCTGCCGACGGTGCCATTGGCTGCCGGTCGATTCTGTCTCTGGCGCTTCGCCTCGACGTTCATTCGGCCGCCCGGGGATTGGCGATACCGGCCAGAGTTTCCGCCGCCAGCGCCGCCGGCAGCGAAATATAGCCACTGCGGGAAACGATTTGCTGGCCATCCCGGGACAGCACCATGCGGATGAACTCGCGTTCCAGCGGCGGCAGCGAGCCGCCGGGAGGCTGGTTGACGTAGAAGAACAGATAGCGCGAGAAGGGATAGCCACCCGCCGTCGCCTCACTGGGCATGGCAGTGCTTTCCATGCCAGCGCGTCGCCAGCGCACGGGCACCATACGAACGCCCGGCGTTGTAAAGGCGATGCTGGCATAGCCAATCCCGTTCCGTGTCGAGCCGATCGCCTGCACCAGGGCTCCCGAGCCCGACAACTCGTTGACGCCAGCGTGAAAATCACCCCGGCACAGGGCGGTCTCCTTAAAGAAGCCATAGGTGCCTGAAACCGAGTTGCGGCCAAAGGCGAGTATTTCCCGCCCGGCCAGCTCGAAGGAGGCGGCCAGCCCGAGTTCCTGCCAGTGTTCCAGGCGGCGCTCCGCTCCGCAACGCAGGGTTGCGGAAAAAACCGCGTCGATCTCAGCCAGACTGATGCTTGGCAGGGGGTTGTCACGATGCACCAGAATCGCCAGCGCATCCAGCGCCACCGGCAGCGGAGTGGGCTGATAAGCATAGCGGGCGGTGAATGACCGGATCTCATTGCGCCGCATGTTGCGGCTCATCAGGCCAATACTCGCGGTAGCCTCGGTCAGCGCCGTGGGCGCGGCGGAAGAGCCCGTGGCCCGAATCTGGATATTGACATTGGGGTAAATCCGCCGGAATTCCTCCGCCCACAGGGCCATCAGATTGGCAACCGTATCCGAACCCGTCGCCGACAAGGTCCCGGAAATCCCGCTCACCGCCTGATACCCCCCCAACTCCGCCTCGCCCCCCGAAGCCGCATACGGCGCCGTTGCCAGCAGCAAAAGCCAGCACAGGCAAAGCGGACCAGGCAATCTCAAGGGCAACACTCCAGGCGATGACTCGGCACCATAGTGTAAGACATCCAGGCAAAGCGCGGAAAACCGCTGCGTGGCGGGGAAATTTGGCGGCGAAATTTCAGGAGACTGCCCCGATGGTGCTAGTATGTCCTGCCGTATTGGAGGAATTGCGAGACCAGTCATGACCGCGGCGGATGCCATGCCAGCTTTGCAGCTTGTTTCCAGCGAGGCGGAGCACCTCGGCGAGGGGCTCGACAATCTGCATACCGATGACCTCGGCAAGGGCGAGGACATCGATCTGAGCCATGGCGGCTATTTCGAGAACCGCGAGCTGAGCTACTTCAAGTTCAATCTGCGGGTGCTGTCCCAGGCGAGCAATCGGGAGCATCCGCTGCTTGAGCGGCTGATGTTCCTGCTGATTTTCAGTTCCAATCTCGATGAGTTCTTTGAAATCCGTGTCTCCGGGCTGAAGAAACGCTTGCAGTACGACATGCAGAAGCCGGACCCGGACGGCAAGTATCCCGAGCAGATTCTCAACCTGATTCACGAGCAGGTGCGGGCGGCGCTGAACGAGCAGTACCGCATTCTCAATGAGGACCTGTTCCCGTCGCTGGCCCAGCAGAATATCCGCTTTATTCGCCGCCAGGACTGGAACGCCAAACTGGCGAAATGGGCGAAGGGCTATTTCGACAACGAAGTGGTGCCAGTCATCAGCCCTCTCGGGCTCGACCCGGCCCACCCCTTTCCGCGCCTGGTGAACAAGAGCCTGAACTTCATCCTGTCGCTGGAGGGCAAGGACGCATTCGGTCGGGAAAGCGGGCTGGCCATCGTGCCGGCGCCCCGCTCCCTGCCGCGGCTGATCAAGATCCCCCCGGAATTCGCGCCGGAGGGCGACAACTTTGTCTTCCTGTCATCCATCATTCATGAATTCGTGGGCGAATTCTTCCCGGGAATGGAAGTCACCGCCTGCCACCAGTTCCGCGTGACCCGCAACGCCGATCTGGAAATGTCCAATGTGGAAGTGGAGGATGTGGCCACGGCGCTGCGCAACAAGCTCCACAGCCGCCGCTTTGGCGCCGCCGCCAAACTTGAGGTGGACAGCGGCTGCCCGGAGCGGCTCACCCATTTCCTGCTCGACCGCTTCGACCTCGCCAAGAGCGAACTGTTTGAACTCGACGGCCCGGTGAACCTGCAGCGGCTCGTGGCCCTGTTCGGCATGATCGACCGGCCCGAACTGCACTTTCCCAAGTTCTCACCGGGGCTGCCGCCGGCGCTTGCCGGCAAGCGCCGGGATATCTTCGGCGCCGTCGGCAGGGAAGACCAGTTGCTGCTGCATCCCTTCCAGTCCTTCCTGCCCATCATCCAGTGGGTGCGGGAGGCGGCCAAGGATCCTTCGGTGCTGTCGATCAAGCAGACCCTGTACCGCACCAACGAATCCTCGGAGCTCGTGGAAGCCCTCGCCGAGGCGGCGCGAAAGGGCAAGGAAGTCACCGTGGTGATCGAATTGCGGGCGCGTTTTGACGAGGAGGAGAACATCGAGTTCGCCAGCATCCTGCAGGAGTCCGGGGCGGTGGTGGTGTACGGCGTGCTCGGCTACAAGACCCACGCCAAGATGCTGCTCTTCGTGCGCCGGGAGAATGGCGGGCTCAAACGCTACGCCCATCTTGGCACGGGAAACTACCACCGCAAGAACTCGCTGCTGTACACCGACTACAGCCTGCTCACCGCGGAGGAAACCATCTGCGCCGACGTGCACAAGGTATTCCAGCAGATCACCGGCATGGGCAAGAAAATCCAGCCCCGGCTGCTGATTCACGCACCCTTCCGGCTGCGCAAGTCCATGATCAGGATGATCGACGCGGAAAAGCGCGCCGCCAGGGCCGGTAAACCTGCCCATATCAGGGCCAAGATGAATTCGCTTACCGATCCGCAAATGATCCGGGCGCTGTATTCGGCTTCCCGGGCGGGGGTGAAGATCGACCTCGCGGTGCGCGGCATCTGCTGCCTGCGCCCCGGCCTGCCGCGCATCAGCGAGAATATCCGCGTGGTTTCCATCGTCGGCCGCTTCCTTGAACATTCCCGGGTCTATTGCTTCCGCAATTCAGAGCCCGGCGTCTATTGCTCGAGCGCCGACTGGATGGAACGCAACCTCTCCAACCGCATAGAAGTCTGCTTTCCCATCCTCAATCCCAAACTCGCCAAACGGGTGGTTGACGAACTTGACCTCTATCTCGAAGAACGGGTGCAAAGCTGGGAACTCCAGTCCGACGGCGAATACCTGCCACTCACCGCGAATCAGCCCGGCGAAGCCGGCGTGCAGCAAAAATTGTTGGAAAAGCTTGGGTGAGGCCCGCTCGCCGCAGCCGAAAAAGAGCGAAGCTCTTTTAGGGTCAAACGGCTTGCCATGGATGGCATCAACAAGCTCTCGGTATCCTGCATGAGATTCTGCGACTCCGCTCCGCGCAGAATGACAGTGGAGCGAGTCAACCCGCCTCATTCACCGCCGGGAGTGAGCTCTGGCGCATGATGGGCATGGTTTTTTCGTTGCGGACGAGGAAGTCGAGCATGCCTTCGCGCAGGGCGGTGGCGCTGAAGTGCAGGGTTTTTACGCCGTAGACCCGCATCAATGCCGAGGCGATGCACCAGCCCGGGAGCAGCAACTCCCGCCGCTCCGGCTTGAGACCGTCCAGCGGGCTATTGTCGGCGATGCCCGCGGCCAGCACGGGTTTGAGTTCCGCCAGGGCGGCGGTGGTGATTCGGTTCTTGCCATAGCCGCGGCTTTCGCAGATGTACTTGAGCATCTTCACCGTACCGGAAGAAGCGTAGGCCTGATCCCAGCCAGCCCGTGCCAGCGCCGCCCGGACGGGTTCGAACATCCCGGTGGCCGCTTCAAGACCCGCGTCCATGCTGCACTCCAGCGCCCTGGCGCCGACCGTCGGTTCCGTGAAAAAGCGGTCGCGCCAGGCCACGGTTCCCACCGGCAGGCTTTCGGTGATGACGCGCTGGTGTCCGCGGCCGGCGATGACTTCGGTACTGCCGCCGCCGATATCCAGCACTAGGCGGCGCTCTTCGCTCTCGGGCAATGAGGTGGTGACGCCGGCGTAGATCAGCACGGCTTCCTGCACGCCGCTGATGACCGAGATGCGAACGCCGATTTCCTTGGCGGCGGTGAGAAATTCCGGAGAGTTTCGCGCCAGGCGAAGGGCATTGGTGCCCAGAGCCCAGTATTGCCGCACCGGATGCTTCCGGATGAGTTCGCGGAATCCGGCAAGGCAGTCGAGGCCGCGCCGAAAGGCGGCCGCGGAAATGACCCGGGAGCGCACCACGCCCTCGCCAAGCTGCACTTTTTCGCTGCAACGCTCAACGATGCGGATGGTACCGCCTTCCCATTCGCCGACAAGCAGGTGGAAACTGTTGGAACCGAGGTCGATACAGGCGTACATGCCGCGTGATTGGACCACGTTCCGGCACGAAATGACAGTGGGCCTCGCCTGCCATTCCGCGCGGTGGAATGATCCTTTCTCCCGTCATTCTGCGCGAAGCGGAGTCGCAGAATCTCCCCGGGGGGCCACTGCATGAGATTCTGCGACTGCGCGTGGAATGACGGGACGATTGTCCGCGCCTACATCATCGACTGCTGATAGTTCTCGATGCCCACCCTGTCGATCAGCGTCAACTGGGTTTCGAGCCAGTCCACATGCTCTTCCTCGTTGTCGAGAATCCCGGCGAGCAGGTCCCGGCTAACATAGTCGCCGACAGATTCGCAATAGGCGATTCCTTCGCGCAGGTCGGGGCAGGCCTTCATTTCGAGCTTGAGGTCGCATTCGAGCATTTCCCGGGTGTGCTCGCCGATGAGCAGCTTGCCGAGGTTCTGCAGGTTGGCAAGCCCTTCCAGAAACAGGATGCGCTTGATCAGGGCATCGGCATGTTTCATTTCGTCGATGGACTCTTCATATTCTTTTTCCGCGAGCTTTTTCAGGCCCCAATCTTCATACATCCGGGAATGCAGAAAATACTGGTTGATGGCGATGAGTTCATTCGCCAGGGCCTTGTTCAGATGTTTGATCACGGTCGGGTCGGATTTCATGCGATGCTCCTTGTGCTTGGCATACGCCGCAACTGCGGCTTGGCCAAGCATGGGGGAAAAGCTTGTGCAAGTCAAGCGAAAAAATGTTTAACTAATTGATTTTTATGTAAATTCTAATGAGAATTGCTAGCGTTCGCATTTCCCTGTGATCAGACATCAATTCCGCGATCCGCTCCGTTGCGCGCAGAATGACCATCAGAGGGACCCTTCACGCTCTTGGCGGCTGCGCAAATACAGATCTTCCAGGTATTTCAGATTTTCCGAGGATGGATGCCTTTCGGGCCGCACCTCGGCGTCGAGGATCTGTACCACGTCGGCTGCCGGGTCGTAAGTCGGCCATGGTGGCAGGCCCGGCCCGTTGGGGTTGCCGGTGGCGGCCAAATTCACCCAGTAATCCGCCACGGTATCCGCCAGGGCGTAGTCGGCGGTATCCCAGTCGAGCCCCACGAGGTCGAGATTGTCGAATACATAGGCCAGATCGCCGGAATGATAGGCGCCCCACAGGCGCTCTCCGTAATTGGTTTTTACCGCGGAGGCTTCGCCGCCGAATATTCCCGCGAGAAATTCATCGAGTTCGGCTTCGCTGATGGGCCCGGCGGTATGTTGCAAGCCATGGTATTCCTCGCTCATGCCGCCGACGATAACGGGTATCCGGTTATGGGCGCCGGACTCGAACAGGTCTTAGGGGCGGCAGGGAATCAGCCAGCCGTCGATCACGGGAGCGGAAGCCCCGCCTGTGGTGGTAATAAGCTGTTCGGCGGAAACCGCCCTGAGACCGGCAAGGGCGGCGCGGCAAAGGCGACCCCCTGGAATACCGTCACCCCGGGCTGGTGGGCCGAGGCGAATCCCCGCAGCACGCCGCTTCGGGTTTCGACTTCGCCGATATCGGCGAAAGCCGCGCCGGCAGAGACTGCGGCCAGCAGGAACGCAAGCTTTCCGGCAAATCTCATGGCTTCATTTTCCCCAGGGATTCAATGCTGGTGGCCCGGGCCGTGGCTTGCCGCCACCGACTCGTAGTGCATCCGGATCAGGTCCCGGCCGAAATCGCCGGCAAAATCGCGCCAGACCAGGTGGATATGGTTGGCGTTGTTCTGGGTATTGTCATACTCGATCAGGAAAGTCGGGCCCTGTATGCGGTAGTAGTGGGCGTCGCCCCGCTCCCGGCCGCCGATCCAGAGAAAGCGGATGCCTTCCCCGCCCGCCTGCTCGATGTTTTCGAGCCGCGCCCGGGCGAGATCCGGCGCCTGCACCATGGCTACTTCCCGCACCAGTTCCATGAGCTTGTCCTGTTGCGCCCCATCAAGCGCAGTCCAGGCAACCCCCAGGTTTTCCAGGGGCGCTACCAGCCGTTCGTTGCCGGTGAGAATGTCCCGGGGAACTTCCGCATCGAGAATCGCTTGGGACTGCTGCCCGGCGTCGAGGGAAGTGACGAGTTCCCGGGCCAGGTCCTCCTCGCGGTGCAGCACCCGGGTTCCCGCACGGTCGCCGCTGCGCACCTCGGCGGGATTGCTGCCGAGAAACTGCGGCGTACTGGCGATGCCGGCGCCGCCGGCGAAGGTCCAGTTTAAGGCCAGGTGATGGCCTTCGTAGCGCAGCGCCCAGGGCGCATCCTTGCCGGGTTTGCCGAAGATGGAGAAGAAATACAACTCCGGGTCGCGGTCAAAACGGCCATTGACCTCGATTTCCGCAAGCACCGATTCCAGGCTGCGCACCTCTTCCGCCTTGGCGAATCCCCCGGCGCTGAGAAACACCTGCAACAGCCGCCGGGCGGCGGCCCTCTGCTCTTCATCCATGACCTTGTAGGGCACTCCCCTGCGGTCCACCGGTGTGAAGAACCAGTTGCTGCGCTCATCGTCATCGAAATCGAACAGCGCGCTGTTGCGCTGCATGTCATTGAGCGAGGTGATGAAATCCCCGGCGGCGGAGATCATTTCCTCGCTGAGTTCCAGGGATTGCTGGGAGTGGGCCGGGGCTGGCATCAGGCACAGCATGAGCGCTGATGCCGACCCGCGAAGAATCCCGCCAACAGGGCTTTGCATGGATTTGACTCTTGTGGGTGGCATCCGCGGAGCATAAACCCGCCATGGATTACAGTCCATAGTCAGCTTGCCGATACTTACAAAACTGGAGTTTGCAACCAAACTTGGGGGACCCATCCATGACATCCAGCAAGTTCAGATTGACCGCGCTTTCCGCCGGCATCGCCGCCGCCATCGGCTCTGCGCCTCCCGCGCTCGCCCAGGACGAGCAGACGCTTGAGGAAATCCTGGTGACTGGCTCCTACATCCGCCGCACGAGTTTCGATGGCACGAAGCCCGTGCAGGTGATCAATCAGGAGACCATCGAGCGCATCGGCGCGGCGCAGCCGGTGGACGTGCTCAAGGAACTGACTGTGAACAGCGGTTCCCAGTTCTACAACGAGACCAATAACCGGGCGGGCACGGCGATGTTCAATGTGCGCAACCTCGGTTTGGGCTCGACCCTCACCCTTTTGAACGGCAAGCGCGCGGGCATAGCGCCGGTGGCTGACGACACGGGCACCGATTATCTGGACATCAACCAGTTTCCGATCACCATGATCGAGCGCATCGAAGTGCTGACCGATGGCGCGTCCGCCCTGTATGGCTCCCAGGCGGTGGCCGGCGTGGCGAACATCATCACCCGCAAAGGCTTCGAGGGATTCGAGCTGAGCGGCAGCTATTCGGACTCCATCATCGAGCAGCAGGATATCGGCTTCGCCGCCGGCGCCCAGTTTGACCGGGGCGGCTTCAATATCTATGCGAGTTGGTACCAACAAGGCGATGCGTATCGCTCCGATTTCGACTGGCTCAACGAAAGGCTCAATCCCAGCCCGCGCGAATCGCGTTTCCTGTCCTCGACCGGCTCCCCGGGCACCTATCGCGGCGCAACCCTAAACCCGGCGGGCAACGCGGTTCCCACCGGCGGCAACCGCGTGCCCGACCCGGACTGCGAAGCCGCCGGCGGCGTCTTGCGCAGCCCGAGCGATTCGCGCTGCCGTTACCTGTTCGTCGATCAGGTATCGATCATTTCCGGCGAAGAGCGGGTACAGGTGTTCAACGAATTCGAATGGGAATTCAGCGACCGGCTGCGCTATTACGCCGAAGCGAGCTATTCCAACAATGCCATAGAAAGGGCGAGCGGCGGCGCCACCATGAACACAGGCCAGGCCGTCGGCGGCGGCTTCACGATTCCGGGATCGCATCCGTTCAATTTCTTCATCGCCGATCCCGCCAATCCCGACGACATCGTCTACATCGGCCCGGAACAGTGGGACAACTCGATCCACACCGCGACGGACCTGCAGGCGACCGCGCGCCCGCTCGGCCGGGAAGTAAACAACACGGCGCTGACCCAATACATCAAGCGGGAACTGGCCTACTCGCGCATCCTCAATGGCGTCGAATTCGATATCGGCGACACCTGGAGCATGGATCTGTCTTACGGCTGGGCGAAGTCGACACGCACCACCAACGCGCCGCACAATTACCGCTCCGATGTCTTCCAGGATCTCGTCAAGTCGGGCGAATGGAACCCCTTCGGCACGCGCATCGCCAATCCCGCGCTGGTTTCGCCGAAAGACGGCACCAGCGTCGCTGGCACGAGCGACATTACGCTGGCCAAGTTCGACACGCCTTCGGCGAGCAACGCCCGGGTGCTGGAACAGGTTACCGACCTCGTATTCACCGGCGACCTGTTCGAGTTCAACGGCAATACGGTGCAGGCCGCCTTCGGCAGCCAGTACCGCGACGTGTTGATCGAAATTTACGGCGACTCGCTGTCGGCCGCGGGCGAAGCCAACGAACAAAGCATCTCCGGCCCGGTGCGGGGCGCCGAGGACGTTTGGGCGGTGTTCGGCGAGATTGCGGTGCCGGTGACGGACACGCTGGAAATGCAGTTCGCCCTGCGGCGCGAGGATTACGGCGGCAGCATCGGCGCCACCACGGACCCGAAAGTCGCGTTTGAATTCCGGCCCATGGACTGGCTCGGCTTCCGCGGCTCCTGGGGCACTTCGTTCCAGGCGCCCACGGTGCGGCAAACCGCCTCGGCGACCTCGTCGGCCTTCATCGACGATCCCGCCTCGCCGACCGGGCCCGGCGGCAGCACGGTTTGCGTTTCGACAGGCTTGAACAACAATATCACCGTGGCCGTGCAAGGCTCGCCCGACCTTGCCCCCCAAGAGTCGGAGAACTTCAACCTGGGCCTGGTGTTGCAACTCGAGAACGGCTTCAACGCGAGCGTGGATTACTTCAACTTCGACTACCAGGATCTGATCGCGCAGTCGGAAGGCGCCCAGGCGATCGTCAACAACGACTGTCTGGACGACGGCGTGCCGAACGATCCGAGAGTCATCCGCGACGCCGGCGGCCAGTTGCGCCAGGTCAATACCGAGTTCGTCAACATCGGCTCGGTCGAAACCAGCGGCCTCGATGTGAATCTGGCCTGGGACGTCGATGTCGGCGTAGGCGACCTGTTCCTCAACGCGGCGGCGACCTACGTGACCGAGTTCGCGGTCAGCGACGGGGCGGTCAGTTTCGATGGCGCCGGCAGCAGGAACTTCCGCAACAACTTCTCGACCCTGCCGGAGTTGCGCGCCCATTTCGGCGCGACGTATTCCTGGAGCGAAAGCAGCCTGACCGCCAAGTTCCGGCATATCGACGAGTATCGCAACGACCAGAGCCGCAACGGCATCGTCGAAGCCTGGAACGTGGTCGACGCCCAATACAATCAAGTGTTCCCGGGACTGCTTGGCGCCGGCGATACTTCGATTACGGTTGGAATCAACAACGTGTTCGACGAGGATCCGCCCAGGCTGACGCGGCTGGACGCGAATGGCAACGAATTGCCGGCGTTCCGACCGAGTGCGGGCGGCGTGATCTACGACGGCCAGTCGGACCGTCCGGGCTATGACGACCGCGCCGGCCACGACCTGCGCGGAAGACTGATCTATGTGAGGTTCACCCAGGACTTCTGACCGAATCATGCGATCGCTTAGTGTCCTTGCGCTGTTTGCCGCGGCAGCGAACGCTGCCGCGCAAACGGCCTCCCAGCAGGAACTCGAAGCCTGCGCCGCCATCGAACGCGCGATCGAGCGGCTCGACTGCTTCGAGACGCTCACGGCGCGCGGGACGGCACCCGCACCATCCGAAGTGCAACCAGTCACGGTAGAACGTACACAATCGCCCCGTGTGGAACCGGAACCAGAGGCGGAGGCGGAACCCGGGCAGGCTGTCGAGGCGCTTTCCGAAATTGCTCCGGACGCCGGCCGGGACCGGCTTGAGAACGTCGGCGCCGAGCAATTGCGCGACAGCGACCGGGAAGAGCAAAGGCGGGAACGGGACGACATCGGCGCGATGGTGACCGAAGTCAGCGAAGGCCCGCGCGGAAATCTCCTTTTCCATCTGGAAAACGGTCAGGTCTGGCGCCAGATCGAAGCCCGCTATGTGCCGCTGCCCGCGAACGCGCCGTTCCCGGTTCAGATTTCCCGGGGACTGTTCGGCGAATACCGGCTGCGCGTGGAAGGCGAGGGCCGGCTCGTGCGCATCCGCCGTGTGCAATAATCGGCGCTGTGCAAAGACTCGACATCAGCCAGAGCACTTCCTCACTGTTTGGGACCATCCTGGTCGCCCATGACTGGCCCGACAGCGAGGAACTCAACCGGCAACTCGCCGAATTGTTGCTGGCTAAAGAACGCTCGCTCGGCAGGAAGGGGACCAATCGTTCCAACGCCGGCGGCTGGCAGTCGCCGGGCAATCTGATCGGTTGGCCCGATGCGCCGGTCAAGGAACTGAAGCGGCGTATCGAGGCTATCGTCTTCAATCTCACCGACCGGATCATTCGCGACCGCGACCGGCAGCGGCAATTCCGCCTGCTCATCGACGCCTGGGGCAACATCAACCGCAACGGCGACTACAACGTTGTCCACACTCATCCCAACTGCATGTGGTCAGGGGTCTATTACGTGACTCCGGGCAATCCCGACCCATCGATTCCCCAGAACGGCCTGCTCGAATTACTCGATCCGCGCGAGGCCGCCAATTACCTCCAGATCAGCAACACGATCCTCGACGGCCGGGAGTTCATCGAAAACGTTCCGGGCCGCATGCTGCTATGGCCAAGCTGGATGAAGCACATGGTGCATCCCCACACCGGCAGCGGCGAACGAATCTCGATCGCCTACAACGTAAATGTGATCGAAGAAACGCCCGCCGCCTGAGCGAATCAGACCACCGCGAGCGCCCTGGCGTGATGGCGGATGTGGTCCACGATGAAGGTGGCGATGAAAAAATAGCTGTGGTCGTAGCCGGGCTGCATGCGTAAGGTCAGGGGATGCTTGGCCGCGGCGCAGGCTTTTTCAAGCAATGCCGGTTTCAGTTGCTCCTTGAGGAAGTCGTCGGCCTTGCCCTGGTCTACCAGGATCGGCAGGCGTTCGGCGGCTTCGGCGATCAGCTCGCATGCGTCATAGTCGCGCCATTGGTCCCGATCCGGCCCGAGATAGTTGCCCAGGGCTTTTTCGCCCCAGGGGCATTGCATGGGCGCGCAAATCGGGGCGAAGGCCGAGACTGATCGGTACTTGCCGGGGTTTTTCAGCGCAATGGTGAGCGCGCCGTGGCCGCCCATGGAATGGCCCATGATGGAACTGCGTTCGACATTTACCGGGAGATTGCTGGCCGCCAGTACGCGCGGCAATTCATCGACCACGTAATCGTACATGTGGTAATTCGCCGACCATGGGGGCTCGGTGGCGTTGACATAGAAGCCCGCGCCGAGCCCGAAGTCCCAGGCGCCTTCTGGATCGTCGGGAACGCCTTCGCCCCGGGGGCTGGTGTCGGGGCAGACGATGGCGACTCCCGCTTCCGCGGCATAGCGCTGGGCGCCGGCCTTCTGCACAAAGTTGTCGTCGGTGCAGGTCAATCCCGACAGCCACCAGATCGCCGGCACGAGGCCCTTCGCCGCCTGGGGCGGCAGATAGACCGAAAACGCCATCTCGCAGCCGAGCGCCCCGGAGCGGTGCTTCAACTTGACCTGCCTGCCGCCGAAGCAGGCAATGGAACTGACTGTTTCCGTACTCATGACGTTTCCTGCCGCTAATACAACACCACCGAACGAATGCTTTCGCCGGCATGCATGAGATCGAAAGCCGT
>JAJDSZ010000091.1 GCA_022827425.1 Pseudomonadales bacterium | reverse complement strand
GTTGGCGGAGCCCCAGGAGCCCGGCAAGGTCAGCGTGCCCTGGTTGCCGCCCGGCTCGTCGCTGACGATGCTCGGCGGCGTGAAGATCGGGCCGATGACGAAGTTCGCCACCGTGGCGCGGGCGACCTGGGCGACTTCGGGAAAATCGACAATGTCGGCTTCGGTGATGCCCTGGGTCGCGATGGGCGCTGGCCGGGTGGGGAATGGCTGGGTGGGCGAAAGAACTTCGCCGGGCACGTCGGATTGCGGCACCGGCAGTTCTTCGATCGGCCAGACAGGTTCTCCGGTCTCGCGGTCGAACACGTAGACCCAGCCGGTCTTGTTGGCCTGCATCACCGCCTTGATGGGCCGGCCGTCGACGACTATGTCGCCGAGTACGGGCGGGCCGACATTGTCGTATTCCCAGACGTCGTGATGCACCATCTGGAAATGCCAGACGCGCTCGCCGGTGCTCGCGTCGATGGCGACCAGGCTGTTGGAATACAGATTGTCGCCGGGGCGGTGGCCGCCGAAATAGGCCGCTGTGGGGGCGGTGAAAGGCACGTAAACGTAGCCAAGTTCCTCATCGGCGGACAGGCAGCACCAGGAGCCGAGGTCCCCGGCGCCGTTCCAGGAATCGTTGCCCCAGGTTTCGGCGCCGAACTCCCCTTCCCGCGGAACGGCGTGAAAGGTCCACAGCAGTTCGCCGCTCATGGCGTCGAAACCGCGCAGGTCCTCGGAATGGACGCCGCGCCATTGCGTACCGCCGTCGCCGGCGCCATCCACGGTGCCGGAAATGATCACCACACCGTTCACCACGATGGGTGAGCTTGAGACCAGACTGAAAGTCTCCGCGCCTTCCGGGACCAGGTTGACTGCGCCGTTGTCGCCGAAATCGGCGATGGGCTGGCCGGTGGCCGGGTTCAATGCGTAGAGATTGCCCAGCCGCACTGTATAGATGCGATCTCCGGAACCGTCTGACCAGTATTCGATGCCGCGGGATGAGGCAGCGCGTGTGGCCTGCAGATCGTCCGCCTCGAATGGCTGCACCCAGCGCGTGGCGCCCGTGGCCGGGTCGATGGCTTCAACGAGGCCGACGCCGTTGGAAGTGTAGAGCACCCCATCGACGTAGACGGGAGTCGAGCGAAAATTGCCCGAAATTCGCAGCTGCGGGTCGGCGTCGGTCACCGATGCGTCCGCGGCGGGCCTGCGCCAGAGGATTTCCACGTCATTCACATTGCCAGCATCGATCTGGTCCGCCGGCGAGTAACGCTGGAACAACCTGGTTCCGCCCCAGTACGACCAGTCTGCTCCCTGGGCCTTCACTACACTGGCGGGAAAGCCCAGCGTCGCCGCCGTCAACACAATCGCGATGCGAGACATGGAAAAGGAATCACTGCGGGCTGTGGGCATGGCTCAGGTTCTCCCGATGTTTGAACGAGTTGTATCAATCCACCCGCACACTGGCAAGTTGGCGTGAGTGATCCAGGGAATTACTTGACCATGGTTATGACCATGGTAATATTCATGCCTCCATCACTTGTTCTGGCGAGGACAGATGAGGACAAACGAATATGAACATGGCTAATGACGAATCCACGATAAAGGCGTCCGAATTCAAGGCCAAGTGCCTCAAGTTGATGGACGAGGTTGCAGAAACCGGAAAAGAGTACGTCATCTCGAAAAACAATCGACCAGTTGCCCGTCTCGTGCCATATCGCACCCGACCAGCAAGCTTGTTTGGCATCGACAGGGACGAACTCGAGATCCTCGGCGACATCATTGAGCCGATCGATGTCGAATGGGAATTTGACTCCAATCGGAAATCCTGATCAATGCTCCTTCTCGACACGCATGTCTTGCTTTGGCTGCGCGTGGGCGACCCACGCCTCGGTTCGACTGCCCGGAACCGGGTGGACCAGGCATGGCAGTCAGGCGATCTTGCCGTTTCCGCGGTTACGTTCTGGGAAATCGCAATGCTCAAGGGCAAGAACAGAATCAGAATCCCCCACTCACCTGAACATTGGCGACAAGTTCAAATCGAACAGGGGCTGATCGAAGTTCCGCTGGATGGAGCAATCGGTCTGAAGGCTGTGGGTCTCGATGAATTCCATGCAGACCCCGCCGACCGCTTCATCGTCGCCACCGCCATTGAAAAGGGTTGCCGGCTGCTCACCGCCGATCAACGCATTCTCGAATGGCCGGGTGAGTTGGCCCGACTGACCGCCCTGAAATAGAAAAAAAGTCTCGTTCAACTTTCGGGCCGACATGCCGCGGGCAATTATTGGCCAGATTGCTTCAACGCGGTCGTTTATGCGGACGGACAGCCATACGCTACCGAAGGAGAGCCCGCCATTGAACTAATACCAAAATTTGGTATATCTTGTTCAGCGGAGGTGCGTCATGGCCAAAAATACGTCTATATCGCTCGGTGACCATTTTGCCAGCTTCATCGACACACAAGTTCGATCCGGTCGCTTCGGGTCGGCAAGCGACGTTATGCGGGCGGCGTTGCGCCTGCTTGAAGAACATGAGGCACGAGTCAAAGCCTTGCAGGACGCCTTGATTGCAGGCGAGCGGTCAGGCGAACCGCAACCCTTCGACTTCGACGAATTCAAGGCACGCAAACGAGCGGAGTTCGGGCAGGCGGTTAAATGAGCCGCGTAGTTTACTCGCCGGCCGCCATTGCCGACATTGGAAGCATCTGGGACTACACTGCCGAGAACTGGGACGTGGAGCAGGCTGATCGATACACGGACGACATCCGCGATGTATGCAACGAACTGGCGGCGGGAAACAAGCGAGGTCGCCCTGTCGATATCCGAGACGGCTATCTCAAGTACGCAGTGGGACGACATGTCGTTTTCTTTATAAGGGCAGTTGACGGAATCGCCGTCATGAGGGTACTCCACCAGCAGATGGACACAGAATGGCGACTATCAGTATGAGAGGGTATGCGGACGGACAGGCATACGTTTTGCGGAAAATGCGGGGAATGAATGCAAGCAGGTTTGGCGCGGCGAGAAGTGGTCGGGCACACTTCACTCAGCGGAATCGTAAATGATGCGCACTGGATGTGGCGCGGGAGGCGGTTCGGGAGTCGATTCGGATAAGTCGGCCAGCAGTTGCTTGAAATTGTCGTAGCGCTCTTCCGTCACGTAATCGCCGACAAAAAACCAGTTGAGATCATCTGCCAGGTCGCGGTCCGCCTCGTCACTTTGAAACCAGTCGACCGATTTTTCCAAAAAGGTAACGGCGGCTTCGGGATCATCTGGTTTTCGTAGACTGTGCCGGTCACGAACCCTCCTGCCGGCCCAAGCGCTACATTCAAGGCGATTACCCCAAGCCAACGGAACGCCTCGAAGTTGACGTATGCATCGGTGAAATGGGTCGCTGAATCAATGATGTAGAGAGATATGAGGAAGGCCAGCTCGTCGTCGGTGAGGGAGATGGGTTCGATGGCTCCCGTGTACATGAACATGTATCCGCCGTCGGAATCCGAAGGCAGGGAAGCTTCCGGGTCGTCAATCAGCGTGATGCTCCATTCCCAATCTTCGGTGTCGGGCCATTCGTTAATGGCCACGGGTACGAGCCTGCCGGCAATTCGCCGGACGCGCTCAGCTAGTGCCGCATCGGAAGCCAGACCCCCGGACAGGGATAGCTCTCCGATCGTTTCCGTGTAGGCTTGCCGGACGGTTGCGATATCGTCGTCTTCCGTGACCGGTTCAAGTATCGAGGCATCCGGGTTGTTGGCGGCGCAGGCCGCAAGCAGGAGGGTGATCGGTACAAGGTGAAGGATATTCTTCATTTGAACCTTGCTTCAGTTGAGATCATGGGGCCAGTACGTATTTACAAGCCGCGATCATAACAGAACGAGACGGGACTGGATGTGCCTATGAATCGGGTGATACGGATTCTTAACGGCCAACGGGGGTAAGCGCGGATACTGGCCTGCGTCTGGCGCGCCAGTTCGGAGCAACGCCGCAATTGTGGCTGAATCTGCAAAAAACCTGGAAATTACGCTGCGCCGAACTCGAGAAAGGGAGTGGTATCGCGGCACGAGTCACACCACGACAGTCTGCCACATGATGATTCCTGTCCAATATCGGCATGTTTCAAACATGCTCACGCAATTGAAATGCGTTTATTGCCTGCACTGTTGGTCCGACCGGGTGACTTTGGTTGGCGCGGCAGAAGACCATTACGGGCAATCGCGCGTTTCGCAGCAAGGGCTGGGTCGCGAGCGCCTGTTTGGCGTCCCGGGGCGCGGGGAGTTCCTTCCGCTTGCTTTCGGCGAGCGTTGGCTTCGCGGTTGCGGTCGATCTCGGCCTTGAGGTGACGGAACAGCCTGGGGGCGTATTGCACCTCGTCCACGAGCAGCGGGGCTGGATGACGGCTCAGGAAGGATTGTGGGTCCTCCTCGGCAAGCCGGGCTTCCGCGGGCAAGTCAAGGCTGACGTAGTTGTGGTCGGGAAACAGGCTGGTCAGCAAGGTTGTTTTGCCGGTCTGGCGAGCGCCGGTGACTACAACGGCGGGAAAGTGCCGGGCAAGTCGCAGCACTGATCGGGACAAGTCTCTTGGAAACATGGGTTTCGACAATTCTGGAAGTAATACTTCGGATATGTTGGAGTTAGGGTACAGGAATTACGGGAAATGACTAGCCATGAGATTCTGCGACTTCGCTACGCTACGCGCAGAATGACAGACGGGAGAGATTACGCTACGCGCGGAATGACAGAAGAGGAAGGCTGCGCTGCGGGCAGAGCTTCCTCAGGCCGACATGCCCCGGCCCGCGACGCGCCAGATTGCTTCGACGCGGTCGTTGCGGATGGCGTAGAGATGGTCGTAGAGGTTCACGACAGGGTCGCAATGGGAGACGATTAGTTCGAGTTTGTCGCCGACCCGGTACGTGCGCGAGGCGTTCTCGCCATAGCGGATGGTGCCGAATTCGTCGGAACCCGAGGTGTAGCTGATGTCGGTTTCGCCCTTGACTATGGGCCAGGGGCGATTGATCGTGCAGGCCTTGGCGCCCGCGTCGGACGTGGCGCGGCCTTCGTACTGGTCGTTCAGCACCGTGGCCATGATCGTCAGCGAAGGTTCGAAATCCGAGTAGAGGCTGTCGTCGTCCTCGCCGCCTATGTCCAGGTACTGGGCGTCCATGAAGACATAGCTGCCGACCTGGACGTCGGTCAGCCCGGTGGTCTCGTGATCGATGTTGTAGGTGCCTGTGCCGCCGCCACTGAAAATATCTGTGCGCAGCCCCGATTGCCGCATGAGTTCGAAGGTGTCCGCGGCGGGCGCCAGCGCTTCCAGCGTGCGAGCCTTGCGCGTGGCGAATCCGGCGACGTGCTGGGAGGCGCCGTCGTAACAGAGCATGCCGCGAAAACGCAGTCCGGGCAGTTGATCGACGAGTTGCGCCAGACCGAGCGCAGGCTGCCCCGGCGGTGTGCCGGTGCGGCCCATGCCGGGGTCGACGTCGACCACGACGTCGGCAACCAGCCCACTGGCCTGCGCCGCTTCCGACAACAGCCGGGCGTTTTCCATCGAATCGGTCGCCTGGACGAAACCCGGGCACTCCGCGGCCAGGGCCATGGCGCGATTGATCTTGGTCGGCGTGACATTGGTCGTGGTCATGAGAATTTCTTCAATTCCGTTGCGGAACATGACCTCGGCCTCGCTTATCTTGGCGGTGCAGATCCCCACTGAACCGGTATCGAGTTGCATCCGGGCGATCACCGGACACTTGTGCGTTTTGGCATGGGGCCGGCTGGCGATGCCGTTGGCGCCCATGGTGGACTGCATCTTCGCCAGGTTGGCTTCGAGCAAGTCAAGGTCGACGCAAAGCGCCGGCGTGTCGAGTTCCCATTTCGAGACATCGACCTGCATCTGGCCGTCCACGAAGAAGCTCTCTATCTCGGCGGTCGTATAACCCCGCACCGAAGTCGGAATCCAGATAGCGGCGGCTCCGCTCGCCTGCAGAAAGCGGCGCCGATTGAAGTGTAACGATTTCATGTACTGTCTCCCGACTGCCGGCGGGCGACGCATGCGTCGCCCCTACTCATACCCAAACGCGAACACCGCGCCCGTCATCCTTATATTTCCGAGGGCGACACATGCGTCGCCCCTGCTCATACCCAAACGCGAACACCGCGCCCGTCATCCTAATATTTCCGCGGGCGACGCATGCGTCGCCCCTGCTCATACCCAAACGCGAACACCGCGCCCGTCATCCTCGTATTTCCGGGGGCGACACATGCGTCGCCCCTGCTTATCGTTTGCCCGGTGTAGGGGCGAGGCATGCCTCGCCCGTGTAACGATTCCATTCAGCGCGCCGCGCGGCCCAGATACCGCTGGAAAACCTGCTCTACGAAATCGTCCACGCCGGGAACGAACAGGACGGCGAATATCGTGACGACGACGGCGGCAAGTACCGCCCAATAGAATGTTTTCATGCATTTATTCCTGGTCGGTTATCAAGCTTCCTTGATTCTGCGACTGCGCGCAGAATGACTGAGGGAAGGCTTCATGCAGTTCACTTCGGCGGCGCCGCTTCGAAAACCCAGACATCGCCGGCTTCGACTCCCGCCCGGGTGGTTTGCGAAGGGTACTTGCCGGTGATCGCCGCGGTAATCGCGTCGAGTTCGTCACCCGACTGAATGCGATTAAGCTGGCGTTCGTAGCGTATGCCGTTGATGCGAATGATCGCCCGG
>JAJDSZ010000012.1 GCA_022827425.1 Pseudomonadales bacterium | reverse complement strand
CCCCGCCACCGGCGCCACCGCCAGCGACGCCGTCGTGCCGGAGACGGTGAAGTCCCCCGCGTCCACATTTTGCACCGCCTCGTCGAAGGTCACCCGCCAGGTCAGGCTGTCGGCCGCGGTCGGCGAGGAGGACGGCGAATGGCGAACGATCGAGGCGACCCGCGGCGCCGTGGTGTCCGCGTCCGGGGCGTCGTTGTCCTCGATGGTCACCGTGAACACGCGGTGGCCGTTGACGTAAGCCGGGTCCGGCAGCTCCCCGTCCCCGATGGTGACGGTGAAGGTCTCGTCCGGTTCCACCACCACGCCCTCCCTGTCCCGCCAATACGACCCCAGCACCGCGGCCGGCTCGTCCACGGTGCGGACGGTGAAGGTGTGCGAGGTTTCGCCGGCCGGGATGGTGATCCTCAGGGGCGACGCATGGTGGTCCTGGCCCACACCGATACGCAGCACGCTGTCATAGGTGTGGTTGTAGCCGTGGGCCGTCGTGGTGTCGCCCTGCCTTTTCGGATCGCTCCAGGTCAGGTCCACCTTCGTGTCCGCGGCCAGCGGCGGGTCGAGGTTCACCGTGACGCTGACGCTCCCGCCCTCCGTCACGGTCGCGGAGCTTTCGGTGAAACCGAACGCGCAGGCCTCGTCGTTCCGGATGGTGAACACCGTCGAGGCCTTGCTGGCATCCACCGTCACGCCGGCCGGCAGCCGCGAGCTGTCGATCCGGATCTCCAGGGTCTCGTCGCCCTCGCACACGGTGTCCCCGAAATACGGGATGTCCACGGATTTGATTTCGCCGCCATCCGCGAAGAACGTCGCCGTGGCCAGGGCCTCGTAATCCTCCCCCGCCGTGGCCGTGATGTCCCTGTAGAGCAGCGGCACCGCGATGTCACGGCCCGTAATCGGAGTCACCCTCACGATCGGCTGCATTAAGTCTTCTACATCGCCTTCTAAAACCGCGAAGCAGTCAGGGCAGGTGAAGGACATCTGCACCGACGACGGCGAGTCCTTCAAGGTCAGCGACAGCGCGTTCTTGAACCCGAGGTTCAGGGTGACCGTCTCGTTCGATTCCACCGTCTCGTCCTCAATCACCTCAATGGACAGCCCAAGCCCGCGCCGGCAGCGATTCGATGCGTGATTGCAGGGCATGCGCGCCCCATGGAAGGTGATCGAGGGACTGGCCCCGTCGAGGCCGTTGCAGGTGATGGCCTCCCCCGCGCGGCAGGACAGCCGGTAGTCCGTCCCGCGGGTGGCGGTGCCCCCGACGGACAGCGGCAGCGTCACCGTTTCGTCGGTGGCCAGGTGCCGCGACAGGCCAATAATGAATTCCACGCCGGCCAGGCCCTCCGGCAGCGTTGTCCCGCCTATGGGGAACACCCGCCCCGTGGGCGGGTCCCCCAACGATTCGGCCGCCCCCACCGTGACGGCCACCCCGGGGAGCGTTGTCGTGGCCGGGTAGTTTGGATCGGCGGAGGACTGCACCGCGTGACTGATCGAGGTCGCGCCCTCGCCCCGGCCGGTCACCGTCACCTGCAGTGCTGCTTGCCAGTCCCCAGCCAGGAAGGTCACGGTCGAGGGCGAGACCGTCGCCGTCGCCGTGTCGTCCGAGGTCAACGAAATCACCACGCTGCCGGAATTCTCCTCCGTCAGCGATATCCAGTAGCTCGCCGACTGCTTGTTCGGCATCGTGATCTCGGTCGGATTGAGCGTCAGGCTCGCGGTCTGGGCCCCGGCGGCGGAGCCGAGCAGCAGGGGAACACCGAGAACAAGCGCGGCGGCGGCCCGGCAAAGGCCCCCCGCGTCGACGCGCCCCGCCCGGGGCAAGCGGCGCCGGGCGGGGCGCTTGAAAAGCCGGGAAAAGGCGGTTCCCCCCTCCCCGGCCGAAGAAACGCGGGAGGCGGAAGGATGGAATTCAGGTCCGGACGCCGCAAAGCCCGCCCGGCGCCGCGGGAGCCCGCTCACCGCGGACACCCGGCCTGGCTTGGCTTGGCTTGGCTTGGCTTGGCTTGGCTTGGCTTGGCTTGGCTTGGCTTGGCTTGGCTTGGCTTGGCTTGGCTTGGCTTGGCTTGGCTTGGCTTGGCTTGGCTTGGCTTGGCTGTCAGTATGATGCGTTTCGCGAATTTTCATTGTCAAACAACCCTCTGGCGTTTTCTTGCCCACTTCCGGCTGTCTCGACCGGAAACGCGCGGACTTTAGCACCCCGCCTCCACTTTTCGCAACCCCCGGAATGGTTGTCAAATCAAGAATCAGCCCAGCACGTTTTCGCCGCCATCGTCCAGTTTCCGGGGCCGCTGCCAATAAGAGTACTGGGGTGTCCAACTTTCAGGAACCATGCCGGCCATGGCGAGCAGGTTCCAGGTCGGGCAATACAGGTCGCCGGGGCCGAAGATGCTTGCATTGAGCCGGATGATGCGGTCGCCCTCGCGTTTGTAGGTAACTGCGCCCGGATAATTGTCGCTGCCTTCCATGACCGTCTGCTCTTCGAGTATGCGTTCGCTGGACATTGAGACCACGCCCTCCACTTCGACTTCGTGGGCCTGATTATGGGCCCTTGTGATTTGCTGCGTCAATCGAAGCGCGACGGGAAGAAGTGGACCGAGGCGCGGGAGGCTTCCGGGTCGCAGTCGTAGGGGAGCAGCTTGTAGCCCCCGGCGGCGGGAATCCAGCGGGCGGTGTAGGAAACGGGTTCTTCCAGGAACATCGGGTCTTCGACTTCCAGGGTGATCCAGAGGTCGTCGCCATCGCGCCAGTAGCGTTCGCGAACGACTTTCCGGGACGAGGAAGGGATGCCGTTGTAATCATCGAAGCCGACGATGTCGAAGACGAAATGCGTGGTGGTCACGACAAGCGCGCCGTCTTCATAGTACCCGGTGGAAAAACCCTGGATGCTGAATTCCTCCGCCCGGGGTTCGCGGCCATCGAGCCATACCGTGCGGAGTTGGTCATCCTTTTCATAGCGGAACAGCACCCGGTCGGGCCATTGGGTGACCTGCATATGGTAGGGGTCGTACTGGATCGCCGGTGAGGACGCGGGCTGGCAATCATATTTTGGCGCGATGATTTCTTCCCAGACCTGTTGGTAGGCCAAGGCCCGGGCGTTGAGTTTCGGAAAATTCTCCCCGGTCCAGGGCATGTTGGCGTCATTGATGGGGCGCGCCCGGGGGGATCCGTCCCAGATGCCTTCGAGGTCGGGAATTCCGCCGCCGGTCTGCTGGGCGCCGATCTGCCTCGCGCCGGGGCCGGCCAGCAGCAACAGCGCCAGGGAAGCCAGCGCCAGTCTCCTCGCGAATCCGCCTGAAATTTTCACTATTGCACATCCTCCTCTTCAACCCGGCCGCCGGAAAGCACGGGGCTGCCGTCTTCCCGCGTCATGCGCACGCAACAAAGGCCAAAGCTGCCCTCGGCCCGGGACTTGTTGCCGGTGACTTTCACCACCGTGCCCACGGTCAACGAATCCAGCGTCCAGCCGATGCGACGCAGGCTGATGGGGGCGCCAAGCTCGATTTGCCATTCCACCGCTTCGCCATCGGCTTCGGGCACATCCACATACAGGTAGGCGTGGGGATTGCGAAACACGAAACGGGTTACCGTTCCCTGGATTTCGACCCGGTTTTCCGGATCGTAAAACGGCCCGCTGGCGTGATGGGCGCTTGCCGGCGCAAGCAGTGCCCCGGCGCCGAGGGCCGCGGCTGCGAGCAGGGCCGCGCGAAGAGAGTCAAACGGTTGCATGGCTTGCCTCCTGAAAGTTGCTGCCTGCGATTATAGGTTCCCCGGTGGGCGTGGCAAGCGCGGCGGTTCTTGCGATAATGGACGGCGAATCCGCGATGCCGCGATTTCACCGCGCCGGAGCACCGTGCCCGAGGAAGACGTCTTTGTCCCGCCGCCGCGAAAGCAGGCCACCACGGCCCTGATCTGCGTGCTGCTGTGCCTGTTTCTGGCCGCCCTGTGTCAAACCCTGGTCGCCACGATGCTGCCGTTGATCGTCGCCGACCTTGGGGGTTTCGACCGCTACACCTGGGCCGCCACCTCCTATCTCGCCGCGGCGACGATCGCCTACCCCATCGTCGGCAGCCTGAGCGACGCCTTCGGGCGGCGCAGTTTTCTCGTCGCGGGCATGGCGGTCTTCATCCTCGGTTCGGTCCTGATCGGGTCGAGCGCCTCCATTGATCAGGTGATTGTGTTTCGCGCGATTCAGGGCATCGGCGGCGGGATGATCATGACCTGCTGCTATGTCTCCATCGCGGACCTGTTCGCGCCGGCTGAACGCGGCAGGTATCAAGGCATGATCGCCGGCGTCTATGGCGTGGCTTCGTTGCTCGGGCCCTTGCTTGGCGGCGTCCTCTCCGATCTGGTTTCATGGGGTTGGGCGTTCGTCCTCATCGGCCTTGCCGGCATCCCGTTGCTTTGGATCACGGCCAGAACCTATCCGGCGTCGAAGCCGCCGGTTCGGCCCGGGAAACTGGACCTTGCCGGGATGGTGCTGTTGGCCCTGGCCGTCGCGCCGGTGGTGGGAGGTCTTTCCATCGGCGGCGCGCAATTCGGCTGGGCGGCGCCGCAGGTTGTTCTGCCCCTGGCTTTCGGGTCGGTCATGGCCCTGGCTTTCCTGGTCAACGAAGCCAGGGCTTCGTTTCCCATCATGCCCTTGCAGATCTACTCGCACCGGGTGGTTTTTCTGGCGTTGCTCGCCATGTTCCTGATGAGTCTGGGCCTGCATGGCAGCGTGCTCATGCTGTCGCTGTATTTCCAAGCCGCGCACGGGGCCAACGCGACACTTTCCGGCGCCCTGCTCGTTCCGATGCTCGTCGCCATGGTCGCGGGGGGCGTCGTTTCGGGCCAGATGATTTCAAGGAGGAACGGGGGCTACCGGGCGCAGGCCACGGTGCATACGGGCCTGTTCGCGGGCGGCATGTTGCTGTTCTCCGGGATGGGTCCGGGCACGAGCCTGCTGGTGGCGGAAATCTGCGTCGTCATCGCCGGCTTCGGTTTCGGCGGCGCCGCGGGCGCCTTCTCGCTCGCGGTCCAGAACTCGGTGCCGCATTCGATTGTCGGCGCGGTGACCTCGGCGCTGCAGTTCTTCCGTTCGCTGGGCGGAATGATGGGGATGGCGCTGTTGGGCGCCATATTGACGCGGGGCTTCGCATGGCGGCTGGACGCCTCGGTGCCGTATCGCTTGCGGGACCGGATTTCCGCGGAGCGGATCGAACAATGGAAAACCGAGCCGGACGCCCTTCTGAATGCGGAAGCGGCGGAAAGCCTGCGGGCCGGCCTCACGGCGCTGGGAGCCGATGGCCCCGGGTTGGCAAGACAATTGCTCGATGCGATGGAGTCGGCGCTGGCGGGCGCACTCAGCGGAGTCTTTGCCCTGGTGGCCGGATTGGCCGCCCTGGCCTTCGTTACCACGCTGTTCCTGCGCGTGCCCGGCGAATTGAAGCCGCCGGAGACGTGAATCTCCAGCAACTCGATTTCGCGAAGATCGCACCGGGGCGCGATTCGCATCAAGATTCGGTCCCTGGCGAGCCGGCTACGGAAAGCCAGAGCGCCGGCACCACCAGCAGCGCCGCAACGGCCGCGGCCAGAATGCCGAACGCCAGCGAGACCGCGAGCGGCGCCAGGGATTGCGCGGCGACGGCGCGGCTGAACATGAGCGGCGCCAGCCCCGCGAAGGTGGTCGCCGAAGTGATCAGAATCGGACGAAAACGGGAGACAGCGGCGGCGGCCAGGCCCTGCGCGAGTGAGTCTCCGGCGGCGCGGCGCTCGTTGAGGGCGTGCAGCAGGACGAGCATGGCGTTAATGGCCACGCCGGATGCGGCCACCATGCCGAAAGCCGACGAGGCCGACAAACCTTCCACATGCCCGGTGAGTTTGAGCAATGCGTGCCCCCCGACGGCGCCAACCCAAACGAAGGGAATTACCGACAACACGGCCAGCGGCTGGGTGTACGACTTGAGCGGCAGGCAAAGCAAGGCGTAGATGGAGAACAGGGCGAACAGCAGCGGCGGCAATACCGCGGCGACGGTCTGCTCGCGCTCGCGCAGGGATTCGATCTGGTACGCCGCGCCCGGATAGTCCGCAACCGCTTGTGGAAGGAATCCGGCATCGAGATTCGCCAACACGGTGCCGGCCGATGTTTCCGAAGTGTCCACGCTTGCGGTGACGTTGGCCGAGCGGAAGCCGTCCGTGCGCCACACCACCGACAGACCTTGCCGCGGGCGCAGATCGGTCACCGCCGCGAGCGGCGCCTCTTTGCCGTCCCGCAAACGGATGCGCATGTCGCGCAGGGAATCGAAGGAGCGGCGTTCGGCGTCGGTGTAACGCAACATGAGCCGGACATCGTCTTCGCCGCGCTGGATGCGCTGCACTTCTTCGCCATAATACGCCTGGCGGAGCTGACGACCGACATCGAGCAGGCTGACTCCAAGCGATTCCCCCGCGGGCGTGACCGACAGTTCAAATTCATCCTTGCCCGGGATCAGGGTGTCGTTCACCTCATACACTCCCGGATATCTTGACAATTCCCGGCGCAGCGCGGCGGCGAGCCCGCGCAGGTCATCAGGGTCGTGACTGGTCAGCAAGATATCGATATCGGGCTCGGCGGCGGAATTCTCGGTGACCAGGTCGAGCCGGGCGCCTTCCGGGACAACAGGCAGCCTTTCGCGCAGCAAGGCGGCAACCGCTCCGGTGCTGAGCGGGCGCGTTCCGCCCGGCGTCAACTGCAATGCCACTTCGCCCAAATGGTGCCCGGACGGTTCGCTGACCGCCGTCAGGGACCGGTCGGGGCCGGCGGAAGGATACCCGCCCATCGCCTTGAGAATGTGCAGCACCACGGCCCCGCCGTGCCCGGCGGCAAGTTCGGCCTGAACCGAGAGCGCGGCGTCTTCAATCTGGTCCAGCAGGTTCCGCGTTGCGGCTTCATCGGCGCCGGGCGGCATGGTCAATTGCGCGAGAACGCGGTCGCCCTCGTAATCGAACTGCGTGGCGAATGGCAAGTGCCCGCCCCAGGCCGTGGCAATCGACATGGCCAGCGCCGACAGCGCGAGAGCCGCCGTGACCCGGCGGTTGCGCAAGGCGTATCTCACCAGCGCGCGGAAGTGAAGGTCAATCATCGCGTCCAGCCAGAGCTCAAACCGCGCCTGGAGCCTGGCGAAAACGCGCGCGACCCGACCCAGCGCGCCGGTGAAGTGGCCGGTGAGCACCAGGGTCGCCGCCGCCACGGCCAGCGCCGCGCCGGTGCGCGCGTCGGGGGCGGCGACAAAGGCGCCGATGGCCGCGACCGCGAGAATGACCACGCCGAACTCGCCCAATGGCAGCGAGCGCTGACCGAGGTGGGCGGGAAGGATGCATTGACATTCGACCAGCGAGGCGGCAAGGCAGCAAATCACGACCAGGGCCACGATCGACAGCGCCTGTCCGATCACGCCGGTCGCGAACATCAGCGGCAGGAACGCGGCGATGGTGGTCAATATGCCGAATGTGACCGGCACCAGAACCCGCTGCGCCCCGCGCACCGCCCCGGCCAGCGGTTCGGCGCCGCCGCGCTGCTCGGCATAGGCGCTTTCGCCCACCACCACCGCATCGTCCACGAGCATGCCGAGGGCAATGATGAAACCGGTGATCGAAACCGCGTCGAGGGACAGGCCCGTGAAATAGATCAACAGCCCGGCGCCGAGGAACGCCACGGGAATACCGGCGGCGACCCAGGTGGCGAGGTGGGGCCGCAGTAGCAGCATCAGCAGAATCAGGACCAGCAGCAGGCCTTGCAGGGCCGCATCGACGAGGATGCCGAGGCGGTCGGCGAGTTGGGCGGTCTCATCGGTCCATAGGGCAAGTTCCACCCCAGATTCATAGCGGGAAGGGCTCGCCGCGACATGTTCCCGCACCAGGCGCACGATATCTCCCGCGTCCTGACTGCCGACCTGCTCGATCCGCAGCAACACGGCGGGCTTGCCGTCGAACCACAGCCCCTGTCCGGTATCGGCGAAACCGTCGATGATGCGGGCGACATCCCGCAGCAACACGCGAGTGCCGTCGGGCCGCACCTGAATGGCCAGATTCTCGAACTCCTCGCCCCAGTACGCCTGACCCCGCGCCCGCAGCAGCACCGCGCCGAACCCGCTTCTGATCGAACCTCCCGGCATATCCACGGAACGCTGGCGGAGCGCACCGGCCACTTCGTCGAAGGTCAGACCCTGGCGCTTGAGCGCGGCTTCGGACACTTCCACGGAAATCTCGTACGGCCGGGAGTTTGCCAGGCTCACCCGGGTGACGCCGGGCAAACCCAGCAGGTCGTCGCGGACGCGCCGTCCGAGTTCCTTCAAGGCGCGTTCCCCGGTCGGCCCGGTGACGATGACTTCCGCAACCGTGTTGGCCAGTGTCAGCCTGCGAACGAGCAATTGCTCGGCGTCCAGGGGAAAGGTGTCGATGGACCGCACCCGGCTCTGGACCTCTTCGGTCACCCGCGAATGATCCGCATCGAAGAACAGGTCCAGACGCACCGTACACAGCCCTTCGCCGGCTGTGGAGCGAACCCTTTCGATACCGGATATGCCTCTTGTCTGGTCTTCGATGCGCCGGCAGATTCCCTCTTCGACTTCTTCGGGCGCCGCGCCGGGGTAGGCCATGCTGACCACCACGGCCGGCACGTCGAATTCCGGATAGGGTTTGACGGGTATCAGCGCCAGCGCCGCGGCGCCGCCAAGCACGAGCAGGGCCGTGAGGAGGTTGGCCGCCACGGGATTGGCGGCGAACCATGCGACGATTCGCGAATCAGCACTCTCCATCCGCCGCAATCATATCTGCTCGGACCATGGATTGTAATACGCTCCCCCGCTCCGGCCTTCGAGGCCGCACAGGGGATTGCCCGACTCTGTATTTTGGGTGAGAATAAAGCCCACAACAACGATAGCCGAAAATGACAATAACAGAAGAGATCGTAATTCTGATTCTGGACCGGGAGACCGGCACGTTCCGTCATTCGCTGTCGGAACACCATCGAAATCTGGTAATCGCCGGCGCCGTACTGATGGATCTGGCGCTGGAAAACCGCATCGACACCGATCCGGAACAACTCCTGTTACTCGACCCGGCGGCGGTGAACGACGACATCCTCGATCCCGTACTGACCGAAATTGCCGCGACGACCGAAACGCGCGAACCCGGCTGGTGGCTCGACCGCGTGGCGCGCCGCAGCCCGGAAATTCTCGGCAAGGCAATCGCCCGACTCAGCGGGCAGGGGATTTTGAGCCGGGGCGAGGACGGCGGCATATTCCGCTCGCAGCTCGTGTCGCGATTGCGCCGCTATCCGATGATCAACGGAGAGATTCGCGACGACATCGAGACTCGGGTATTGCGTACCGTGCTCGGTGACGATATTCCCGACGCGCGGGATACGCTGATCGTCGCGCTCGCCTCCGCCTGCAAGGTTTTCGAGGCGATGCTTACCGCGGAAGAATTCGCCGGAGCGCGGGAGCGGATTCAACTGCTGTCGCGACTGGAACTGATGGGGCGCATGGTCGCGGACAGCGTACGCTCCATTGCCGCGCCGGCGCCAGTGGAGCAGACCGTTCGGCCCTGGGAGGAAATGCCGCGGGTGCGGGGCCTGCCCCTGATCGGCAGTGGACTGCGAATGTCCGGCGACATGCACGAATTCATGCTCGAAAACTACCAGACCCACGGGCCGATTTTCCGCATTCGGGTGCCGGGAAGGGAATTCACCGTGCTGACGGGTCCGGAAGGCAACCAGTTTGTCAAGGAAACTTCCGCGGTGAATTTCCGGAATTCCGACCTGATGGCCAACTTCTGCGTCGCCATGGGCGCGCACCAAGGCGTCATCGCATTGGATGGGCCGGAACACTTGCGCATGCGCAAATTGCTGGCGAAAGGCTATGGCCCAAAATACTTCGAGAACCGCCTGGGCGCGGTTCACGAGGTAACCCGGTCCGCGGTCGCGGGTTGGCCGGATGGACGGCCAATCGGCATTCAGGACGCCATGAAGCGCATCATCGCCGAACAGATCGGGCTGGTGTCCACCGGCGCATCGTCCCGGGATCATTTTGACGATCTCTGTGTCTATCTGGACACGCTGATTGCGGTTCACATGATGGAATATTTACCGAAACTCGTGAAACGGCTGCCTCGATTCCGACGCGCGGAACGGCGGCTGAAGGAACTTGCCGACACGATTATCGCCGCGCACGCGCCGGAGCGGCGCGAGGGCGAGGAACCGGACCTGATCGACCACCTGCTGGAAATGAATCGGCTGGACCCGCAACTGCTGCCGGAAACGGATCTGTTCTTCAACGTCGTTGCGCCTTTCTTCGGGGGCCTCGACACTTCCGCGAACTGCTGCGCCTTCGCGCTGTATGCACTGTTCAAGGATCCGCGGTTGCTGGCGCGCGTGCAGGCCGAGGCCGACGAGATGTTCGGGCGCGGGCCGCCATCGCGCGAGGGGCTGAAGGTTCTCGATGTCACCCACCGGGTGGTTCTGGAAACCTTGCGCATGTACCCGATCACCTCCGTGGCCTTTCGCATCGTGACCAACTCGTTCGCCTTCGCGGGATACCGGGTGCCGGCGGGAAAGCAGGTCCTGATCGTTAATACCGTGGGGAACCACTTGCCGGAATGTTTCCCGGAACCGCGCAAATTCGATGTCGAGCGCTGGGCGGCGCCGCGGACGCCCGCGGCGCGGGCGGCGTACGAACCGTTCAGCGTGGGCCGGCACCGCTGCCTCGGCGCGAGTCTGGCGGAACTGCAGGTTGCGTTCACGCTGGCCTCGATCCTGCGGGAAGTCGATCTGGTACTGGACAATCCCGACCGGCCTCCGAAGGTCATTTACCTCCCCACCCGCCACTTTGCCGATTCCACCACCATGCGCATCGCGCGCCGCCGGGGCGTTGCGGCGCCCGCGCCGTAATCGACCGGATTCCGACCGGCCACGCCCAGCCGATTCAGTGAGGGATTTTCGGCATGAATGAGATACCGCGCATCACCAGCCCGAAGGAAATTTCCGCGCCATGGATGGAGCGGGCCCTGGCGGCCGGCGGCGCCGCGGAGGCAGCGGCCATCGAAGCCGTGGAGGTGGAGGTGCTGGACGCGGCCAACGGGATGGGAACGCTTTGCCGCTGCCGCCTGACTGGAGCAGGGGGCAAGGTCCCGACTCCCGCTTCGGTGATGGTCAAGCTGCCCGGCGACCTGGGACCGGCATTCCGGTGGTTCTCCAGGTGGTTTGCCACCGCTCGCCGCGAATATTCGTTCTATCGCCACTTCGCGGCAAAGGCGCCGGTGCGGTCGCCGGTCCTGCACTACGCCGATTTCGACGAGCGCACCCAGGAATCCGTTCTCGTGATGGAGGATCTCCACGGAATGGAGACCGTCTCCCAGGTCACGGGCGTGGGACCGGAGCGGGCGCTGGCGGCGGTTGCGGCGATTGCCCGATTCCATGGCCGGTTCGGGGAGAATCCCGCGGCGGACGCGGCCGTGGCGGCGCATTGCGGCGAATTCGAGAACGCCAGACAGCGGCGCATCCTGCAAACCGTCTACATGCTGGCGCTTCCCGTCGTGCTGGAGCGCTTCGGCGAGTGCTTCTCGCCCGAAACACGGCGGCTGGCCATCGAATTCGGGCCGCGCATCGACGCCCATCTGGCCCATGTGGTCAAGGATCGGCCGCGGCTCCTGCATGGCGATTTCCGCTGCGAGAACCTGATGTTCGGCAATGAAGGCCCGGACGATCTGGCTCTCATAGACTGGCAGGGCTTCGGCATCGGCTGCGGCATGCACGACATCGGCTACTTCCTGGGCGGCAGCGTCGCCACCGAAGATCGCCGGCGCATCGAACGCGAGGCGATCAAAACCTATCATGCGATCGTTTGCGGCATGGGGATGAAGGACTACACGCTGGATGAGTGCTGGCGCAGCTACCGGCAGAACATCCTCGGCGGATTGATACTTTACGTTATGGGCGCCGGAACGGTGGCAGCGGACGACGCGCAACGTCTGCAAGCGACCGGGACCTCGTTATGCCGCGTGCTTGCGGCGATCGAGGATCTGGATTCGGGTGAGTTTCTGCCGGACCGCGCGCCTCTTCTGTCGATCGCCGGCGCCTGCTCGGCCCTGTCGAAGTTCGCGTATCGGGCGCGGAGCCTGGGCGTCAGGCTTGGTAAAAATCGATAATTCACCCCTCCTCCCCTCGGACGGTGGAGCGCAAGCGCTTGCGCGCGCGCCCCAGGGCTATCAGCGGGAAGTAGTGGCGATAGAGGTTGTAGTTGAGCATGAAGCCGCGCTGCAATTCCCCGCCCTGGCTGGACAGCCGTTCGATATCCCCCCCCTCCCCGGGAGCCAGACGGCCGCCGAATCCATAACCCGGAAAGCCCGTGCCGGTGTATTGCGGTTCGTCCCAAGTGCCGTCTTCGCGCTGACTGCGGACCAGCCACAGCAGGCCGCGCCGCACCGCCCCGTCATCGTCGCGGTGGTCCGCCGCCAGCAAGGCCATGAGGCTCCACGCCGTCTGCGACGCCGTGCTCTCGCCGCGACCGCGCAGCGTCCGGTCCATGTACGAAGCGCAGGTTTCGCCCCAGCCGCCGTCGGCGTTCTGGTGCTCTACCAGCCACTCGGCCGCGCGCCGGATGCCCGGCGCGTTCATGTCCTCGCCGATCGCCGCAAGCGCGGTCAGCACGGCGGAGGTGCCGTGGATATAGTTGACCCCCCAGCGACCGAACCAGGACCCGTCGGGCTCCTGTTCGTCGCGCAGGAAACGGCAGGCCTTCTCCACCGCGGGATCCTTGCGCGAAAATCCGTGCAGTCCGAGCGCTTCGATCACGCGCGCCGTGGCATCGGCGGTGGGTGGGTCCAGCAATTCGCCGAAATCGCTGAAAGGGAGTTTGGTGAGGATGCGGCTGTTGTTGTCCCGGTCGAAAGCGCCCCAGCCGCCGTTGGCCGACTGCATGCCGAGCGTCCACGCCAGGGCGCGCCGGGTCGCTTCCCGGACCCGCGTCCGGTTGCGCAATCGGACTGGCAGGCTCGCCAGCACACATAATGCGACTGCGGTATCGTCGATATCCGGATAGTGGGTATTGGCCCGCTCGAAAGCCCAGCCGCCCGGCTCCAATTCGGGATTCAGCTTCGACCAGTCGCCGCGGCGCGAACACTGCCGCTTGAGTAGCCAGTCAAGGGCGCGCTCCGTGCCTGGCGTGACGGGGCGCTCGCAGTCGCACGCGGCCTGCAGCGCGAGCCACGTGTCCCACACGGAAGATTCGCAAGCCTGGATATGCAGCGTGCCGCCGCGCTCGTGGGACCAGTATTCATCGAGCGCGCCAAGCCCCCTGGCCATTGCGGGATGGCTGAGCGGATAGCCTTCCACGTGCAGCGCCAGCAGACCGTATACCCACGGCGGCTGGTGGCCCCAACTGCCGTCGGCTTCCTGGTGGCGCAAAATCCACTCCAGACAGGTCTTGACCGCGATGCCGCGCCCCGGCGTCAGCTTGAGGCGCTGAACCCAATGCAGCAGCCGGTCGATGACGAGGAAAAGCCGGCCAACCGAGAACAGCGGCTGCTTGCGCGGCAACCGGTAGTCCATGCGCTCACGTCCTTGCGGAAAAAGTTCATCGAGGCGTAGGCCGTCCGGCAGCGGTCGCACGAGGCGCCGGGCGGAGAGGATGGTGAGCGGCACGATCGTCGCGCGCGACCAGGACGAGAAATTGTAGATGTTGAAGGGAAGCCAGGTTGGGAGCGCGATCATCTCCGGCGGCAGGTTCGGCGTCTTGTCCCAGGGCCATTCGCCGATCAAGGCCAGCCAGTAGCGGCTGAAAATCCGTATTCGCGACAAGCCGCCGTGGGCTTCGATCCAGCGCCGGGCGCGAACCAGCGGTTCGGCGTCGGCCGCCATGCCCGTCGATCGGAGAGCCGCATAGCACTCGACGGTGGCATTGATGTCGCCGCCCGGAGCGTCGTGGAAAACTTCCCATGCGCCATCGCCGCGCTGGGCGGCCAGCAGCGTGGCGGCGATGTCGGGCTTGCGCGGATGCCGGTAATCCAGCACATGCATCGCCAGCAGCCATTCCGCCTCAATGCAGCAGTTGCTCTCAAGTAAGCCGGCCCAGTGGCCGTCTTCGTTCTGCTCGCGGTCCAGCCAGACCAGCGCCCTGGCGATTGGCTGATCGAGGGAAACTTCGTCATCGACCGGCAAGGCCGCGGCGGTTTGCATATTCACCCGCTTTCGAGGTCGGCGCCGGCGGCAACCGGGCGGACCTGTTGACCGTTGATGGCGTCGCGCCACGGCGCCACGCAGATGATCTCGCCGTCGCGGAGTCCCGCGCGGATGTAGGCGGTGTCGTTCGCCACGCGCAGCACTTCCACCTCGCGAAATTCGAGACGGTCGCCGTTGCCCACGACGTACACCCGCCCATCGGCCTGTAAGGCCGAGCGCGGAATCGCGGCGACGTCATCGTAATGGTCGCCCAGGATCGTCGCTTCCACAAACATTCCGGCCACCAGCGGGGGAGCGCCGGACTGCCGGTACGGCGCATCGACCTGGGCGATCAGATTCACCATTCGCGTCGCGGCGTCGAGTTCGCCTTCGGTGCGCATGACGACGCCCTCCCACTCGCGTTCGGCGCCCGCGAATCGAGCCCGGAGGAGTACCCGCGTCGGTCGCGCGCCCTCGGGGGTTTCGCCAAGCGACAGCGGCAGGAACGCCAGATCTTCATCCTGGATGGGCAACAGGACTTCGGCCGCTTCGGTGGAGTACAGCGATGCCACCACCTCGCCGCGCTGGACGAATTGCCCCACATCGATACGTTCGGCGCGGACACGGCCGTCGTAGGGGGCGGTCAGGAGCGTGCGTTCCAGGTCGCGTACGGCCCGCGCCTTCGCCACCACCGCCCGGCGCAGCGCCGCCTGCGCAAGGGTGAGGCGATTCAGGGCTTCATCGAGCTGGGACTCGCTGACGGATTCGCGGAGCGCCAGTTCCCGCTGCCGCTCGTGGTGCCTCTCGGCGTTGGCGAGTTCGCTCCGCGCCGAGACCAGTTGCGCGTCGGAGTCCTCAAGCGTGTCCTCGTAATCCACCGGTTCGATCCGTACGAGCATTTCGTCCTTGGCGAAGAATCCGCCCGCAACCATCGCGGGAGAAACGGCCACGATCCTTCCGGCCACTTCCGCCACGAGTTCGCTCTCGGTCTTGGGGACTACGGCGCCCTGGGAGCGCACCGTCATGCGCACGGTTTCCGTCGCCACGCGCAGGGTCGGCACGGTTGGAATCGCTTGCCGCTCCTCGCCCACCTCGATTTCCGGACCGGTGAGCGCGATGAGCGCGGCGAGCCCCAGACCGATCACCGCCACCGCGGCGGCCAGGAGATTCTGCCGCATGGAACGCCGATTTCCTGCAATTGTCATTCGCGGCAATTTACCTGCTCCGGAGAAGCTTCGTCAACGGACTTTTGGGACAGCCGGCAATTCTCGTAATGGCGGCAATGGGCACGCTGTTCATGCAGCCGGGGGGTTTCGCCGGTTTCCCGGTCCAGGGCGTAGGCCACGCCGGTCTTGCCGGGGATGCCGGAGATCGCCACACTCGACGCACGTAAACAAAATCCGGAGCAGTTATATCTGTTCAGGCTTCCATATCGATAAGTAGATCCACGGCTCCCAGTTTCCGGTATCCCGCGTGAACTGAAGTAGTTCGTAATAACGCGATTTATTCTCCATAATGTAACGACTCAGGTAAAGCACGGGAATCTCAAGCAGTTTCTGCGTCACCAAGTAGATGATATTGATTATACGACCGGTTCTGCCGTTGCCGTCATGGAAAGGATGTATGCTCTCAAACTGGAAATGAATCACCGCCATTTTCACCAAGGGGTCCGCATCGCACATTTCGTATACATGAAAACTCGCACATGTATACGTTTTGACAATTTGCTAATCACGAACGGGCCGGGAGCAACCTGCGAACGTCGAAATTGAGGACAAGACATGTTTCACAAGCATTGGATTGGCGCCGCCTTGTTCTGCGCCTGTTTCGCCGCCGCGCCCGCATTCGCGCAATCGAACGGTGGAAACCGTGATTTGCTCGCGGAAATGCGGCCGGTCGGCGGCGACATGCTCGCCGACCCGGAAGCCGGCAATTGGCTCACCTGGCGCAAGACATACGACAGTTCGGGTTACAGCCCGCTCGACCAGATCAATTCCAGCAACGTTGGTCAACTCGTGCAGGCCTGGCGTATTCCGCTCGGCCAGGGCTCCAGCATGGCGACGCCGCTGGTGCACGACGGCGTGATGTTCCTGGCGGACACCAACGATGTCGTAATCGCCCTCGATGCCCGTAGCGGCGAAGAACTGTGGCGATACGAGCACCAGACCGGCCCCGACGCTACCGCCGGACTCAACGGCAAGTTCGGCATCGCGATTTACGGGGAAAGCGTTATCGTGCCCACGCTGGATCTGCGCCTGCTCGCGCTGGACTTCCGCAGCGGCGAACTCGTCTGGGAGCACGCCATCTCGGTCAGCGCCGAAAGCCCGAGCCGCTATTCCCTCCGAGCGGCGCCATTGCTCGCCGACGGCGTGATCGTGCAGGGAGTCACCGCGACGATGGTGCCGGAAGGCGGATTCATCGTCGGACTGGACGCCGGCAGCGGCGAGGAATTGTGGCGCTTCCACACGGTCGCCGGGCCGGACGATCCCGGCGGACACACCTGGAACGATATTCCCGGCACGGAGCGGCAGGGAGGCTCGGTGTGGGTCGCCGGCAGCTACGATCCTGAACTCGACCTGGTCTTTTTCGGGCCGGCGCCTACTTACCATACCGCGCCATTGCTCGATCCGGTGGATATACAAGGCGTCAGCAACGACGCGTTGTATACCAATTCGACGATCGCCCTGCGGCCAAAGACCGGCGAGTTGGCTTGGCACTTCCAGCATGTGGCGAACGACCAATGGGACCTGGACTGGTCATTCGAGCGGCAAATCATTGAAGTCGATGTAAATGGCTCGCCCCGCAAGGCCGTAATCACCGCGGGCAAAATGGCGCTTTACGACGCGCTTGACGCGGCCACCGGCGAGTATCTGTTCTCGATCGATCTGGGATTGCAGAACCTGGTGGCCTCGATCGATCCGCAAACCGGCGTAAAAACCATGAATCCGAACGCGCGGCCGAATGCCGAAAGTGCCGTGCTGATCTGCCCGCAACCCATCGGCGGGCGCAACTGGCTTGCGGCGTCGGTCAATCCGGAAAGCAACATGCTCTTCCTGCCGCTGGCGGAGACCTGCATGATGGGAGGGCCGACCGGGGGAGATACCCAATTGCTCAGCACCGGCGCCGCCATTGCGGGGGCGGCGCCGCCCGACAGCGACGGCAATATCGGCCGATTGCAGGCGATAAATCTCGAAACCCGCGAGCTGGCCTGGAGTTTCCGCGAGTTCATGCCGCCTTCCTCGGCGGTGCTCGCGACCGGCGGCGGCCTCGTTTTCGGCGGCGCCGTCGACCAGTCGTTCAAGGCCTTCGATCAGGCCGACGGCGAGGTTCTCTGGAGCACGGACCTGGGCGACATTGCCGCTTCCTTTCCCATCAGCTACAGCGTGGACGGGAAACAGCACATCGCCCTGGTGGTCGGCCAGCCGGGCCTGCATGCGAGCGCCCTGATCGGCCACGCCATGCAGACATCCGGCGACATGTCCCGTTTCGCCGGATTGACCCGCGAAGGCCCGTCGCTGATAGTCTTCGCCCTGCCCTGAATTACGCGGAGATGAATTCCGGCAGCGCGGGCGCGGGACCGGTATAATCACTGCCTGGAGCCTTGGCTCCCGGCCTGTGACTCAACACCCGTAGAGAGACTCGACAAACATGGATATCTCGATAGCCTACTGCGTACAGTGAAACTACAAACCCAAGGCCGTCAGTCTGGCGGCCAAACTGGCTGACCGATTCGGCGTTACCGCTCGCCTCATCGAAAGCGGCGGCGGCAGATTCGACGTGCATGTGGACGGGCAACTGGCGTATTCCAAGCACGAGACGGGAGAGTTTCCCGACGAAGCCCGCCTGGTCTCCGAGATCGCCCGGAACTCTGCCTGAGATAGATGCCCGAATCGCCGCTCCGGCGATTTGCCTACAGGTTGACTATTTCAATCTCTTGGTTAATGATACGGTAACGTTACCGGAAATAGCGAGCAGCTGTGGAAAATCTGAAATCCAACCCTACATCCGCAAGTCGCGTTGCCCGTCATCGCAAAGCGGTCAGCGCCACGGGCGGCAAGCGCGTCGAAGTTACGGTGCCGGCAAACGACGCCAAGCTGATTAAAGCTGTCGCCGGCGTATTGCGGTCCGGCGGCGTCGGCGCCCGGCAAGTTCGGGAAACCTTGCACCCAATGCTCTCCGTTCCAAAAGCGCGAACCGGCAAAGAACTGGTCGAATTTCTCCGCATGTCTCCGCTGGCCGAGACGGAACTGGATATCGAGCGTGATCGTTCAACTGGCCGCACAGCCGAATTCGATTGATGACTTGGCTGCTTGACACCAATGTCATCAGCGAGACCGTCAAGCCGCGGCCGGAACGGTCGGTGATTTCCTGGATTGCATCCAGGACGCCAAATGAACTTTTTCTTCCGGCGCAAACCGTTGGCGAGTTGGTGAGGGGGGCGCGAAAACTCAAGGACGCCAGACAACGAAGCAAGCTTGAAAATTGGATTGCTCAAGATCTTGCGCGCCAATTCGAAGGGCGAATACTCGTTTTCGATAGTCCGGCTGCCGTGGTATGGGGAGAATTGATGGGAGATGGCGACCGCAAGGGCCGCACTCCCCCCGCGGCCGATGCGCAAATCGCCGCGCTGGCAATTCGCTACGAGATGGTCCTGGTAACGAGAAATGAAAAGGATTTCTCCCAATTCGACCTCGAATTGCTGAACCCGTGGCAAACCTAGAGACTCATACGGTTCCGCCCTCAGGCGAATCCGGATAACCCCTCCCCAGGACACCCATGCGGTCAAGTCAACGGGTCACAAAGGGTCGTAAGGTTGACATAAATATGCGTGGCCAATATGCTTTTGTGCATGCGTACCACTATTCAGATTGACGACCACTTGTTCGCGGAGCTCAAGAGAACGGCCGCCGACACGGGAAGAACCATGTCCGCCACGATTCAGGACGCGCTGCGGGAAGCACTGTACAGACCCCGCGAGGCAAAACGGCCTCCCGCGGAACTTCCCGTATTTCACGGGACGGGTCTCATGCCGGGAGTGGACTTGAATGACTCCACCGCGCTTCTGGAGTTGATGGACGAGCACAGTGGTGCTGCCTGATGTCAACGTCCTCGTCTCCGCCTACCGCGATGATGCGCCGGAGCATGTCTCCTGCCGCGCTTGGCTCGAGTCTGTTCTCCACGCCAGGGAGGCGTTTGGAATCTCCAATCTTGTATTGAGTGGCTTTTTGCGGATCGTTACCCACCGTCGGATCTTTGCGCGGCCAAGCTCGCTCGATGAAGCGCTCGCCTTCGTCGATGTGGTACATGGTCAGCCTCATTGCGTGCCTGTCAATCCCGGTGCGCGGCACTGGGATATCTTTACGAGTCTTTGCCGAGAAGCGGAAGCGGCTGGAAACCTGATTCCCGATGCGTACTTCGCCGCGCTCGCAATCGAAAGCGGCTGCGAGTGGATCACGCTTGACCGGGATTTCGCGCGCTTTGAAGGTTTACGTTGGAGCAGACCTCCGCGACACTAATACATCCGAGGCTCCTCGACACCATCCTTGCGAATACGCCAATGGAAATGAATCTGAACTCCGCCGAGTACGAATTGGGGAATTTCGAAGACGCGCAGGAGTTCTTCCACAGCCGCGGCTGGACGGATGGATTTCCCATCGTGCCGCCGACGCCGGAAGCGGTACAGGCCTGTCTCGAATGGGCGAATCTGCCCGCCGGGGAATTGATCGGCGTCGAGCCCGT